>CAZEXX010000133.1:6882-10285 GCA_964516885.1 uncultured Anaerolineales bacterium | reverse complement strand
GGCCTTCTCTCTCAGTCGTCGGTGCCTGAGGTGGCCGGTGAGTTTGCCCCGTATGTCGCGGCGGCCAATGCTGTGCGTGTTGTGGAGAACCCGATCCGGCTCGTGACCTCGCTGCCTCTGCCCGTCGTGCCGAACTTCCGGCCCACTGATTTGGGCCTCGTCGATGTGAGCCGTCAGATATTTGTGCCTGCTTTCGAATTCAGTCGATAGCAGTCTCACCTCGCTGTAAAGGAGAGCCATGGATCAACGAGCGAGAGTAATAGTGGTCGGAAGCTTCAACCAGGATTTGGTCGTTGTGACACCGCGCATGCCTGTCAAGGGCGAGACCATTCTCGGGGGACAATACCGAACGGGCCCCGGCGGCAAGGGCGCCAACCAGGCAGTCGCCGCAGCGCGCCTGGATGCGGATGTGTCTATGGTTGTGAAACTTGGTGTCGACGACCTTGGCGATCGTGCGGCGGTCAACCTAGTGAACGAAGGGGTGAGCACGGATTTCGTGCTGCGCACCGATGCGACGCACACCGGCGTGGCGTTCATCATTGTCGATGGCGATGGCGAGAATATGATCGTCGTGGCCCCCGGGTCGAACACGCTGTTGTGCCCAGATGACGTGGATGCGGCCCAGGCGGCGATCTCCCGTGCCGATGTGCTGTTGGTTCAGCTGGAGTCGCCTCTCGACGCGGTGCAGCGGGCTCTGGAGCTGGCTCGCGAGGCCGGGGTGAGGACGATCCTCAATCCGGCGCCCGGGCAGGCGCTGTCATCTGAGATCCTGCGATTGGTCGATGTGCTGACGCCGAATGAGACAGAGACCGAGATTGTGTCAGGCCAACCGGTGACCAGTGTAGCGGAGGCCAAAGCTGCGGCGCGGCATCTGCTCGAGCAGGGGGTGGGTGTGGTTGTCGTCACATTGGGGGCCAACGGTGCGCTCATCGTCTCTGAAACAGACGCGGTGCACGTCCCGGGGCATCGGGTGGAGGTTGTGGATACGACCGGGGCCGGTGATGCCTTCAACGGCGCGCTGGCCGTGGCCCTCGCTGAGGGCAAGGATTTTCCCGACGCGGTTGCCTTCGCGAACGCCTGTGCCGCTCTCCAGGTCACGAAGTTCGGTACCGCGCCGGCGATGCCCTATCGGCGTGAGGTCGAGGAGCTGATGGCCGGCTGATATGGCGAACACACTTGAGGTCTACCACAATGGGGTGCTCGTCTTCTCCAGCGAAGGTCGGCGGCTCCTGGTCACTCACGGGGTGGACGACAATCTCTAGTACCGCCTGGGCGTCGTGCTGCTTGACTTGGACGATCCGACCAAGGTGATCGCGCGGCAGGAGGAGTGCGTTCCGAAGCCGAGTGCCGACTGGGAGCTGGTCGGTGATGTGAACAAGGTCGTCTTCACCTGCGGCGCGGTGTTGCCGGATCGAGAGTCTTGGGTCTACTACGGCGCTGCCGATTCGGTGATGGGGCCGGCCAAGGGCAACATCGACGATGTTCTAGCCGATGTTGCCTGAAAGGATACTTAACCACGAATCAGCACGAATTCTCACTGATCTTTTCATACTGCGCGTTGATTCCGTGATGCTTCGTGATTGAAGCTCTATGTCTGTCTTAGGAATACTTCGACTTCGCTGAAGTCCGTCGTGTGACAGCCCTCGGGCAGCGAGTGGATGATCTGGCGCCCATACGACTTACTGAGCAGCCGCGCGTCCAACAACGCGATGACGCCGCGGTCGGTCTCGGAACGGATCAGGCGTCCGGCGCCCTGACGTAGGTTCAAGATCGCGGGGGCGAGTTGCACTTCGTAGAAGGTGTTGCCGCCTCGTGCCCTGATCTGCGCTTCCTGCCGCCGGATGACGGGATCATCGTAGGGTACGAACGGGATCTTGTCGAGGATGACCAGGGCCAGCGCATCACCGGGGATGTCAAGCCCCTCCCAGAAGCCGCGGGTCGCGAAGAGGATGGCGTTGCCGTCTTCCCTAAACCGTGCCACCAGCTCCGGCTGCGCGTATTCTCCCTGCAGATAGCACGGGTAGCGGTGTTGCAGCCTCGGCGCCAGGGTGTCGTAGAGCTGTCGCATCCGGGTACGGCTGGTGCACAGCACGAGGGCACGTCCCTGGCTCGCCTCCAGCAACCGCTGGACTTCCGCGGTGAGCTGGTCTACATAGTCGGAGGCGAAGGCTTGCGTTTTTTCGTTGTAGACTGGGGTCAGGGTCCGCGGTGTGTAGAGCATCATCTGGTTGGCGTAGTCGAAGGGACTCCGCAAGGTCTCTGAGATCACCGGCTGATCCGCTTCAGCTGCAATCAGCCCCACCTGCCTCTTGAACCATCCCAGATCCTGGCCGACACCCAGCGAGGCGCTGGTGCAGATCACGCGAGGCCAGGTCTCGAAGAGCAAGCGGCGCAGCGGAGATTCGACACCCAAGGGGCGGTAGAGGGCGTGGTAGGACTCCTGGCTGCCGTTGGTGCCCTCCCTCTCGACCTCGCAGAGCCGGATGTGCGTCTCGGGCTCCGGCCTCGCGAGCGCATGGACCGTTGTGGCCAGCTCCTCGACCTGCAGTAGCGCAGATTCCTGATCGGCCTCATCCAGATTCGAGGCGTGGGATAATACCCTCTGTAGCTCTGCCAGCGCATCCCCCAGGGCCAGCCCGGATTGGATCTCGCCGGTGAGCTCCCAACGAGTTGGGCGGCGGCCCGAACGCGCGACGTGAGGTCGCTGCCTCTCGGCGGTGCGGAAGAAGCTGTCATAGGCGGCCCTGACATCCAGCAGCAGGTTGGGATCGTCAACCGCAGGCCGCACGGTGGGCCCGTTGATAAAGCTCCAGAAGAGCTCGCGCTCCAGCGCCATCGTCAGGGCATCAATCGCGTAGCGTGTGAGCTGGTGCGCTTCATCGATGATGAGCACCGGGCGCACGGGCAGGATGTGGTTCTCGGCCAGTAAGGCGTTGTAGCAGAGCATCGCGTGGTTGGTGACGACCAGATCAGCCTTGACCGCCTCGCGCTTGGCCTTCTCGTAGAAGCAGCTCTCGAAGCGGGAACAGCGGCGTCCCCTGCACTCGCGGCTGCTGACGGTCAGTTGTGCTGTGAGACTCGGTGGCAGGCCCATCCGCTCCATATCGCCGTCGGGAATGCGTTCCAGCCCTTGATGGATCATGGCCAGCGCCGGCCGGCGTTCAGGCCGGCCGATCTGTTGCCGCAGCTTGTCCAGCCGCAGTTTGCACAGGTAGTTGCTGCGCCCCTTGAGCAGGGCCGCCTTCACCAGGCGGGGCGCGATCTGCTGTAGCCGGGGGATGTCCTTCTCCCACAACTGGTTCATCAAGCCTTTGTTGGAGGTGCTGACGATGGCCGGGGTTCCTGACCACAGGATAGGGATCAGGTAGGCGAACGATTTACCGATGCCGGTGCCGGCCTCAAT
>CAZEXX010000133.1:0-6782 GCA_964516885.1 uncultured Anaerolineales bacterium | reverse complement strand
TGGGGGCGCGGGGCGACGGGCAGCGGATCACCGGGCCAGAGCGCCGTAAGCGCGTCGTCCGGCGACGTTCTGGTCATCACCCGGTCGCCCACGACGACGGCCGGCTGATCCTCTTGGATCGGTTCAACCATCACATTGTTGATCTGGGTGCCGGGCAGTGCGCCCCGGACCTCGGTTATCAGCGAGGCGGCGCGATCATCTCCCAGCTCCAGCGCGCGCTGGAGTGCCGCTGCGGCCTCCTGCCACCGGCGCATTTGCCGGTGGCAGATGCCCAGCTGGTAATGCGCATTGGCATCATCCGGAGCCAGCGTCAGGATCTCGCGGTAGACTGCGGTCGCGCTGTCTAGATCGCCGTGAAGCATGAGTTTGCGAGCCCGGCGCTCTTGAGCACGGACGGCGATATCGGTGGCGCTTGAGCGAAGTCGCGATGGCTTGGTTGCCTTCACGCGCGTTCTCCTGGTATTGATGTTGGGGCTCCCTGCTGATCATAGCCCAAACGTTCTAATTGGCAAGGGGCTGACAGTCAGGGCTATCGCATTTGGCAGCAAACACGTGCAAGCTCTTATCCCGAACGGCTCAAGAGCACAGCCAGCTTTCAAAACGGCCGAAGTGAGGGATCTTGTCTTACATGTGAGGGGTCTTGCTTTACACGGACGTGCGGGTTTGGGGCAGAAGACTCCTCCTTTTGGCTCTCTGTCGTGCAAATGGCCTGAAGAACCCACTCGGAACGACAAGTCCGCTGCGTATTGCGGGCAAATGCGATAGCCTTTAGCAGTTGTGGCCCTGTGGGCACTGTGCCAAGAAAGGCATCGAGGGCAAAAACTGCGTGGCGTGACTTAACACAGGCAACTCAAGGATTCGCCCGAACCGGTGGGTTTGGCCTCAGCTGCTGTCGGACCTGGCTTTGACTCGCGGCAGCGGGAAGCCGCGCACACGGATGCCGGTGGCCTGGGCGAAGGCGTTGGCGATGGCCGGGGCAGTCCCGATCATCACTGGTTCAGCCAGGTTCTTGGCACCGTAGGGGCCGACCGCGCCGGCCGTCTGGATGTACGTCCCCTCGATCTCGGGGACGTCGGTGGCTCGCGGCAGCCGGTACTGCGTGAAGGAGAGCGTCTGTGGCACGCCGTCTTTGAAGCGGAAGTTCTCCATCAGGGCGAATCCCAGACCTTGGGCGATGCCGCCATACATCTGGCCCAGCGCGCCTTTGGGGAAGAGGATCTTGCCGGCGTCGTGAGCTGCCCAGATTCTTAGCACCCGGGTGCGGCCAGTGCGCCGGTTGACCTCGACCTCGGCGACTTGGGCGCCGAAGACATAACAGAAATAGGGTTCTCCGGTGCCGGTTTCGAAGTTCCATTCGATGGGCCGGATCTGCCAGCGGCCCTGGGCCGAGAGCTGCAGCCCCATCTCGCGGGCGTGGTCGACGACGGCCTCGAAGGGCACCGGCGTCTCATTCGGGCCAACATAGGATTCGCCGTCGCGGATCAGTTGCCGGGGATCGCAGCGGAGGTGATCCGCTGCTGCCAACTCGAGCAGCAAGGCGACCTTCTCGGTGGTCACACGCACGGCGTTGCCGCCGACGATGGAGGCGCGGGAGGCGACCGTGGGGCCGGAATCGAGCGCCGTCTGCGTGTCCGGGCGCAGCACGCGGATGCGGTCCATGTCGACGCCTAGGGTCTCCGCAGCTAGGAGCGTGAAGACGGTGCGGCTCCCCTGCCCGAAGTCGGTCAAGCCGGATGTCAGCGTGATCGAGTAGTCCTCCTCGATCTTGAGCGTGGCAGTGGCGAAATCCTCGCCCTCGCCACCCAGGCCACTGCCGTGGAAATAGCAGGCGACGCCGATGCCGCGCCGCGTTGGACCACCTTCCAGCTGTGCGGCAAAGTCGGCACGTTTCTTCGTCCACTCTGATCGGTCCCGGACCCATTCCAGACAGTCGACCAGGCCCACGGTCTGATCCAGGGGGTCGCCGGTCATCGTGGTATCGCCCTCGCGCAGGCAGTTCTGGAGCCTGTACTCAAGAGGGTCTCGCCCAAGGCGCTCCGCCAGCTCATCGATGGCGAGTTCCACCGCGGCGCTGGCCTGGGTGTTGCCGAAGCCACGGAAGGCGCCGGAGTAGCCGTTGTTGGTATAGATTGACTGCATATCAACGTGCACAGCAGCGTAGCGATAGCCTCCTGCTGCGTGCATTGTGGCACGCCACGAGGCCAGCGGTGTACCTGCGGAGTAGGCGCCGCTGTCGACGGTGAGATCGACCTTGGCGGCCCTCAGGGTGCCGTCAGCCTCTGCTCCCAGGACGATGTGACATCGCATCGCCTGGCGTTTGTAGGAGGCGGCCATGGACTCGGAGCGCGTGAAGATCAGCTTCACCGGTCGTCCTGCGAGCATGGCCAATTTGGCAGCCTGCGCCGAGGTCTGGTAGAGGACCTCGTCCTTGCCACCGAATGCGCCGCCGATCGGCGGCTGGATCACGCGCACCCGGTTGGTGGGGAGGCCTAATACCTGAGCCGCGATATCGCGGTTGATGTGCGGGCTCTGATTGTTGGCGTAGAGGGTGACGCTGCCGTCTGGCTCGGGGATCGCCAGCGCCCCCTCGGTCTCCATATAGGCGTGCTCCTGGTGGGGCATCTCATAGGTTGCCTCAAAGCGTACCGGGACCTCTGCCAGCAGCCGTGCGGGATTGCCATTGCGCAGGATGTGGGTATTGCAGAGGTTGCCCTCTCCTGTCGGCGAGACCTCGGGGATCAGTGGGGCGCCCGGTCCCATCGCCTGATCGACGGTGCTGATCACGGGCAGCGGTTCGTACTCGACGATGATGGCGTTGAGCCCGGCTATGGCGGCGGCTTCCGTCTCGGCTGCCACCGCGGCCACCGGCTCACCGACGTGGCGGACCTTATTCACGGCCAGGATATAGGCGTCTTTCACCGGCCAGCCGAAGTTGCCGTCATCCACGAAGTCAGCGTGAGTGATGACGGCCTTGACCCCGGGCACCGTGAGCGCCGGTGCTGCGTCCAGCTTGGCGATGCGCGCGTGGGGCAAGGGGCTCCGGAGGACCTTGGCGACAAGCATCCCCGGAACGACCATGTCGCACACGTATCTGGCGCGACCGGACACTTTGTCCGCGCCGTCCACATTCTGCAGTGATGGACTCCCAACATAGCGAAGGTTGCTCATCATTGGGCCTCGCTTCCGCCTATGGCGTCGTGCTGGTCTCGCCGGTGATGGGCGGTTGCCTCGATGGCGTCGACAATCTGCTGGTATCCCGTGCAGCGGCAGAGGATGCTGTTGATCGCGCGGCGAATCTCCTCCCGCGAGGGCGCGAGGGTTCTGCGTAGCAGTGCCTCTCCGGCCAGCACCATGGCCGGGGTGCAGAAGCCGCATTGGACGGCGCCACATTCCAGGAACGCGCTCTGCAGGTCGCCCAACTCGCCATCAGGCCCGAGCATCCCTTCGATGGTGGTCACGGTGTGTCCGGCGATCTTGTTGACGGGGGTCCGGCACGCGCGGGTCAGGGCGTCGTCGATCAGGACGGAGCACATGCCGCAGGTGCCTGTCTCACACCCGCGCTTTGTGCCGGTCAGGCCCAGTGTGTCGCGCAATAGATCAAGCAGCAGCACGTCTTCAGCGATGCCGTCAAGGCTGACAGCCTCGCCGTTCAGTGTGAAAGTCAGACGCATTGCGATCTCCTAAGCATAGTCAGAGCGAGCTCACCGTGTGGTCGCTTCTTGGGTGGTGCATCCGCCGCCGTGGGCGGCGCTTGTGAGGAAGGTTCTATGCTTCCAAGCTCTACTTTACCTTTGAATCAGTTCCGCGCCAATCTCAGTCAGGGCAATCGCATTTGCCACGAGCTTCGAGCTCGTGTGCCATCCCGAACGGGTCAAGTACGCAACTGCTGAACCTAGGGGGATAGTGAGGGATCTGAGAGCTAAATTGCGTACGTTCCTGAGGCCTGAGATCCCTCGCTTGGGCGCCCTATGAAGCCGGTAACTGGGTCAACTCGTTTGGTATGACAGGCAATGTGCCATCTCATTCCAAATGTGATCGCCCTGATCTCAGCTGTGGCCAGGCGCGGTCGCTCTGCCGGTCACCAGAGCACCCCGGTGAACTTGCCGACACCGAACACGACATAGCCGATAATGGCGGCCAGCAGGAAGAGCCCGAATAGACCGAAGAGCGCGTAATCCGCGGTCATCAGCCGTGAGTCGTGCAGATAGGTGCGGTCCGGGTTGCCGTCGAAGGCCCGTGATTGGAGCACCACATCCAGCATCTGCGACTCGTTGAGTGCGCCCAGGATGAGGGGAACGACAATGCGGGCGTAGACCCGCAGCCGTCTGACCGGTCCCATGGCCTCAAAGGCCAGGCCCCGCAGACGCTGTGCCTCGATGATGGCTTGGGTTCTGGCGAAGAGCAGCGGGAAGAACCGCAGCGTGGAGGAGAAGACGAAGGCGATCTTGTAAGGAATCCGGGCCTTGACCATACCCACGATCATCGTATCGACATCGGTCGTAAAGATGCCCAAAGGGATGACCAGGGTCATCGTCAGGCTCTTGGCAATGATGTTGAGGGCATACTGCACACCTTCCCAAGAGAGCCCCGCACGGCCGATCAGGGGCCAGGTGGCGGGGAAGACGAAGAGCATATGAAAATCGTCTGGCTGCAGCCCGGTGAGGGTGGTGATAAGTGCTCTGGAGAAGAAGCCCTGGGTGAGGATCAGTATCAGGCTGAAGGGGAGCATCAACAGCAGCACCGTCCGGATGTAGCTGGGCTTGACGCCGGCGGCGAGACACGCCAGCAAGACGGAGAGCGCAAGCCCGCCGCCCATCACCGGGTCTTCCCAAACAAAGGCGATGACCGTGATGACGGCGATCATGAATAGCTTGGGACGGAAATCGAGCCGTGTGAAGAGCGAGTCGCGTTCGACCGTCCGGAGTGCCATCGTGCTCATAGGCTGCATCCTGTGGTGTGACAGACTAGGGCACCGGCGACTTCCTGCGGGGACAGGCACTGCAGCGGGACTCCGGTGGCCTCGGTCACGGCCTGCGCCAGCTGCACGGCTTGCGGTGGGGCCAGATAGGTTGAGGCCAGCAGATCCGTCTCGTGGAAGGCCACGCGGATGGGCGCGTCGCGCAGCAAGGTGCCCTTGCCCATCACAATCACCCGTTCGGCATACTCCGCCATCAGGTAGAGGTGGTGGGTGATCACAATCACCGTCTTGCCGGCGTCGTGGAGCTGCTTGGTGAGTTCCAGAATGGTGCGTGCGCCCTGGTAGTCCTGTCCGGTGGTCGGCTCATCGAAGATCACGACCTCGGGTTCCAGCGCCAGGATGGCGGCAATGACGACGCGTGCACGTTCACCCCGGGGCAGCGAGAGCGGGTGGCGGTCGCGCACGTCCAGCAACCCCATCATGGCGAGGCTTCGCTCGGTCCGTGCGCGGATTTCGCCGGTGGCTGTATCGAGATGCCGGAGCGCGAACGTGACCTCTTCCTCCACAGTCGTGTTGAAGATCTGGTTATCGGGGTTCTGAGCCACGTAACCCACGCGGCGGGCAAGTGTGCTGATGCTTAGGTAGCGGGTCGGAACGCCGTCGATGCGTACCTCACCGGCGGTGGGCAGCAGGAGGCGTAGAAAGTGCCGCACCAGTGTGCTCTTGCCGGCGCCGTTCTGTCCGGTGATCAGCACGTACTCGCCCTTATAGATGTCCAGCGAGATGTCCTGGAGTGCCTGGGTGCCATCGTCGTAGGTATGCGCCAGGTGCGTCACCGACACCAGCGGGCGCCCATTCCGCGGCGCGAGGACAGGCCGGGGTTCAGAGGTCTGGGGGCGGCACGCCGCAGCCAGTGACTTGATCGCAGCGATGCCCTGATCCAGGGTCACGGGTAGCTCAGGTATGCTGAATCCAGCTTTTCGTAGGTAGTGAAAGGTACGCGTGACGTCGGGCGGGCGCAGGTGGAACTGCTGCATGAGCTCGACCTGCGTGTAGAGCTTGGCCGGCGGGCCCTCGTCGATGATCTGCCCGGCGTTGAGCAGCACCAGGCGATCAGCGCGCTCGGCCAGCTCCTCAGCCGCGTGGCTCGCCATCACAATCGTCACGCCGAGCTCGCGGTTCAGTTCCTGCACGATGCTGAAGATCTCCTGTGTTCCCACTGGGTCAAGCTGTGAGGTGGGCTCGTCGAGGACCAGCAGGCTGGGCCGTACGGCCAACATCGCAGCGATCGCCAGGCGTTGCTTCTGGCCACCGGAGAGTTCCTGAGGATGCCGGCGCTCCATGCCCTCCAAGCGGACGGCCTCCAAGACGCGGGGGATGCGGGCTAGTATTTCTTCACGTGGTACTTTGAGGTTCTCCAGCGCAAACGCGATCTCGTTTTCCACCGAGGTGGCCGTGATCTGCGTCTCGGGGTTCTCCAGCACGATGCCGACATAGCGTGCCAGCGTGCTGATCGGGTGTTCGAGGGTGTCCAGCCCGGCGACGTTGACCGCGCCAAAGAACCGTCCACCGTAGAACTGCGGAACGATGCCGTTGAGCGCCAGACACAGCGTCGTCTTGCCGGCACCGCTGGGGCCAATCAGACCGAGGAACTCACCCTTGCGTATCTCAAGTGAAACATCGCGCAGGACCGGCGCTGTGGAGCGCGGGTACATGTACGAGACGTTGTCAAATGTGGCAATTGCTTCTGGCATGCGGCAATTCCGGCGTCAGTAGACGGCCTCGCGTGGCTTCACCAACCCGATAGCCCGGAGCCCGGCGATAACACCGGTGCCGATGGTGATGCCCACAGCACAGCGCAGGA
>CAZEXX010000132.1:0-10367 GCA_964516885.1 uncultured Anaerolineales bacterium | reverse complement strand
AGTTCTGTTACAAGGAGACGTCTATGCCCGAGTACAAGTTCTATACAAAGCGCCATCTGGAGGCTGCCCTCAGGATGATCGGTGAGGCCTCCTATGTCGAGGTCGCGCCGCTGACGATCCAGGCCTGGTGCACACACGAGCCGGTGTCCTTCGAAGACCGCTGCACTGGGGAGCCCCGGGATCTGTCGTTGGGTGACACGTGGGGAGACCTCTTCGACTGCGCCTGGTTCCGTTTCACCGGGGAGATTCCGGCAGAAGCAGCCGGTGAGCACGTTGTATTGCTGTTGAACGTCAATGGTGAGCTGTGCGTGTTTGACGAAGCGGGTGTGCCCGTTCGCGGACTCACCCCCGTTGCCTCGAACTACGACTATAGCTTGGGCACGCCGGGAAAGCGTGTCCTGGAGATCACGAATTTCTCACAGGGCGGCGAACCGATCGATGTCTTTGCTGACGCCGGCTACAACGACCTGTTCGGCAACGTCTCGGGCGATGGCACGGTGAAGCAGGCTGCGGTCGCCATCTGTCGTGACGAGGTCCGCGCTCTCTACTATGACTTCGAGGTGCTGCTGGATTTCCTCAAGGCGTTGCCTGAGGACAGTCCGCGCTGCCATCAGGTGCTCACAGGCTTGACCGACGTGACGCATGCGCTCTATGAGGGTCTGCCCGATGTTGCGACGAAAGCGCGCGCTATCTTGAAACCCTTGCTCGATCAGCGTGGCGGGGATCCCTCGCTGCAGATCAGTGCGGTGGGCCATGCGCATATGGATCTTGCCTGGCTGTGGCCGATCCGCGAGACTATTCGTAAGGGTGCGCGTACTTTCTCGACGGCGATTGAGTTGTCGGACCGCTACCCGGACTACGTCTTCGGTGCCAGCCAGCCCCAGTATTTCCAGTGGATGAAGAATCTCTACCCTGAGCTTTACAAGAAGATCAAGGCCAAGGTGCAGGAGGGCCGCCTGGAACCCCAGGGGGCTATGTGGGTTGAGGCCGATACCAATCTCGCCGGTGGCGAGGCCCTGGTGCGCCAGGTGCTGCTGGGGAAGCGCTTCTTCAAAGAGGAGTTTGGTGTCGATATCGACTATCTCTGGCTACCCGATGTCTTTGGGTACTCCGCTGCTCTGCCTCAGATTCTGAGTAAGGCGGGGGTCACCACCTTCTCCACGCAGAAGCTTTCTTGGAGTCTGATCAACACTTTCCCACACCACTCTTTCAAATGGCAGGGCATTGACGGCACCCAGGTCCTGACCCATATGCTGCCTGAGGAGACCTACAACAGCCCCGCTGCGCCGCGGTCGGTGCGTCGGATCGAGCAGAATTATAAGGACAAGGGTGTCTCGCACCACAGCCTGATGGTTTACGGCATCGGCGATGGCGGCGGCGGCCCGGGTGCAGAGCACCTGGAGCGCCTGCTGCGCATCAAGAATCTCGCCGGTCTGAGCCCTGTCAAGCAGGAGTCCGCTGCGGATTTCTTCAAGAAGTGGCGCAAGGAAGCCGATCGTTTCCCCACCTGGGTGGGCGAACTCTATCTGGAACGGCACGAGGGCACGCTGACGACGGAAGCGCGCAGCAAGTGGTACAATCGCAAGATGGAGCTTGGGCTCCGCGGGCTGGAGTGGCGAGCGGTCATCGCCGGGATGTTGACCGGCACGGATTATCCCCAGGATCGCTTGACCGAGATCTGGCGCGAGGTTTTGCTGTACCAGTTCCACGACATCCTGCCCGGATCCTCGATCAAGCGGGTTTATGACGAGAGCCTGGCACGATATGCGACCATGTACGAAGAGGTCGGCGCGCTATCTGCTGAGCGGGAGAGCGCCATCGCGGAGATGGTGAATACCCGTGATCTGGTGTCACCGGCTGTCGTGCACAACGACCTCTCGTGGGCGCGCTCGGAGTGGGTGCGTGTCGGCGAAGCCTGGGTCTTCGCTGAAGTGCCATCGATGGGCTATGCGACCGTCGATGGCGGTGATCCGATGCCTGAAGTCGCTGAGCTCACGGCAAGTTCCGCTCGCTTGGAGAATGACTGTCTCTCCGTGAGCTTTGGTGAGGATGGCAGCATCGTTTCCGTCTTCGACAAGCGGCTGGAGCGCGAACTGATCCCCGAGGGTGAGTCCGCGAACCGCCTGGTCGTCTTCGTCGATCCGGGCGATGCCTGGGACTTCCCGATGGATTACGCCGAACAGACGCCGCGCACGATGGAACTCGTGTCGTCGGAGGCGCGCATCGATGGACCGCTGGCGATTCTGAAGCAGACCTACCGCTTGGGCACCTCTGAGCTGGTGCAGGAGATCGTGCTGGCCTCCGGTAGCAGCCGGCTGGACTTCGTGACCAAGCTCCACTGGCGCGAGAGGGCCTCGATGTTGCGGACTCAGTTCCCGGTTGCTGTCTACGCCGAAGTGGCGACGTATGAGATTCAGTTCGGCCATCTCCAGCGGCCCACGCACCGCAATACGACCTGGGATCTGGCCCGGGACGAAGTTGTCGCCCACAAATGGGCTGACCTTTCCCAGCGGGATTTCGGCGTTGCGCTGCTCAACGATTCCAAGTACGGTCACAAGATCAAGGGCAATGTCATCGATCTCAACCTCCTGCGGAGCGCTCCCTACCCCGGGGCCAATCGCGAGGTGCACAACACCTTCCCCGCCGGGGAACCGCACCTGGGCTATACTGATCAGAGCGACCACGAGTTCACGTATGCCTTCTATCCGCATGATGGTGATGCCGTCGAGGGAGGTGTGATTGAGGAGGCCTATGCGCTAAACGTGCCGTTGAGCGTCACGCCGGTGACCCCGCACGACGGCACTGCGCCGCGTAGTATGTCCTGGCTGCAGTTGGACACCCCCAAAGTGGTGATCGAGGCCGTGAAGCAGGCCGAGGATGGCGATGACGTCATCGTGCGTCTCTATGAGGCGACCGGGGGTTCTGTGGATGCGGCGCTGAGCCTGAACTTCCCCGTCGCAGCGGTGGCTGAGGCCGACCTGATGGAGAACGTGCTTGAGGAGCTGGCTGTCGCCGATGGAGCCGTCTGTCTGAGCTTTACCCCGTTCGAGATCAAGACCCTGCGGCTGAAGCCGGGCGCTTAGGCTCTTTCCAAGGTCCTGATGTCGCGCTATCCCGTGGGGCTCTGCCTCGGCTGGCTGCGCCTGGTGCTGACGTGGGTTGTGCCCGTAGGTATGATGGCCACCGTGCTCGCGTAGGCGCTGAGCGGCGCCATGTCGCGTTCCACGCCGGTGCGACGGTATGCCAGTGCATCAGGTTGAGGTGGGTTCAATCCCATATCAGTAGATCAAGGTTTTGCTGAAGACACAACAGGCCCCGGATGAGTCCGGGGCCTGTCCTTTGGTGGTGTGCCTGTGGAAGCTTCTTCGTATCTCTCGATCCGCCAGACTGATCTGCATCAGGTTCCCGGCTTTTCTATCGGTTCACCTTGATCTGCCGGGCCTTTGCGACTGACAATTCTTGTTAGGTATCAAGTAGACGCAACACATTCTCGCGGGTCAAGATCTCCATCCCCGGGTCCTGCTCCAGAAATGGTCGTACGTCGGCGATGACCTTTGGCCAATCGAATGTCACCACCCGCTGCCGAACCACATCCCGCCAATTCTCGTCTGTCAGCGGATCGCCGGGCCATGCTGTTTGGTGCAAGGCGTTGTTGAGTAAGATCAGGTTGGGCGTTGGCCAAGCAGGGTCACTGAGATACCATAGCAGATCGTACAGATCACGGCCCTTGACGTAGTCGCGCTGCAGCACAGCGTGTAGCTTCCCGGCAAGCAACGAAGCCTGGTCATGGTGTTGGAGCTGCAGGGTGACGTGGCGTCTGACGACGGTGGTCGCCAGCGTAGCCCCGGCGGGAGGATTGGTGTCCACCTCGAGTTTGACCGCCAAGGTCTCGCTGAGACGGGGGGATAGTTCTAACTCGCGCAGCAGGCCGGGAAAACGAATGAAGGCGCTGTGCACGACTTTCCGGTCATTGAGCCTGATGGTAATCTCGTAGCCCTCTGCAGTTAACTCACGTTGGACAACCTGCAGGTAGTTACGAAACTGATAGTCTGCATCAGGGCGTTCTAGAGCGAAGTCCAGGTCTTCTGAATAGCGGGGGATGGTGTATAGAAAACGCAGGGCTGTTCCCCCGTGGAAAGCCAGTGGCACCATCGCCCCTGCTTTCTGCAAACAGGCGAGGATGCGGGCTTGAAGATATTCGCGCACCAAGCTGCGTGCTTCCAGCGATGAGGTTGTGTTCTCAAGGAGTCTGCGTAGGTAAGGTTTCATACTCGGTTGCTGCTTCTTCCGCTGCGAGTTGGCTGACGGCGTCTGCCGCCCGACGCAGCTTAGGGCTCTTCGCGTCGGTCGCGAACTCCCTGAGTTTGTTGAGATCGAGCTGCTCCAAGCTCTGCAGACGCAACCCACGCAGGTAGTTCAGATCGTCGCCCTCCGGCTCCAGATATACCTGGTCGAGGATGGCTTTTTCGGGAGAGGCGATGTAGACTTGCTGCCCGTTCCCGACATCCAGCAGTTGGTATCCGTACAGCAGGCTGTGGCGGATGTGCCGGTATGCGTAGCGGCCCAAGGCGATTTCGAAGGTTGCCGGGCGGTCGGTGGTGACACTGGTGACGATCGGCACATATTCGGGGATCATTCCATAGTAGGCCAAGGCAGCCTGTAAGCTGACGTACGAACCGCGCACCATCCGGTTGGCGATGAGAAATGGGTGTGGCGCTACTTTGCCATAGGGCGGCGCCAATGCGTACAACCCACGTCGCAGCTGTATGAGCTTGCCTGCTGTTGTCCAGCGAGAGAGCTGTCGCCTCACATTGCCAGGGTCGACGTTGCCCGCCAGCAGCAGGCCGGTTTCAAAGAGCGGTTCTGAGCCCACGATCTCAAGTAGTGCCCTGAATTCCATATCATTATTATGCCATAAATGGCAAATTAATGCAATGCTTTCATGGCCCCACATCTTTCGTCTGCCATGGTGTACGCATCTCAACCGGCAGGCGCAACGAGGGATCCTGTCTGGTGGCCCTGAAACCAGCGTTGCTGAAACACAAGATCCTACACTGAGCCTACTCTGTCCAGTGAATTCGCTGCATGATCCGTTACTAATGACACGGTTCCGACAAGCTGCTAGAGATCGGTCTGCGCATCCCAGGACAAGATCCTTCGCTCTCTTGCTGATGGATTGCGGATGCTTTCTTGACCCACTCAGGATGACAAGGGTGCGGGTCTTGCTAGCGTGAACCGCGTGGCTCAAGCGGCGGCGGTGATCAGGATGACAATTCTTGCTCAAGAGCCGTCCAGGTGCGTACGCTCTGTTCCATTTGCTCTCTCGCCCCCTCAGCGCTAGAATCCATCTATGCAACTGACCAAGGAAGAACAAGCGTGGCTGGCTGGTGGGGACGGGCCGGCGACGCGGCGTGCGATGGAGATCGTGGTCGCGTTGGCATCTATCTACGGTGCCGAACGGCTGATCCCTGTCGAGAGCGTGCAGATCTCGGGTGTCTCGTTCCGCAATATCGGGGATGCCGGACTGGATTTTCTTCGTGGTTGGGCGGACGAGGGGGCACGCGTGCGCGTGCCCACGACGCTTAACCCGACGGCGATGGATATGGTGGACTGGCGGTGCCAGGGCTTCGATCCCGTCTTCGCTGAGAAGCAGCGGCAGGTGGTTGATGCCTTTGCGCGAATGGGTGTCGGTGAAGGTACGCCGGTGCCGACTTGCACGCCTTATCTGATTGGCAACCGTCCTGCCGTCGGCGCGCACGTGGCCTGGGCGGAGTCCTCGGCGGTCTCGTTCGTCAACAGCGTCCTGGGTGCCCGCACCAACCGCGAGGGGGGCCCCGGTGCCATCGCCGCCGCGATCGTTGGGCACACCGGCGCCTACGGCCTCCACCTGGATGCCAACCGCCGTGCGACAGTGCGCGTCGAGGTGTGCGCACAACCGGAAACGATCTCTGACTATAGCGCGCTGGGTGCTCTTGTGGGGCAGCAGACGCGCAAGGCGGTTCCCTATTTCCAAGGCCTCGCCCTGGATGCGGCTGACCCGCTGCGCGAGGAGAAGCTCAAGGCACTCGGCGCAGCCATGGCGGCAACCGGTGCCGTCGCTTTGTATCACGTCGAGGGCGTGACGCCGGAGGCGGCTTTCTCAGCATCGACACCGGAGGCTTCGATGCTGAGAAAGTTGACCATCGACGATCTGCGCGCGGGTTATTCTTTGCTCAGTAATGACGTCGACGCCATCGACCTGGTGTGGATCGGCTGCCCGCACGCTTCTTTGGCCGAGATCTCACGTGTCGCAGACCTGGTTCGTGGGCAGACGCTGCACTTGCCTTTGTGGGTGACCTGCGCACGCCCGGTGCGTGCTGTGGCGGTGGAACAAGGCCTGATCGACGTGATCGAGGCCGCGGGCGGCAAGGTCTTCGCTGACGCCTGCATGGCTATCGCCCCGGTTCGCGATCTGGGTTTCACCGCCGTCGCTACCGCCTCCGCCAAGGGCGCCTACTACCTCCGCAACCTGGCGAAGGTGGGTACGAAGTTTGGGACGGTGGGAGAATGTGTGAGGGCGGCGATTGAGGGGAAGTGGGGATGAACCACGATTCACCATTCACGATTCAGGTGTGCTCTTGGGGGTTGATCTCGGATGATGAGATCGGCTTCTACAGATCTGTTGAATCGTGAATCGTCAATCGTGAGTCTCTGGGATCCGTGAGACAAACTATGAAAACCGTATCTCGATCATCATTCACCGCCCGCATCATCAAATCCGGCTGCGCGGACGCTCCCGCGCTCGTGTCGCCCGAGCCCATTGGCTTCTTAGGGGGCGTCGACGGCAAGACGGGGATCGTGACCGAGCGTGGGCATCCGCTGGAAGGCGCGAATGTGACCGGGAAGGTGCTCGTTTTCCCGACGGGGAAGGGCAGTACGGTGGGGTCCTACGTGCTGTATGAGTTGGCGGTGAACGGGCTCGCGCCGGCTGCGATTATCAACGCCGAGAGTGAGCCGATCGTGGCCGTCGGGGCCATTATCAGCAACATTCCGATGGTGGATCAGGTCCCGATTGACGGCATCAAGACCGGGGACCGGGTGCGGATCGAGGGGGCAACGGTAACCGTCTGGTCCAGCTTGGCGTAGGCGAGTGGTTGGCTACGGAGCGGCAAAGGCGACCAGACCTGCTGCGTCCAGCAGTCCGATGTAGACGTGGCGCTGGGTTACGGGCGTGTGCGCGCACACCACGCAGGACGAGGATGCAGCGCGCAGAGGGGCGAACACGACAGCCTGTCCCCGAAGGGGAGTTCGCCGCTACGGGGATGGCAGAGTGCTGGATGCGTGGAGGAGCCCGACATGCGGCCGTCTGCTATGGCAGCGTTCTCTGTGCGAAGGTGAGGGACTGGGCCTCCTCGTGAGCCAGGTCATAGAGCAAGCACGGGAAGCGTCCGTGGAGCGGCGAGATCCGCGCGCCGAGGCGGATTGTCCACCATAGGAGCCAGGCGAAAGGTCGTCCGATACCACTGATGGCGACGGCCCTGTGGAGTTCGTTGAGCCCTCCGTCATCCCAGCCGCCCAACAGGGCGGTGAGAAAGGCGTAGAGCAACAGGGTCGGCAGGATCAAGCCGAGGCTCAGTACGGCGCTCTCCTGCCACGTTGGGGGCACCCAGACGAGGCTGATGAGCTGCAAGAGTTCATAGATGGCCAGCGCTGAGACGGCTGGGGCCAAGAGCGTCTGCCAGATGTAGATGCGAGCCCGTACCAGATGGCGGCCTGACAGGATGCGTCCCAGGACGATTCTCACGATCAGCGCGATCACGTACGCTGCCGGGAGTCCGGCGATACCCCACAGGCGGATGAGCACGAGGGCGCTGCCCAGGCGGACGCTCTGTTCGATCAGGGCCAACAGCGCTGTCAGTCCCGGTCGGCCTGCTGCTTCCAGCATCCGGTCCGGGAGCCACGCCGCCCAACGCAATGCGCCCCAGGCTGCCATTGGGATCAGCAACGCGGTTACCGTCTCCGAGCTGGCCCAGGGAATCAGATGCAGGGCGCCGTCCATGAGCGCGCTGATCGCAGCAAATAGAAAGAAGCTGAACCAGGCACCGTATCGGATACCCTGGCTGACATAGTGACGCAGCAGTGTCTTGTATCCCATTGGGATCGCTTCACACAGCGCCGGCATCAGGTCCTGATAGAGCCCTGTCAATAGGACCTCAAAGGCGGTGGTCACCCAGATCAGTCCCGACCACGCCTTGAGGTCCATGCCCAGCGGCGCCAGCGGACTGCTGAGGAAGAGAAGCTGAACTACGGCCCCGATGGCCGGCATAGCTGCGCCCAGGGACCAGGGGATGCCGAATGCCAGGATCTCGGCCCGGGTCTGTCTATCAAAGGTGGGGAGGAAGAGCGCTCTCAGCGCTTGCCCATCACGCCGGTGCAACCTCGCCCCCAGGAGGAATGTAAGGCTTTCCCCGAGTAAGATGCCGGCGGCCAGCCCGATCGCGCCGGTGACCCCGCCGGCGACGCCGGGGCCAAATTCGTAGCTGGTTTCACCCCATGAGGCTAATCCGAGGATGAGCCCGACCTGGAGCAGCGGTGTGATCAGCTGGTTGAAGAGGTTCAAGATCTGCTCGTAATCGAACCTCTGGCGAGCCCTGAAGGCAATGTTGAAGGCTGACAGGAATCCCGGGAACTGAAGTATGGCACGGGCCAGCAGGTAATAGGTGAAATGTGCGAGACCCACTGCCGGCAGAGCGAAGGCAGTGAGGATGCCGACCAGAGCGAGTTGCGCCGCGCCACTGAGGAATTGCCACCAGATGTAGAACTGAATGTAGCGGGGAGCACGTTCGGGTTGGTGTATATGGGTCACCGCGAAGTGCCGAACCGCGGCTGTGCCTGTCCCCGCATCCAGCAGAATCCAGAAAGCCAGCGTCCAGCGGACCACTGTTGTCCACAGATCATAGCCCTGGGCGTCGGAGATCAGGACGCCGGGCAGGAAGAAGAGTTCGTAGGCCAGCGTGGGAATGACAAGCAGCAAGCTCAGCGGGAGATAGGCCAGAAAGCCGGCCAAAGGCCGGTGGAAACCGGCCTGCTGCCATGCCTGGTCCACGGCTGAGCGATCCGCGAGCCTCGTGAGGCGTTGCCAGGGTTCGGCGGTGTTGGGATCCAAGAACAAGCGGCGCCGGGCACCGTAGTAGACGGCAGCCGCTCCCAACAAGATCCCCAGACCTGCCCCGGCGATGGCCCACCGGTCAGTACCCTGAGGTGTGGGAGAGTTTGGATAGTCCACGAAGGAGAGGGGGCGGCTAGTCCCCGCGGCATCGACTACGAGACGATAGATCAGGTAGTTGAAATATGCCCAATCGGGCCATTCCGCGTTGGCGGGATGGGTGGTCCATCCCCCGACAATGAGGGCTTGGGTTTGGTCGCGTCCGCGCACCCGCTGGATAACGCCTGAGGCACCCGCGCTGCCCTCCGCGCCGGCGGTTGTGACGACCTGTTGAAGAAGGTTCGGGTTGGTGATCAAGGTGCGCGCCCGGATCTCGGGGGCTGAGGACCAGGTTATCGCTCGCTCCAGCGGATCATCCCCCCCGGCCTGTGCGACGGGTACCGCGGTCGCTACCTGATCCATGCCGAACGTGCTGAACCCCAGCAGGAGTCGCAGGTCGTTGATGTCCTGTGGGAAGAGCGGGCCACAAAACAGCACCAGCCCCATCCGCTCTTGCTGGATCTCGCCGCTGAATGCCTGGAGGGTCTCGCGCAGCGGGGCATTGTTGAGGACGATGACCTGCGCGAGGTCGGGCTGGTCCACGCGAACGAGGTAGGGTCGGGCCAAGTCGATGGCTTCGGCAATTGCGTCCTCGGGGCCGATGTAGTAGACGCCTACCGTATCACCGGCGGTCTGTGCCGAGACCCGGCGGCTGCCGGTCAAGAGCCCAAGCACGAGCATCGCGGCGGAGACTGCAGCGATGATGACCTGAGTGCGGTGCAACCTGTGTGGCTTGGTTGGATTCATAGTGCTGGACTCAAGAACAACCCCATCAAACCGTGGGCCTCTGATAGGACATGTTGGCCAAGGACTTTGCGAACCCACGGGGTTCGCTGGTGCTGCAGTGCCGGCGCCGTGGTCACAAGATTCCTCGTCGGCGTGCACGGGCGTGTTTCAGCATAGGGGCGAATATCCAGAAAGGGCTCACCGGCAGACCATCGGAGTGCCGCTGGCCTACTTTGAAAACACCCCAGCAGAGTCCACACCCGCGCGCTGGGAAGCGCGCCACCCTCCCCCATCCTCCGCGGACGGCGTCCCCTGAAGCGGGGACTGCGCCCCCTAGACCGGGGACTTCGCCCCCTAGACCGGGGACTGCGCCTCCGCAGCCGGAGGTGGGAGAGGG
>CAZEXX010000131.1:8394-10384 GCA_964516885.1 uncultured Anaerolineales bacterium | reverse complement strand
GGGCCGAGCAGTGCCTGGAGTTGTGTGTCATCCTGGCCATCCGGGAACGGCAGTGGAGTGGGTTCATAGGTGATGGTGCCGCGCGCGACAGGCTCTGCGGCCTCGATTGCGCTGACTACCTCACTCATATCCACGATGCTGCCTGCGATGTTGAAGACATCGGCCCCCTCGAAGGGCACATCGAGTGCTTGGACAAACAGCCGGGCCACGTCCTCTGTGTACTGCATACCGAAGCGTCCCCCGTAGGTGATATGATAGGGCCGGCCCGCGGCTACCGCAAGCATCGCCTTAGTCGGTGTGGAGGTCATGCCTTGGTCTCGGCCTGGACCGTACAGGACGTACGGGCGCAGGCCGATGCTGCTGATGCCGTGGTCGGCCCAGTAGACGCGCGCGGTTGCCTCATTGGCCTGCTTGTAGACTCCGTAGAGTGTCCGCGGATTGAGCGGATCGTCGTGCCGTATCAGCGGTTCGGGGTAATCCTCTTTGGGACCGTAGGCCGCCACGCTGCTGGCGTAGACGACGCGCGTGAGCCCGGTGGCGCGCGCTGCCTCGAAAACGTTGACGGTCCCCACAACGTTGACCCGGGCGCCCAGCGACGGATTGGCCTTGCACGCTGGTACCTGGAGCGCGGCCAGGTGGATGATGTCAGTGATGGCGCCGGCCTGCACCAGGGCCATCAAGCTCTTGAGATCGGTAATGTCGCCGCGCGCGAAGGAGATGCGGGCCAGTTCGTCAGGCGTCATAATCAGCCGCAAGCGCTGCGTATCATCGGCCAGGTCGTAGGCTGTGACGTCAACGCCTTGTTTCACCAGTGTGCGGACGATCCAGGACCCGATGCAGCCCAGGCCACCCGTGAGAAGAACTCGTTTTGCCATCAGATGACCTCCAAGTAGTCTTTGTTGGGCAAGGAGGGGAAGGGTGCTGTCGGCAGCGTCTGGTACCAGTAGGCGACGGAGGCGATATCGTCCTGCAGTGGCAGGTACCGACCGCCGCTATGCCATCCCAGCGCCTGCATCGTCACCCGCAACTCCTGCTGGAAGCGAATCGGGTCCGCAATGTGCCAGCGGTACATGCCGAAGCGCATCTGCGAGTGGTAGAGCCGGTCGGGGCGGATGACCTGGTGCAGGCCGGCGTAGGGCGTGGTGAACTCTTCGTACTCGTGCGTTACCTGATTCTCGAAGTCATACGAGCCGCAGAAGTAGTCCTCGGTGCCCGTGCCGCAGATTGTGGGCCACTTGGAGTCGCCGTCCATGTAGAACTTGATCTCGCCCTCACCCCACCAACCACGGTTGTTAACGCCCCAGGCCATGTACGTGCCCACGTAGTGTCCCTGGCCCTTGACGCCATCCAGGATGGTGACGACGTCCTTGTAGGGGACGGGATTCACGCGCTTGAAGTGGGCGTGGAAGTAGGCGCATTCCTCGGGCACGTCCGTCAATGTGTAGTTGATCTGGTAGTAGAGGACCATGTCATCTTCAGCGATGTTGGTCATAGTGATGCGGCAGCGTTTGTGGAAAGGCATCTCCCAGTAGCAGTTGAAGGCGCTACCGGGGTTCACGCAGACGGCTAGCGACGAGATGGGCGCATATTCGCCCCAACCCATGGCGAAGAAGTCGCCCACCGGGCATTCGACCGAGGGCTGTTCCTGATCGTCCCAATAGATGCGCAGGATGCTGAAGCGCCAGGTGCCCGTCGGCGTCATCCAGATCTGCTGGATGGCGCCGGGGCCCTCGATATCGGCGAGGGTGAAGGTCGTCCCGGCCTCGATCCTGACAGAGGGCGAGATCTTCCAGCCCTGGCCGAGGTCGCGAGCACACCGCGCCCCTGTGCCTTCGGTTGCCGTGCCGGCCTTGCCCTTCTCGCCGGTGAAGTTCTCGGGGCTGAGCGAGCGCGTCAGTGCGTTCGACAGCCGCGAGAGATTACCCATGTTCATGCCTAGGCCATTGAAATCTGTCATGTGTGTCCTCCAGGGTGATACTGGATATTGGAT
>CAZEXX010000131.1:0-8294 GCA_964516885.1 uncultured Anaerolineales bacterium | reverse complement strand
CTTCTCCTATTCTTTCATTCTTCCATTCGCTCATTCTTCCCCACGTAGTGCGGCTCCGACCACTCGCCGTGGCCACCCCAGTAGTCGATGGCGCGGACGCGGTAGAACCCGGGGCCGGTGTTGCGCACGTGCAGGAAGGCGGTGTCGAGTTGATCCTGGGTGTTGATGCGGGTATAGGGACCGTCCTCGTCCGGCGAGAACTGCACCTCGTAGGTGCGGATCGTGCGCCGGTCGACGCCCTGCCAGACGAGCAGGATCTCCTCAGTGTCGGTCATGCCCTCGTAAGCTTCGGCGCGCATACCCTGGACCTGCGGTGGCAGTGTGTCCGGGCGATGGCTTAGCATCACCAGGGTGACGCCGGGCAGTTGCTGGTTGAAGCGGACAGTGAAGCTCCTCTCTTGGATCGTCACAGTGTGGGGCCTCCCCATCGCGCTGGGTTCCTGGATCGTACGCATGGCGGCGTACTGCTCCGCCGTTGGTCGGGCCGGCGCGCCCATCTGCTCCCACACACTGAAGGGGTTGCCGTGGTCCTCGTCGATGCGATAGTAGGCGAGTGAGGCTTCCGCGAAGGGCAGATCGCGAAACGTCAGTGTCACCGGCGTGCTGCCGTCAGCCGTGATCTTGTCCTTGCTGTTGTAGATCAGTACCGCGACCTGATCCTCGCCGCGACGCGTAGCGATCACGCCCAGAGGCTCCGAGACGTCGCCCACACCCTTCACAGCGCAGCGCGTGTCGCCCAACAGGGAGAGGAGCGTCATTACGGTGAAGATCGGCTGCTTGATGACCTCGAAGCGTCGTCGTCGGGGGTCCTCTCCGTACTGGGGCGCATCACGCTTGCCGTCCGCCTGACCGTGGTGGATGTGGTCATAGTCGGCGAACCGAGCCAGCAGCGTGCGGTGCCCCCAGGTGCCCAAGAAGCCGTTGTCGTTGCTGAGGACGCCACAGTCGACCCCCATGCCGTCGACGAGGGTGACCATGTGTTGGTTGATGATCTTGGCCGCCAGTGCCGCATAGTAGGGCCGCCCACGCCAGGTGTGGATGGTGCCCCAGCCAACCTGGGGATCGCACTCGTTGTTGGAGAGCGGGATGCCGGCCAGGCTGGGGTGGTGGTCGCGGATGTAGTGGGCGATCTTGGCCTCGCGCTGGACGATCTGCATTGAATTCGGGGTCAGGTCCTCCGGATGCGAGCGCACACCTTTGACGTGGACGGAGAGGAAGACCGGCTTGGTGACGGGATCGCCGGTCAGTCCATTGGTCCCGCTGTCACAGTGCGCCAGAAAGGCCGTGAGGGTGGGTGACAGATCGCGGCACGTGCCGGGCCCGCCGATGCGCAGGTCTGGATCCGCATCGTGCAAGCCAGCACAGCAGGCGTCGTAGTAGACGATGAAGGCCTCGACGCTCTGTGTCCAGAAGTGCACGTCGGGCTCATTCCAGGTCTCGAAGAGCCAGCTGTGGATCACATCCTGACCGTAGCGGTCTATCAAGTGGCGGGCCAGGTCACGGACGAGACCACACCATGCCAGGGCCTGTCGGGCGTCGAGGTAGTCATCGAAGCAGCCCTCGACGTTACCCATCAGCTCGAAGATCGGCTTGAGGCCGTTAACCACCAACACGTCCATTGCGGCGTCAAGCCGCGACCAGTCGTAGACCGGCGTCTCGGTTCCCAGCCCCTCAGCCTTGACCAGCTCGAGCAGGTAGTGGATGCGGACCCAGCTGATGCCTCCGTGGGGGATCGCGCCGATAGTGGCCAAGGCCTGGCGCATATCAGCGTTGAGCAGCAGGTTCGCCGGTGTGAAGCCGGTACTCTGCCAGAAGTGGCGCAGTTCACCGATTGTCTCGGCGCACTTGACCGTGATGTCCACTGTGAAGTCTCCCTCGTTCACTCAGTAGCTGATCTGTTCAATCTGACGGCTCTCACTCAGAAGACGTGCCACCAGCGCATCTGCACGATATCCGATCGCATCTTGTACAGACGACCCGGTGGGTCGTCTTCTGCCTCCGGACGCAGACGAAACGGCCGGACGTCGCCACCACGGAAGACGTGCTACCGGCACGTCTGTACCGGTATGGTTGGGTAGTTGGTCACGCCTCTTCGCTATAGAATCGATCCTCATACCATTTCCCAGGATTCCCCACAATGTAGGCACGGATTTGCTCCAGCTCGACCTCACTCCGGATGATGTGGTCATAGTGTCGCGGATGCCACCCAAAGTTCGACTGACCGAGGTCCCGAATCCGCTTTGTGCAGATGGATTTGAATTGACCAACAATGGACCCGACCGAGGCAGCCTGCAAGCGGGACTCTGGGGTAGGGCTCTGAGGCTGAGACTCGGTCTGTGATTCCGTGACCACCAGGATTGCGTGGAAATGATTGGGCATAACCTGGTAGGCATCGAGTGCCACATACGACCGTACAAGTGGCGTGCGCCACAATTCCTCAGCGACCATCAGCCCCAACGGTGACAAGTATGCTACTCCATCTATGATCTTCGCCAAGCAGCATGCATGATCCTTGGTGCATATTGTGATGAAGTAGTGTGCCGCAGATCGATAGTCCCAGCCAGACAAACGCGTGTTCTCGGTCCGGTACTTACCTTGGTAGTAGCGAGCCATTCGTACATTCTCCGATTGCGTTGCGGCTCAGAAGACGTGCCACCGCGAACCCAAGGGGTTCGGCACGTCTGTACAAGATACTAAACCAACACACTCGCGCGCTCCGTTGCCCGCGGCTCCGGGAGCGCAGCCGTGAGCGGCAGGGCGGCAAGCGTCCCGATCGCGGTGAGGACGAACAGAATCTCATAGTTGCCGCCTGTCCATTGCAGGATGGCGCCGCCGAGAACCGAGAAGAGCGCAGCGAGGCCGTTGATCGTGTTGGTGAGTCCCACGTAGATGGGACGCTCTGCTTCGGGGGCCCACTCCAATACGTAGGACGTCCACCCCGGCAGGAAGCAGGCCATAGAAGCGTTGTTGGCCAGGAAGACCAGGCCGTAGGCCCATGCGAGCCAGGTTGGATCCGTGACGAGGCGCGGAATCACCAGGGCAAGCACCGGGATTGCCACGGTCACGATCACGCTGACCTCGGATGTGCGCTTTGTCCCGCGGCGTTCATTGAGCCACCCGAAGAGCAAGGCCGCAGTGATGGTACCGATCACGCCGAGCGACGTGTAGCGACCGACGACCTGAACCGGCAGATCGAGCTTGTCCAGGGCGTAGATGATGTAGAAGGGGGATGCAAGACCGGCCAGGTTGAAGACTTGCCGCGCGATGAGATAGCGGCGGAAGGCGTGGTCCCGCTTCAGGAGCTTGCCCAATTGCGGCAGGTATTCGCCCCAACTGGGGACGCTGTCCCCCGAGATGCCCTTGTTCTCGCGGCTCAGGACAATCGCCGTGAAGGAGACCGCCAGCATGATGAAGCCGAGCAGGAAGAGAACGGCGTAGTTGGTAGGGTAGGCAGGGCCCCGGTCGCTCAACAGCCACTCAACGCCGAAACCGGCGGCAAAGCCGGCGATGCCCGAGAGGATCTGACCGATGCCCGTGAGCCGCCCACGCCGGTGGGCAGGAACAGACTTACTGAGGAAGTCGAACCATGCCAGGCTGGCCAGGCCATCACCCAGCCAGAAGATGCCCATCGCCACCATCAGGGTGATGATCATCAGCTCCGGGCGCCGGGCACCGGTCAGGTAGATCAACGCTGCCAGGATCAGGATCATAATACGGCTGATTCCGGCGGGCAGCAGGATGAATGGCTTCTTGTAGGGTTTATCGGAGAGATACCGGGCTGCGATCAGCTGCGGCAGCAGCCACCCGGCACGCTGCAGCGCGGAGAGCAGACCGATGACGGTGGCGGATGCCCCTAATTCCGTCAGGAAGCTGGGGACCACGGTGCCGGGTCCGAAGAAGGCCATACCGATGCCGAAGAAGCAGAAGTCCATCGCCAGACACCAGAAGTTGCGCCGGTAGCTGGGCGGCAGTGGTGCTATCGTCATTTGAGACTCCGTCATTGGTCGAGTCACCACGCTTCACTGGGCATTGGGTAAGTAGGCGCCCATAGTCTTGAGCTTGGCCTGCAGTTGCTGCACGTCGATCGCGTGGATGTCTGTCCCGCTGCCGGCGGCTATGCTTGCGGCGACGCCCGCAGCCTGTCCGGTGATGTAGCATCCGGGCATCACGCGGATCGAGCCCTGCATAAAGCGATCCGAGCTGATGCAGCGCCCCGCGACCAGCACATTGTCCAGCCCCTGCGGGGTGAGCACCCGGTAGGGGATGCCGTAGCTCTCGCCGTCCTTGTAGCGCAGCCGTTTGAACTCCTCCTCGAACCTGGCGAAGTCCTCGGAACTCGGGGTCGAGGCGTGGATATCGACGGGGTAATTGTAGCGCCCGATCTCATCCTCGAAGACAGCGCGGGTATTGAAGTCGTCCAATACCAGCACGTAGTCTCCCAGGATGCGCCGCGTCTCGCGCAGCCCGAGCAGCGCGCCGGTGGCCACCAGGGACGCATCCTCGAAGCCCTCCAGATAGCGCTTATAGTAGACCTCGTACTCGCTCAGGCTCTTGCGACCCCAGAGCAGCGCCTTTGTCAGAGAGCGCTCGTCGGTGCCGTCCACGCCGAAGGTGTGGCCAACGTTGCCGCCGCCGATGCCGTCGCCGACCTGCCACATGCCGGGCAGATGGCGATCCTGGACCGTGAACACGTTGTCCGCAAAGGCCGCGGTCAGGTTGCGATCCTGACGTCCGCTCGCGCCGCCCCAATCGACGTTGGCCCACAGGCTACAGAGCGTGCCCGGCATCATGTTGCCCTCGGCGTCGCCTTTCTCAGAAGGTGCGCCGGCCCACATCGCCAGGTCTCCATCGCCGGTGCCGTCCACGAAAACCTTGGCCTTCACCGCGAAGATCCCGCTCTTGGCGGCGCAGATGGCGGCGGTCACGTGCCCGCCCTCTGTCTCCACGCCGATGACCTGCGTGTGGAAGGTGAAGTCGATGCCCTTGGCCTCCTCGATCACGTCGTCGTAGACGAGCTTGAGCGCCTCGGCATTGATGCTGACGCTGCCGCCGGGATCGTCCCGAGGCGTGTCGGCGCGCTGCTTCATCCTCTCGTAGATCTCGCGCCCGATCCCGTCAGCCAGGAAGTTGACCCGGTCGGTGAAGCACATAAAGGCGGGCACCAGCCCGGTGGTGCCCATCCCGCCGAAGCAGGCCTGTCCCTCGGCGATAAAGACGCCGGCGCCCTGGCGGGCCGCGGCGAGTGCTGCGGCGACACCGGCCGGTCCGCCGCCGGCGACGAAGACGTCGACCTCGTGGCGGATCGGGATTTCTCGTTTGAATGTGAGTGTTGGCATAGGTGGTTCCTCGCGCACAGCGGCTAGTTACACGTTGAACGTTGCAGGTTGAACGTTTGTCGGTCTTCAGTTATCTGTTGTTAGTTTTGGCCTTGTGGGTCGAGCCCTTTTCCTTATCCCTTGTCCCGTTTTCCTACTTGACCGGATACAGGCCATAGTCGCGCACCGTTTCGTACACGGCGAGCACACTCTCGACCGGGGAGAGGGGTTGGACGTTGTGGATGGTGTTGAAGACGAAGCCGCCGCCGGAGCCGAAGATGCGCACGCGCTCACGGACCTCGGCGCGGACCTCGTCCTGCGTACCGAAGGGCAAGGTCTTCTGGGTGTCGACGCCGCCGCCCCAGAAGGTCACGTCCTGGCCGAAGGTCTCTTTGAGCATCAAGGGGTCCATGTCGGCTGCCGAGCACTGGACGGGGTTAAGGATATCGAAGCCGGCCTCGATGAACTCGGGGATCAGCTTGACGACGGAGCCACAGGAGTGGATGAAAGTCTTCCACGGCGTGTTAGCGTGGATCCACTCGTTGATGCGGATGTGGTAGGGCTTATAGAGCGTGCGGTAGGAACGGTTTGAGATGAAGGGACCGCGCTGCGTGCCGAAGTCGGTGCCGGTCACCATCACCGCTGCGACGCGGTCGCCCACGGCTTCGTAGATGCGGGCCAGGTTCTCCAGCCCGATCTCGCACTGTGCCTCAAAGATGGCCTTGATGTAATCCTTGCGCAACACCGTGCTGACATACCATTCCTCAACGTCCCGGATGCCTTTGGGATCCTTGAGCCACGGCCCAGGCACCAGGGCGATGTCACCGAAGCCGGTCCCGCCGAAGTTGGCGAGGATGGCCTTATCGGTGTTGTTGTAGATCTGGGCAGAGGTCTCGGCATAGTAGGCAAGATCCTCGTCAGAGACCGGCCCGAAGTCCTCCAGGTTATCCTCGACGTTCAGGCTATCGTCGTCGATGGGGTGCTGGCGCCCGGTGGAGTCAAAGTACCAACCGCCTTCGGGCATCCGCCCGCTGGGTAGAACCGATTTGTCGCCCTCGGGGTAGAGGAAGAGATCGCCATTGGGCTCGACGTCGGTGTTGAAGCCCTCGGGCACGAGGACCGGCGTGCCGTCAAAGGTCGTCCAGGGCTTCCAGCCCTCGTTGCGGAAGCCGAACATTGTCTTGGGTGAGCCGAGCCCGACGACGTCGACGCCCAGCGCGTTCATCAGATCGGGCTCTATCTCGCCCAGCATCTGGTAAGGCTCGACCACCTTCACCGGTGTGCCGGGGGCATCCAGACCCAACGCCTGGCGCAGCCCGTAGACTACGCTCACGTGCATCCCGGTGACGGGGCTGCCGCCCAGGTCGATGGGGACGCGGTCCGGTTCTTCATGTGCCAATGCGCGCAGCACGCGCTCTCGTGAGGTCAACATATTGCAGTACTCCTTTCTGGGTGTCCGTGCCATATGGCACAGCACCATCTACGTGAAGTTCCGGCCATCGGCTTCCCAAGGGCCGTTGGTCCCAGCGAAGACATGGCACCGCCACGTCTCTACGAAAACATCGCGCCGCATCGGTCTCGCTGTTGTAGAGACGCTCCGGTGGGTCGTCCTCTCCGGGTGCAGGTCGCTACATCGCTCCCGCGGCGCGGAGCCAGGCCTGCGCGATCAGGGCGTGGCCGGCCGGGGTGGGATGCACGCCGTCGGCAAGCCAGAAGCTCATCTCGCGCTGGGTCGCCGCGGCCGCGAAAGGGCCGTCCAGCGGCACGAAGCGCGCGTCGAACTCGCGGGCCAGCTTGCGGGCCACGGCGATCTTTGGATCCAGATCGACACGCCACGCGGCGCGGTCCGGTGGCGTCGGGAGCACGAAGGGTTCCAGGATGATGATGTTGGCATCCAGCTTGTCGCGTGTCTGCTCCAAGATGGCGCGGAAGTTGTCCTCGTAGACCTCGGCGGACGTGGGGTCGTTGCTGTCGTAGCGGCGCCACGTGTCGTTGATCCCGACGAGGATCGAGACCCAGGTCGGGGCCAGATCCAGGCAGTCGGCCTGCCAGCGGGCGCGCAGGTCCTTCGTACGATTCCCGCTGATGCCGCGGTTGAGAAATTGGACGTTGCGCTCGGGAGTGAGCGCCGAGAACCATGCGGCGACCATCGCCGGGTAGCCACGGCCCAGGTCCGCGTCACTCTCGCGGCTCCGGCCGGCATCGGTGATGCTGTCACCCTGGAAGAGGACGGTAGCGTTGGGTTCGATTAACAGTGTCAAGTTCTCTCCTTATGTCTTACAGCCAGAGGCCCTCGACGTTCCAGAGGGCGAACTCGCGGTGGCCGTTGATCTCGGCTTTGGCCTGTTTTCCGGATGCGACCTCAAGGATCTTGTTGAAGATCAGTTTGCCCATGACGGGCAGGCTCAGGCCGTCGCTGAGAATGGCACCGGCGTTGACGTCAATGTCGCTGCTCATCCGCCGGTAGAGCGGCGTATTTGAGCTTAGCTTGATGATGGGGGCGATGGCGTTGCCGATGCCCGTGCCGCGCCCGGTGGTGAAGCAGGCGAGCTGGCACCCGGCGCCGATGATGCCCGGCACCGAGAGTTGATCGTAGCCCGGCGTGTTGAGCAGATAGACGCCCGCGCCGTCGTGGTCCCATACCCACTCGCTGTAATTCAGCACGCCCTGTACCGGGCCCGTGCCGCTCTTGGCCTGGGCGCCCAGGGACTTGATGGTGATGTTGAGCAGGCCGCCCGCCTTGTTGCCGGGGCTGGGGTTCTCCATCATGGTGTGGCCCGAGCGCGCAGCGTAGGCACTGTACCATTCCAGTGCCTTGAAGACGTCGGCGGCGACCTCGCGGCTCACCGCGCGGGCGGCGAAGAGGTCGGCGGCGCCGAAGAACTCGGGTACCTCGCCAATGACGCTCCGCCCGCCGGCGCGGACCAGCAGATCGCTGGCCTGGCCCAGGGCCGGGTTGGCGGTGAGGCCGCTGAAGGC
>CAZEXX010000130.1:0-10441 GCA_964516885.1 uncultured Anaerolineales bacterium | reverse complement strand
GCTTCCCGCAACTGTGGATAGTCAAACACAGATCACGCGAACAGGGGTCTTTGCATCACTGAACCGCTGACGCAGATGATCTCACTGAATTTCGGCGTAGCGGCGAACTCCCCTTCGGGGACAGGCTGTCGTGTTCGCCCTTGCTGCTACAGCCGCCTTAGCATGGCTTCCCACTCTTCAGGTGTGTTGACGTTGGAAAATGAATCCCCCGACGGATCCCAGCGAACGATGTCCGCCTCAAGCATAGCATGGACGCGCACCTCGGGATAGAAGGCGATGATGCGCCGTCGCCCAGCCAGCAACGCCCGCTCGGCGGCCGGAGCGCACACAGCGGCGTGATAGAGCCCGTGGAGCGGTTCGAACATGCCGTTCCAACAGGGCACCACGGCATCGGTGGTTGCGGCGTCGGCCATCCCGGCCATCGCCTGGAGCAGCGCCAGATTGAGCAGCGGCATATCGCCCGCGACGACAAAGGCCCAGGCGTTGCGCGCAGCACTGAGGCCCGCGTGCACGCCCGCCAACACCCCCATCCCCGGGTAACAATCCGTCACCACCCGGGCATCCAGCCCGGTTGGCGGCTCCGGATCTCGGGTCACCACGATCAGCTCTGAGACCAAGGGGCGCAGCCGCGCCAGCACCCGCTCCAACAGCGACACGCCGTTGAGGTCCAGGAAACGCTTATCGCGCCCCATCCGCCGGCTCGCGCCGCCGGCAAGGACGATGCCGCTGTACAGTGATTCGGTCATAGCTTCACAAAGTCATCACCCTCGGCGGATCAGCGATACAGCATCCAGTTGGACCGCGAGCGTCTCGCCCGCTCCCTCCGCTCTATCCCTACGCCTCTACCTTCTCCACCCGGACAGCGCTCACCTTATACTCGGGGATCTTCGCCTGAGGATCCAGGAACGCGCCTGTCGCCCAGTTGACATTGCCCTCTGGGAAGTGGAAGGTACCGAAGATCAAGCCCAGGGCCACACGGTCCGTCAACCACGCCTGGGCGACAAACTCACCCCTGCGCGAGGTGACTCGGATCTGGTCGCCTTCAGCGATGCCCAGACGGCTGGCGTCATCGGGGTGTAGCTCAACTTGCGGCCCGGGATAAAGCGCCATCAGGGTTTGAGAGCGCCGCGTCTGCGCGCCGCCGTGCCAGTGGTAGAGCACCCGGCCCGTCGTCATCGTGAACGGGTACTCAACCGTGGGGCATTCCTGCGGTTCAACGTGATCGTTGGCGGTAAAGAGTCCTTTGCCGCGCGTGAACTTACCCACGTGCAGAATGGGCGTGCCGGGGTGCGTATCATCGGTCACAGGCCACTGCAACGACTCGCCGGCATCCAGACGCCAGTAGCGCACACCGCCATAGATGGGCGTCAACGCGGCGATCTCGTCCTGGATCGCGGCAGGTGAAGGATAGGCCATCGGATACCCCATCGCCGTCGCCACATCGCACAGGATCTCCCAGTCCGGTCGGGCGACGCCGGGCGGATCCACCGCCACGCGGATGCGCTGAACGCGGCGCTCCGTGTTGGTGAAGGTCCCGTCCTTCTCGGCAAAGCAGGCGCCTGGCAGAATGACGTCCGCAAACTTGGCGGTCTCCGTCATGAAAATGTCCTGCACCACCAGGAAGTCCAACCGCTCCAGCGCCTCGCGGACGTGGTTGAGATCGGGATCGGAGGTCATCGGGTTCTCGGCCATCACGTACAGCGCTTTCAGATCGCCTGTGAACGCTGCGTTGATCATCTCCACAATCGTAAGGCCGACCTTATCCGAGAGTCCCTCGACGCCCCAGGCCTGCTCGAATTTCGCCTTATGTACGGGATCGGTCACCCGTTGGTACCCGGGATAGACATTCGAGAGCGCGCCCACGTCACAGGCGCCCTGCACATTATTCTGGCCCCGCAGGGGATTCACACCGCCGCCGGGCACGCCGATGTTGCCCAGCAGCATCTGCAAATTGGCCAGCGTCATCACGTTCATCGTGCCGGTGGTGTGCTGTGTGATGCCCATCGCCCAGAAGACAGCCGCCGGCTTGTTCTCGGCAAGCAGCCGGGCAGCCTCCCTGATCTTATCCGCAGGCACCCCTGTGATCTCGGCGGCGCGCTCCGGCGGGAACATCATCACCATCTCCCGGAACACGTCGAAATCCTCGGTGCGCGCTTCGATATAGGCCCTGTCCTCCCATCCGTTCGCCAGGATCTCATACATAATGCCGTTGAAGAGGGCCACGTCGGTGCCGGGGCGCTGCTGCAGGTGCAGCACAGCGGCGTCGCACAGCTCGATACGGCGCGGGTCGGCGACGATGAGCTTGGTGCCTTTCTCACGGATCATCTTGAGCATCTTCCTGCCGATCACAGGGTGCTGTTCGGTGGTGTTGGAGCCGGCGACGAAGTAGAGCTTGGCCTCCTCCGTCGCATCTGCGATCGAGTTGGTCATCGCACCGCTGCCCAACGCCGTCGCCAACCCCGCGACGGTGGAGGAGTGACACAGACGTGCGCAGTGATCGACGTTATTGGTCTTGCTCACAGCACGTGAGATCTTCTGCATCAGGTAATTCTCTTCGTTGGTACACTTGGCGGACGAGAAATACCCCACGCTGTCCGCGCCGCAGGTATCCCGCCAGTGGACCAATGTCTCGGCTACCAGAGTCACCGCTTCGTCCCAGGTTGCCTCGCGAAAACCGGGGAAACGGCCCTCGACCACAGATGCATCCCGGATCAAGGGCGCGGTCAGCCGTTCCTCGCTATGGATGAAATCGTTCCCGTAACGTCCCTTGACGCAGAGCGCCATCCCGTTCACCGGCGCCTCTGGCGTTGCGGTGACCCGCGTGATCTTGCCGGTGTGGATGTTGACGTTGAGATCGAACTGGCACCCCACACCGCAGTAGTTGCACGTCGTACGCACCTTCTTCTGGTGGATTGCACGACCCCACCCCTGAGAAGGCCGGTCAAAGAGCGCGCCGACCGGACAATAGGCCACGCAGGTGCCGCAGGAGAGACACCCGGCCTCCTGCAGCGTCTGGTTCGCTCCGGCCACCACCGCCGTGGTGAAACCCCGCTGGGAGAAATTCCAGACGTCGCAGACCTGCACCTCGTAGCAGGCACGGATGCAGAGGCCGCAGAGGATACACTTGTTCATATCGACCAAGATCACGGGGCTGGGATCTACGCCGATCGGGGTGTCGTGACGGCGGCCCTGATGGTCCGGGAACGCAACATCGTATTCGTAGACCCAGCGCTGCAGTTCGCAGTCGCCGTCAGCCTCACAGGTCATGCAGTCGTTGGGATGATCGCTCAGCAGCATCTCCAGCACGAAAGTTCGCGCCTCCCGCGCCTCCGCACTCTCGGTATCGACCACCATTCCTTCGGCGACCGGCGTTGTGCACGCGGTCTGCAGTCCTCGGGCGTGTTCGACCGAGACGACACACATCCGACACGCGCCCACGTCCGTCAGATCAGGATGGTGGCAGAGGGTCGGAATGATGACACCCGCAGCCTCGGCTGCCTCCAGAATCGTGCTCTCCTCCGGCGCGGATACCTGCATACCGTTGATGGTCAGGTTCACACTCATAGCTCCTACCCCTCCGGCTACCTAACGACCACGGCGTCGAAGTTGCACACCGTATAGCACATTCCACACCTGATACACACCGCCGGGTCAATCACGTGCACTTGACGTCTTTCGCCGGTAATCGCATCAACGGGACAATTGCGCGCGCACAGTGTGCATCCGGTGCATTTGTCGGGATCGATGGCATATGTGAGCAGCTCCCGGCACTGACCGGCCGGGCAGCGATGCTCCTCGATGTGCGCGCGATACTCGTCCTCAAAGTGCCGCAGCGTCGACAGCACCGGATCGGGTGCCAGCTGGCCCAGAGCGCACAGCGACGCCTGTCGCATACCGGTCGCAATATGCCGGATTTCGTCCAGATCCTCCAGCTTGCCCTGACCGATCGTGATGCGCTCCAGCAGTTCGCGCATACGGGTGCTGCCGATACGACATGGCGGGCACTTGCCACAGCTCTCATCACACACGAACTGCGCGAAGTACTTGGCAAACTGCACGATACAGGTGGTCTCGTCGATGACGACCATGCCGCCCGACCCCATGACCGCATCGGCAGCCCGGAGTGAGTCAAAGTCGACCGGTGTGTCCAGGTATGCCTCCGGCAGACATCCCCCCAGAGGACCTCCGGTCTGCACCGCTTTGAATTTCCGCCCATCAGGGATGCCGCCGCCCAGATCGTAAACGATCTCGCGCAACGTAATACCCATCGGCACCTCAATCAGGCCCGCGCGGTTCACCATACCGGTCAGGGCAAAGACCGCCGTGCCGGGGCTCTTCTCAGTTCCCAGGCTCCGAAACCAATCAGCACCAAGACGGATAATCCGAGGAACGTAAGCGTAGCTTTTCACATTGTTCACGTTGCTGGGTTGGTTCCAGAGCCCGGAAACGGCGGGATACGGCGGGCGCGGTCGAGGCTGACCTCGTTCCCCCTCGATGGAGGCCATCAGGGCTGTCTCCTCCCCGCAGACAAAAGCGCCGGCGCCCTCCTTGATCGTGATATCAAAGTCGAAGCCGGTACCGAGTATGTTCTCTCCCAGCAAGCCCAGCTCACGCGCTTGTGCCAGCGCGATCCGCAGTCGCCGGATAGCTAGAGGATACTCGGCCCGGCAGTAAAGATACCCGTGCTGCGCCCCAATGGCGTAGCCGGCAATGATCACGCCCTCGATCAACGAGTGAGGATCCCCCTCAAGGGCGGAGCGGTCCATGAACGCGCCAGGGTCCCCTTCATCGGCGTTACAGATCACATACTTGGGCCAGTTTTGGGTTGCCCGCGCATAGCGCCACTTGACTCCGGTAGGGAAACCGGCACCACCTCGCCCGCGAAGACCGGAGTCTGTGATCTCCTCAATCACAGCTTCCGGCGTCATATCGGACAACACAGTAGCCAGCGCCAGGTAGCCATCGAGGGCCAGATAGTCATCAAGGCACTCCGGGTCGATCAAGCCGCAGTTGCTCAGAACAACACGATGCTGTTTCTGATGAAAGGGAATGACCTCGCCGTGCTCAGGATCCACAAAGCTCAAGGAGTGCAGCGTCCCCGCCGCGATCTCGGTGACGGTGTCTTGCGCCTGCCCGACAATCACGCCGGTGACCAAGGGCGCGTCCTCGAAATACGCGGCAAAGATCTCGGGAATAACGCTCGCCGTGGCCATCCCGTAGTTCAGACGAGGGCGCCCCTTTGCCTGCAGCTCGACCATCGGCTCGTAGGAGCACATCCCAACACAGCCCACCCCGCTGATCGTGGCCTGCAGGTTGCGTTTCTCAAGTTCCGCGCGGATCGCATCCAGGCTTTGGGCCGCACCAGCGGCATAGCCACAAGTCCCCACACCGATAGTAATATAGAGATCGGCGCTCAATCTCTCCTGCCAATGCTGCTTTGCCTGCTCTCGTCTGGACGCCAGGCGGTTCATCTCACTCGATGCCATGGGGCTCTCCTTGACCAACAGGGCCTGGCGCCGATGCCAACCGATTCCTCACTGCAGCCAGCAACCCATCCTGCTGCACCCGTCCCATAATCTCGCCGTCAAGCACCACCACAGGTGCCAGGGCACACGAGCCCAGACAGTAGATGACCTCCACGGTCAACTCGCCATCCTCGGTCGTCTCGCCGGGCCGGACATGATACTCTTCCTCAACAGCCGAGACCAATGCCTGCGCGCCCTTCACGTGACAGGCGGTGCCGTCGCACAACTTAAGCACGTGCTTGCCGCGGCCCTCCAGATAGAACTGTGAGTAGAAAGTCGCCACACCGTAGACCTTGCCCAGGGCTATATCCAGGCGATCGGCAATCCACTGCAGAACCTCTGGCGGCAGGAAACCATAGACATCCTGCGCCTTCTGCAATATGGGGATCAAAGCACCAGGTTGACCGCTGTACGTCTCATAGATCGATTCCAGCGCGGAGAGGTCAGCTACGTCGGAGTTCACTTCGTTCATGGGTCCTCCTGTGACGAGTTCGGACAGTCTGTGGCAGAACTGTAAGTCAAGCACGTCGGCGACGGCGGGAGATGAAGGCGGGATCCCGGGTTGATGGCGTCACCAAGGCAGCAGTTTAGCACACTCGGCGGATTTATGCTAGCGACATTGCAGCTTCGGGCGTGTCATGCGCGTCTCCAGAGATCCAGATTCGCTGGTGCAGCGGAATGATGATACACTGTTGATAAGTTCTGCAATGAGACTCCACAGGGACCATTCCTGGAATATGCAAAATTCCGGGACTTCTACAGAGCTCTTCTTCATCACCGCCCAGGATGTGCGTTCATGCAAGGAAGTTCTCTAGAAGTATATGTTAGGCGGCAAAGGCGAGAGAGGACACAACAAAGTGCGAACTACAATAGCGAATCTGAGAATCGGCCTACTGAACAAGAAACGAGGAAACTTCGCTATTCAAGGAAAGCTCATCGGTGCCGACAACGTCGTGGACGAGACAGATGCCGAGGTGGCACATCACGAACAATCGTTAACTGACGCCGGCTATAGCGTCACCCAGATTCATTGGGGACCCAATTTCATCAATGATCTACAGGCTTCACAAGTTGACCTTGTCTTTAACGTTTCCAGCCTGGTAGAAGCCGCGATCCTTGAAGAACAAGAGATACCGTACGTCGGATCCGATACATTCACCATAGCCATCGCCACGGATAAATCACTGGCGAAAAGGCTCTGGCAGCAAGTGGACCTGCCGACATCACCTTTCCGTTTGGCCAGATCAGAGAAAGACTGCGAGGTGTTTCGGAGCGACCCGCCTTTCGAATATCCGCTTTTCGTCAAACCGGTAGCTGGCCGGGGTAGCGCAGGGATCAACGACGCGTCCGTTGTCCACAACTACGACCAACTGGTCAGTGAAGTCGTGGAGAGGCTCGAGACTATCGGCCAACCAGTCCTCATAGAAAAGTTCCTGCTAGGAAGAGAAATCACTCTGGGTGTCTTGGGCAATGAGAATGCAAGAGCTCTGCCTCCCTTGGAGATTGTGTATCGCAAAGGAGACATCACTCTAACCTTTGAAAAAAAGCGGCTAGATAACGATTCCTTCCTTTGTCCTGCTCCGCTGACTGCCAAAGAGACCCAGATGATGCATCAATTGGCGCTCCAGGCCTACCGCGTGTTGGGTTTCAAGGACTTCGGTCGAATTGACACGATATTGACCGAGGAAGGGCCGTTCTTGTTGGAAGGGAACACGTTCGCAGGGCTGATGTGCACGCCCAAGGACAAACCTCACAGCTATATTGGCTTTATGGCTCGCGCGGAAGGAAAGGACGGCAAGGATCTGCTGGATGAGATCATTCAGAGCGCTGTCAAGAGACTCAGTTTGAGGACCAGAGAATGAGATGCCAGCACCTCGGATAGAGATAGAACTCAACAAACTGGCACATAATGCCTGCAAGCTGACGGCGTTATACGGCTCCAAGGGGATTTGCGTCACCGCCGTCACAAAAGGGGTCTGTGGCTCCCCCAGGATCGCGAGCGCTTTGCTCAACAGTGGTATTCGCTCCTTTGGTGATTCGCGCATTGCCAATATCCAAAAGATGCGAGATGCCGGGCTAGACGCGCAATTCATCCTCATACGCTCCCCTATGCCCAGTGAGGTCGAGCGAGTAGTCGAGTTTGCCGACGTGAGCGTCAATACCGAAATCTCCGTTATCCGACTTCTTGCCAGGCACGCGTCCAAACGCGACAAGATCCATCAAGTCATTCTGATGATCGAACTGGGCGACCTGCGGGAAGGCATACTGCCCTCCGACGTCGAGCCGGTGGTGGCCGAAGTGATGGGTCTGCGAGGCGTCAAACTGATAGGGGTAGGAACGAACCTGGCCTGTTTCGGGGGCGTCAGGCCAACCGAGGCAAATATGCAAGAATTGTCCGCGATGGCCAGAAACCTTCAACAGCGGTGTGGCATCAACTTTGAGATCGTCTCCGGGGGGAACTCAGCAAACTACCAGTGGTTCGTTTCAACGCCGGATGTCGGCCTTGTCAACCACTTGCGCATCGGCGAGGCGATACTGTTGGGTTGCGACACGTTAACCCGAGAGCGGATTCCCGGTCTGTATACGGACGCCTTCACGCTGGTCGCTGAGGTGATCGAACTCAAGACGAAGCTCTCGCAGCCCCACGGCGAAACTGCCCAGGATGCGTTTGGTCGCGTTCCCGTATTCGAGGGCAAAGGAAATACGGAAAGGGCGATCCTCGCCCTCGGAAGGCAGGACGTTGACGGTTCGGCAATCAAGCCCAGGATAAAGGCGGATGTCCTGGGGGCAAGCAGCGATCATCTGATTCTGGACGTCAGTGGCCTGGGCCTGGAGGTCGGAGCAGAAGTGCGGTTCGACGTCGGGTACAGCGCGCTGCTCCGGGCGATGACGTCGCCCTACGTGGAAAAGGTGTATCTGTCCCGACCGCGCCTGACGGCACGAGGGTCTTCCCTGTGTTGATTATCTACTCGCCTGTGCAGCGCGCCCATCAGCCCGCTTACGTCGTCAAGCAAGGCGAGCGCTCCGCATCGTTTGACGTGCCGGAGCGTGTTGACAGCATCCTGTCTGCCATCAACGAGCAGGAGTTAGGGCCAGTCATCGCTCCTGATGACGCCGGACTTGAGCCGATCCGCGCCGTTCACGACACGGGTATGATCGAGTACCTGATGACCGCATACGAGCGGCAGAATGCAGAGGCCGGAGTCTCGACGCCCGTGTTCCCAACCTTCTTTCCGCCTTCAGGGCAACGGCGGCGTCCAGGTTGCTTTGAAGGACAAAAGGGGTTCTACTGTACGAACACGGGGGTGCCAATAGACGAGCACACCTGGAAAGCGGCGGTGGCTTCGGCCCACTGTGCGATTACCGGGGCGAGGGTTCTGCGATCCGGAGAATCACGTGTATACGCTTTATGCCGTCCACCGGGGCATCACGCTGGCCCTGACTTTTTTGGCGGCTACTGCTATCTGAATAACGCGGCTATTGCTGCACAAGTGTTGCGTGAAAACGGCGAACGGGTCGCCATCCTGGATATAGACTACCACCACGGAAATGGCACCCAGGCCATCTTTTGCGCAGAGCCAGACGTATGGTATGGCTCTCTTCACATTGACCCTGGTACAGACTATCCTTTCTTCGCCGGTTACGCAGATGAGGTTGGCACGGGAGCGGGTGTGGGTACGAATTGGAACGTGCCACTGTCACCTGGAACTGACCAAGGCCGGTATTTGTCTGCGCTGGAAACCCTTCTGGTACGCTTGACTGCATTCAATCCTCAGTGGCTCATTGTCTCAGCCGGGTTTGACACGTACATCGGTGATCCGATTGGCACTTTTCAGCTCACGACGGCAGGCTTTAGTAAGGTCGGCCGGCGTATTCGAATGCTAAACGTACCCACGCTGGTTGTCCAAGAGGGCGGCTATTGTGTACGGGATTTGGGACGAAACGTGGCGGCCTTTTTGAAAGGATTGGCTGATTCTTAGCAGTTGGACTGTGAGTCACTTGTCGGAAACTGAGATCAGCCTGCCGCCCAACCACGGCTTGCACCCGACGCGGCTATCGCCGCCCGAATTCGGTGTCCACACGCGCTTTCAGGGTGTCTTGTGGCGAGGGTTCTTTCCTGCACCCGCCGCGCGAGTGGGGCCCCACCGGTAGACGGACTGTAATATAACAAAGCGTTCACCAAGAAAAAGGGGGCACGTATGCGTACCATGGTGATTACCGGGGCCAGTAGTGGAGTCGGCAGGGCAGCCGCGTTGCGTTTTGCCAGTGAAGGCTATTCAGTGTGTGCTCTGGCTCGCAGCGCAGACAAACTAGATGCGTTGGCGATGGAGGCAACAGCGAAGATAGTCCCATACCCAACCGACGTCTCCGATTCCAAGCAAGTGGAACGCACCTTCGCCAAGATCCTGGAGGATCACGGAAGAATCGACGTTCTGGTCAATAACGCCGGTGTTACATCCGGAGGTCGGCCGGTTGATTTCGCCACGATCGACCGCATCATCGACACCAACCTGAAGGGTACCCTGTACTGCACCTTTGCGGCGCTGCCGTCAATGCGGGAGAACGGCGGAGGGCATATCGTGAATGTGGCCTCCATCGCTGGCGTGGACATATCTGCGCAGGGGGGTGACGGTCTATATGCCGCATCGAAGCACGGCGTCGTCGCCTTCTCCGAGTCCCTGGGAAAGATGGTCCGGCGTGACGGGGTTCTGGTGACGGCCCTCTGTCCCGGCGGCATCGACACCCCGCTGTGGAATGACGAAAACCCATATCCTTACGACAAGGATACGATGATCCGGTCGGAAGAGGTCGCGGACCTTATCGCCTACATCCTGGCACAGCCGAAACGCACCCTCTTCAAGAATGTCATTTTCGTCCCGGTTGTTGAGCAGTGGTAGAAACTCACCCGGTACACA
>CAZEXX010000129.1:0-10450 GCA_964516885.1 uncultured Anaerolineales bacterium | reverse complement strand
CGCGGTCGCTGGCTGCCGGTCTGCCGGCCGGCACGCCGGGCGACGCAGTTTTGCCTGATGGGACGCAGCAGGGGCAGAACAGCTGGCCGCGGACAGGCTACGGCGGCCCGTGCCCGCCAAGCGGGACGCACCGGTACATCTTCAACCTGTATGCGCTGGATATCACCCTGGATCTGGCGCCAGCCGCCACAGACAAGACTGCGCTGCTTAGCGCAATGGAGGGACACGTCTTGGCAGAGATCGCATTGACCGGACTCTACGAGCGCCAGCGTTAGCGGTCTTCTTGGGTTGTTGCTATAATGGGTCCGCTGTCTTCATATCCCAGCATCTGCTGAAGGAACGACTGCTATGCCCACAACGCGCTACTGCCGCTTCTGCGGCAGCGCTCTGAGAAGCCCTGACGCGCGATTCTGCTCTGCGTGTGGTAGGGATTTGATCGTAGTTTCCTCTCCATCTGCAGAGCAGCAGTCCCCATGTTTGGTGCTGCGGATCCCTGGCCAGTTGCCACGTGAAATTCCCTTGGTCGATCCTGTCCTCACGCTGGGACGCGATCCGGACAACCGGATCGTTGTCCCAGTGTCGTATGTCTCGGCGCACCATGGATGCTTCGAGCGTCGCGGCGATGTGTGGACGTACACCGATCAGGCCAGCACCAATGGCACCTATGTCAACGGGCAGCTGGTCAGGAGTGTCGATCTACACGCGGGTGACGTGCTGCGGATTGGTGATCCCCACGGCAACTCGGTGGGCCTGAACTTCCGATGCCCCTCTGAGGCCGGGCTGCCGTATGGATCCAGCATGATTGAGCTGGGGATGGAGCTGTTGGGGAAGGCGGGGTCCGTCACGATCGGGCGCGATCCGTCATCCACGATTCATCTACAAGGTGTCGTCGTCTCCTGGTCCCACGCGCGGATTGATACGCTGCCGGAGGGCCGGGTGGTGGTGGATCTGAATAGCTCCAACGGGACCTTTGTCAACGGTGCCCGCATCAGCGGGAGCCGGCTGCTCCGTGAGGGCGACGTCATCCAGATGGGCCCCTTCAGGCTTGTCTATCAGGCCGGCGGAGTTCGGCAGTATGCTGAGATCGGCGGTGTGCGGCTGGACGGCGTGAGGATTGTGCGTGAGGTGGGGAGCGGTGGAGATACCAAGCGCATCCTGAACGATATCAGCCTCTCGGTTCTTCCTCGGGAGTTCATCGCTGTTGTCGGCACAAGCGGTGCGGGCTAGAGCACGCTGCTCAAGGCTTTGAGTGGTGTAGCCAGAGCTCAAGGTGGCCAGGTCCTGGTCAATGGGGACAATCTCTATCAGCGGTTTGACCTGTACCGTACGATGATTGGCTACGTTCCGCAGGATGACATCTTGCATCGTGGTCTGAGGGTCGCCGAGGCGCTGCGCTACTCAGCACAGCTGCGGTTTCCACCGGACATGTCCAGCGCAGAGATTGAGCGTCGCATCGACAAGGTGCTGGAAGATGTGGAGATGGTGGCACAGAAAGACCAGGTCATCAACAGCTTGAGCGGGGGACAACGCAAGCGCGTAAGCATTGCGGCGGAACTGCTGGCAGAGCCTCGGTTGTTCTTCCTGGATGAGCCAACTTCAGGTCTGGATCCCGGCCTGGAGAAGAAGATGATGTACACTTTGCGGCGTCTCGCCGACGCGGGACGGACCATTGTGCTGGTCACGCATGCGACGGCGAATATCACGCAGTGCGACCACGTCTGTTTTCTCTCTCAGGGCAGGCTGGCCTACTATGGCCCCCCGGAGGAGACGTTTACCTTCTTTGGTGTGACCAGCCACGACTTCGCTGATGTGTACGATAAGGTCGATGATATCGATCCCAAGGTCGCCCGCAAGCAGGCCGAGAGCTGGCGGCGGCAGTACCATCAGTCGGAGCTGCACAAGACCTACGTGGCCCAACGCCAGCGAACTCTGCCGAGGCCTTCGTCGGCTGGGTTTGGCGGGACCGAGCGCGCTAGACCGCGCGTGTACCCGCTGCGGCAGCTAGCCGTGCTCACCCGCGCTATTTCCATCTTGTGATGCGCGATCGCCTGTTGCTCACCGTCCTGATGGTGATCATGCCGCTGATCGGCGCCCTGATGCTGCTGGTGTCCGATAGCAATTGGTTGGTTGGCAACTCATTGGAGGAGATCGACCGGCAGCTTGCGGTTGAGTTGATTGCCGACGGCGAGAGCGCCACCTATTCCATTATCGGTGAGAGCCAGACTCTGCTGTTCATCATGGCGTTGGCCTCCGTCCTGTTGGGACTCTTCGCTTCGGTGTATGAGATCGTCAAGGAGTGGTCCGTCTACCAGCGAGAGCGTATGGTCACGCTGCGGATTCTGCCGTACCTTGGCTCCAAGATCATCGTGATGGGGCTCTTCTCCCTGCTGCAGAGTCTGTTCTTCCTGATTGTGATCGGATTGAGAGTCGATTACCCGGCCGCCGGCGTGCTGCTGCCTGCGACGGTCGAGATTTATGTCACGCTGGTCCTGGGCACGATGGCGGCGATGTTGATGGGGTTGCTGATATCGGCCATCGTTCCGAATGCTAATACCGTGATCTATCTGGTCTTCCTTGCGTTGATGTTCCAGATGATCTTTGCCGGTGTGTTGTTTGACCTGCCGGGCCTCAGCCGGGGCGCGTCCGGCTTCACGCTGACGCGCTGGTCGATGGAGGCGTTGGGCGCATCCACGAATGTCGAGAGGTTGAACCAGCTCACGCGTACCCGCTTCCAGCCCGACACGGTTACAGAGGAGTTCTCCACTGAGGTGGAGAAACCCAGCGAGGATTGGGAGCCGGTCACCGTGATCACGACGACGCAGGAGATCACGGTGCCGATTCAGCCGGGGGTCGTTCAGACCGTGCCGATCTCGGTCCCCCAGATCATCGAGAATGAGATGATTACCGCAACCGAGCTGGTGACGGAGTCGGTAACCGTTGTGCCCGAGCCGATGGATGTCACCAGCGAGATCACGTTTCGCATCAGCTACCGGCGCTCCCTCAGCCATCTGCTCGGCTCGTGGGCTATGCTCGGCTTCTCCGGCCTCGTGTTTGGCGCGACCACGGCTGCGGCCCTCAAGCGCAAGGATGTGATGTAGAGGCCTGTGACGGCGCGTGGGCCAGGCGCGCGCTGGTGATGTGCCGGCAGTCGTCTGATGCCGACGTCCAGCAGGTATGCTCGCGCCCGACGACGAGGCTGGCTCTGCAGGCTTGCTGGGCGGCTTCAAGGACATGATGGTCGCTCTGCCTGATTCCGGCCACAATTGGATCTTTCTGGTATCGTGAATATCATATGCTCGTTGTACGGTGCTCTGTGGTAACGTCACCACGATACAAGGTAGACGCCGGCTTACAAGCACTCCCGACATCGAGCGACAATACGACGTATTCTCGGCTAAAACCTGCCGGATGAGAGGCTAGCAATGCGACCCAAACACCTCGGGCGGTCACTGTGTGGGCTATGGCTATGCTTAGGAGGAGGCGTGCTTCTCATGGCGTGCCGATTGCCACTACCTCCCATGGGCAGTTCCGATGCCGCCCTGATGTCTCCGCTGGCGGATCAGTCTCCGTTGGCGGCCACCTCACCCCTTGACACATCAGATACCGGCGATGTGGGACCAGTCGGGCTACAGCCAACGCAGTGGACATTGGTGTTGCTGGCCGGGGTTGGCGGGTTGCTCTTTGTTGCCACCGCTGCCGGCGTCTTCTTTCTCGTTCGCGGGATTCCCGGCAGGAAACAGGCCCAGATGGCTCAGCCCGAGCCGATCTCTGCGCCGGTGGTGGAGGGCGTGCTGCTTCCCGAGGGAACACTTCTGGACGAGGGCCGGTTTCTCATCCTGAGTGTGGAAGACTCTGTTGATGGGCTGAATACCTACGAAGTCAAACCAACTGTGGCGCTTGACAACTGCCCAACCTGCTTTCTTGCGCTGGGAGCTGCCGTGGGGAGCGCCTGCCCCCGCTGTGGGTGCCTATTGCCCGAGCTGCGCCCCGAACATCCCATACTGTTGGCAAGAGAGATCCGGGATGCCGAGAGCTTCGCCAGGGTTTCACAACTGATGACGCGTCAGCTCTCCCATCGCGCGGTTGTGACACCGATGAGTGCCTTTTGTGAGACGTCTTTTGGGCCGGTCCGGTATTTCGTTGTTGTGCCGGACGTGCGGCGCAGGCAGGTCTCCCAAATCAAAACAACACAACGACTGGATGATGTACTCTCCTGGGGAATCTCGCTGGCTGAGGGGCTTGCCTATCTCCACGATCACGCGGTTGTCTTGACTGAGGTCGTCCCGGAATCAGTACTGCTGGATGCGGATGCTGCACGGTGGCGCTGCTTCGGCCATATGGCGTTGTTTGCCGATGAGACCACTGGTGAGATCCGATCACGCTCGTCGGACAATGTTCGGGACTTGGCACGGATCCTGGTGAAGTTGGCGACCGGTCGGGACGGGATCAAGGCGGCGTTCACCTTGGCTGAACCGGCGGCTCGGGTCCTGTCACAGGTGTTGAGATCGACCGGGGTACTGAAGTCGGCCGACTTCGCCGTTGCCCTGATCCGCGCCAGAGATCTTATCCACCAGCAGCAACACGTCAGCTTCAGAATTGGCGCCCACAGTGATGTTGGTCGCTTGCGAAAGCTCAACGAGGATAGCTCTCTGTCCATCGATCTGTCCCCAGCGTTGACTGCGTTGTCGATGTCGGTCAGTGTCGTCGCTGTGGCCGACGGCGTAGGGGGACACTCGGCCGGGGACGTCGCAAGTCGTCTGACCGTGGAGGCGCTTTCTCGAGAGACCGACGTCCTGCGGACAGAGGCGTCTGGGGGGCAGCCGCTGGATGCGAAGTCCTGGATCACGGGCGCAGCCAATGCTGCTAACCTGGCTGTGTTTCTGGAGCGCGAGGCGATGCTCAGCGATATGGGATCTACATTGGTCATGGCACTGCTGGTCGGCGGCTCCGCCACGGTCCTCAACGTTGGCGACAGTCGCGCCTATTGGCTCACGCCAACCGGCATGCGCCAAGTTACGACTGATCACTCACTGGTGCAGCGTTTGATCGCGATTGGGCAGTTGACCCCTGAGGAAGCGCGGAACCATCCGCAGAAGAGTGTGATCTACCGAGTGATGGGGGACAGTGCCAAGCTGGCGTACGATCTGTTTGAGGTGCGTTTGTCGCCGGGTGAGGCTCTGCTGTTGTGCTCGGATGGGTTGACTGACATGGTCGAGGATCGAGTGTTGTGGTATGTGTGGCATGAGGCATCGTCTCCCCAGGCTGCCTGCGAAGAGCTTGTCGATCTGGCGAATGAGGCCGGTGGCTACGACAACATCACGGTGGTGATCGCGCAAATTGAGGGGTAGCTGTGTTGATCGTGATCTCGCCCCTGGCAAGGTCGCACACCGGAGATCGGCTGACCTGGCTTATTGTGCCGTCTGCCTGTGCTGTTGCTGCTGCGGGTTTGGTGTTGGCCCTGGTCACCATCGTTCTGCTGGTACAGTGGCGTGGGCGCTCCGGCGGTGCGGGTGAGCCGGCGCGAATCGTGACTTGCGCTGCCGGCGTTCCTGTGAGATTGTCCCATAGCCGGCTTGTGGTGGGCGAGGGTGCGAGCGCTGGCCTGGTTGTCCCGTTGACCGGTGCGCTGACCCGTGTCGGGCGAGTGAAGCCAATTGCAGATGCGGTGATTGCGGATGAGCACGTCTCCAACCCTCGCTTCTCGATAAGAGTCGACACGGGACGGTTTTTCATGGTGGATGAGGCCAGTACCAATGGTACCCGGGTGAATGGTCTTGTGCTGTCCCCACATCAGCGGGTTCCGATTGAAGCTCCTGCTCAGATTGAGGTAGGGCAGACGTGGTTGGCGTTCGTGCAGGTGCCGTCTGCCAAGGATGAGGATGGGTCGAAGCTCCATCCAACGAATGTACTCCATGACGGCGCCGTCTAGCGTACTGGGTCACAACAGAAGATCAGATGCTTGATGGTGGTCAGGATAGGAGATGATGATGACTCTGTGTCCGAACTGTGGTGCCCAACAGCCCGGAGATGCCAAGTTCTGTGAGGAGTGTGGCTCCCCCTTCCAGCCGGCGCCCTCCAATGTTACCTATGCCGAAAGCCCCTTGTCTGCTGCTGCGACACATCCGCCGACCGTCCCCGCGTCGCTGTCGGGTGCGGAGGGCACTAAGCCAGTATTCTGCACTCGCTGCGGCACGCAATTGGAGTTTGATAGTGTGTTCTGCCACAACTGCGGGGCTGCCGTGGGCAGCGTAGCGCGGGCCGACGTGCCCACCGAGATCCCGGTGGCGCGGCCTCATTGGGGGCCACCTCCGATGCTGCGCGTGGTTGTGGGCCAGCATCAGGTGATGCTGCGGTTCCCTGAGGGCAGGAGTGAGCTGATTTGGGGGCGCAACGATCCGGTGGCCCACGTGAATCCTGATTTTGACCTAACGCCTTTCAACGGTGCAGCCCTCGGTGTATCGCGGCAGCACGCGCGTGTGTTCTACGAACGAGGCCAGCTTTTCATTGAGGACAAGGGCAGCACGAATCACACACAAGTTCAGGGCCGGCAACTCACACCGTCCATCTCACAACCGCTACGCAGTGGCGACGAGATCAGGCTCGGCCGGCTGGTGCTGGTTGTGTTTGTTGAGCGTCAGTCCTGAATATTCTCACACGCTCTGAGAATACTCGCTACTCATTCACGGTGGAATCATGCTAATAACAGACGATGTGCTTCAGAATCGGTATCGCATCATAGCGCAATTGGGCAAAGGTGGCATGGGGGCTGTCTACCGTGCCTGGGACACACGTCTAGGCATACCTGTGGCCCTGAAACAAATGGTGGCACAGCCGGAGCTCGGAGCTGATGTGCTGGCGGATCTGCGCGACCAGTTCCAGCAGGAGGCTGTGACACTTGCTCGACTGAGCCATCCCAATCTCGTTGGGGTGACGGACTATTTCCAGGAAGGGCGAAATGTCTATCTGGTGATGAAGTTCGTCGAAGGCGAGAGCCTCTCAGAGCGCATCAAACGCCAGGGTGCGCTGCCGGAAAGCGATGTGTTGGCTTGGACCGCGCAGTTGCTCGATGCCTTGGCCTACTGTCACAGTCAGGGCGTAATCCATCGAGATGTCAAGCCGCAGAACATTATCATCGGTCCCCGTGAGGCGGCCGTGCTGGTCGACTTCGGGCTGGTGAAGCTCTGGGATCCCGGAGACCCGCGCACCAGGAGTGCCGTCCGAGGAGTAGGGACACCGGAGTACGCGCCGCCGGAGCAGTATGAACTGACGGCCGGTTATACCGAGCCCCGAAGCGACTTGTACAGTCTTGGGGCCACGATGTATCACGCTTTGACCGGTCAGGCTCCGCCCACGGCGACGATGCGAATCGCGGAACCTGACGGCTTTGTGCCGGTTCGCACACTCGTTCCTCAGGTCTCTGACAAGACGGTGGGGGTGATCGAGCGGGCTATGGAGCTGCCGCGGTCCCAACGTTGGTCGACGGCATTCGAAATGGCCAATGCGCTGGGGTTGAGAATCCGGCCCTGGGGGCAGAGCGGCCCTGGACGTATGCGCACCGAGGCGATATCGGGGCGTGGTGAGACGACACGGATGGACACGGCGAACACTCAGCAGCCCAGCAAGCGCCGATTTCCGGTCTGGATTGCCGGTGTTCTGGCCTTGGTGCTACTCGGCGGTGTCGCTGCGGTTGCAGTGCTGGGGCTTGGGCTGACCGGCGTTCTAGATCTGGGTCTTGCCGCCCGAGACGAGGCATCGCCCACAGCCTCGCCGCCAATGAAGAGGGTTGCGCCCCCTACTGCCACGTCAACGCCTTCACCCGCCCCGGATACGATTACGCCGACCGCGACCCGGACATCGACCCCGGAACCGACGGCCACGCTCAGGCCAACGCGCACACCTCAGCCGTCTGCTACACCCTCCGCGACGGCTACGCCCTCGGCGACGGCCACCGCGACTGTTGAGGCCACGGAATCCGCCTCACAGATACCTGCACCGAAACCTACGGACACCGTTGAGCCTTCACCCGAGCCGGATGAGGTGCTGACCGGCGCCCTGGTTGATTTCGAGCAGTGGGGCACGTGGCGGCGTGGCGACCAAGCCAACGGCGAGCTCACGCAGACTACGGTGCAGGTCAAGGCGGGGACCTTTGCAGCCCAGTTGGACTATGCGTTCCCCGGAACGTCGGATGACTTTGTCGTCTTCACACAGCCTCGCAGTATCGGCGGCTCTCCCAACACTTTTGCGGCTTGGGTCTATGGCGACGGATCCGAGCACTTCCTGAATCTATGGATCGAAGATGCCGATGGCGAGCTGTGGTCGGTGGCATTGGGACGCGTCGGAAGCGCCGGATGGCAGCAGTTGGTCGGGACCCTAGCGCCGCATCTGGCATGGCCCTCCGGCCATATCTCCGGGCCTGAGAACGGAATTGTGGACTACCCGGTGAGGTTCAATTCGATTGTGCTGGATCGGCCTGGTGCGGGGCCGCTGACTGGGAGGCTATACATTGATGAGATCACGGCCAGCGTCGACACCGTGGCCGGTGAACCATCTCAGCCTGCGATAGTTTCACCTGAGGCAACCGATGAGCCGCCTCAGACGGTGGTCGAGGGTGTAGGGCAGATTCTCTTCACCGTACAGAGCGCGGACGGCTTCTATCTCCACACGACTGACCCGGGGTGGAGCCAGATGGTCGAGATCGGTCTCATCGACTACAATCTTTCAACGTGTGCACCGGGAGCGACCTCGGTGTCGACGCTGTCCGGACAGACTTACGATCTAGCGGGTATCGCGGCCTGCGCCGTGACCGAGCGTATGGACGTCTGTACGTCGCCTAACGGCAACTACAAGCTGATCACCAATTTCCTGCCCGGATATGAGTACGCTGTCTTGTTGCGGGACTTGGCCGGTGGCACCGAAGAATTCTACTACCAGGGGAAGCTGAACCAAGATGCCGGTATTCAGTGGGACTCTGCAAGTCGGAACGTTTTCTTTGGTATCAACCAGACGATCAACGTCATCACGGTAGGTGTGGGAGGCTATCGTCAGGCTGTGTCCACCTATGATGCCAGCTGGCCTCCTCAGTTCTCGCCTGATGGATCCGGGATTCTCTACCTGAAACCCGTTGGTGGTGAGGGCAATTCTGACGTCTTCCTGGTGAATGCCGATGGCTCTGGAGAGCGTAATCTTACGAATGCGCCGGCTGCGCGGAAGCTGTGCCCGCGATGGCGTCGCTAGGTGCCGGCAAGAGCGAGTCACAGCGGAGGGGAATGCTGCAGTGCAGCAGGTCACCACTTCGAGTCCACTCTCTCTCACGAACAGGTTTCGGATGCGGCGGTCGATCAGCATACGGATATCTAGAGTTGTGGGGCTGGTCCTCTATGAGATGCTCACCGGTCGGCGGTCTTTTCGCCGGCAAATCTGCTGCGGAGTCAATGATGCGATGAATGCAGTGGGATGCTCCTTCTCCTCGCGAGCTGAACCCAGCGATCTTCGAAGCTCTGGAGAGTGTGGTTTGGTGTGCCTTGGCACGTGATCGTGGCGCTCGCCACGGGGAGACGATCGCATACGTCAACGACCTGCTTCGGTGCATCCAGCGGCGGGTAGCGGAGGGCGACCACGCGTGGCACTTGAGCCCGGACAGGCTATCACGATGCGCCGGAAGCTGAGTCAGGACGTGGTGGGTCTGCCGGCTTCTCACCCCAGCACGCTCATCTCCTGCGCCGGATCGATGGGTGGTCTAGGGAGTTCCTCCGGGGCACAAACGGCCCTCACCTCTACAGAGTCTGGTCATGGCCTTGCTGCCCCGCGTAGGTCGGGTCCGGAGATCTGCTGCGACTCACGCAGACGGCCTTGGTTTTCGAAGAAGGTTGAGGAGGGGGGATGCTAGAATCAGGGATGGTGGTTGAGGAGCGATATCGCGTGGTGCGATCCCTGGGTGAGGGGGGCATGGGGGCCGTCTACAGAGCTTGGGATCTCCGACTCAAAGTTCCAGTGGCGCTTAAGGAGCTCAGACCTCAGCCCGGCCTGGAATCCGCGACCCTGGTAGGGCTGCGCACCCAGTTCGAGCAGGAGGCCGCGGTGCTGGCTCGACTCAACCACCCCAATCTTGTGCGCGTCACCGACTATTTCGAAGAGCAGGGCAATGCGTATCTGGTGATGGACTTCGTTGAAGGGCGCAGCTTGGCTGATGTCATATTGGAGGATGGCGCCCAGCTTGAGTCCCGGGTGCTTGACTGGGGTCGGCAGCTCCTTGAGGCCCTGACTTATTGTCACGACCAGGGGGTGATCCATCGCGATGTCAAGCCGCAGAACATCATTCTGAGGCCCGACAACCGTGTGAAGTTGGTGGACTTCGGGCTGGTGAAGCTATGGGACCCGAATGACCCCCAGACCCGGACTGTGATGCGCGGTATGGGGACACCTGAGTACGCGCCCCCAGAGCAGTATGGGG
>CAZEXX010000128.1:3603-10472 GCA_964516885.1 uncultured Anaerolineales bacterium | reverse complement strand
TTCTGCCATGCGGGTCACGAGGACCGGCGCGGGTGTGAGGCCCCGGGTACAGGTTGGGTGCCATCCATCCAGGCATCGCCACTCATGACGAAGTGTTCAGGCCGATTCGGGGTCGAGCTCACCGTGCCACGTCCAGGACTGCATCGATCGTCTCGATGGCACCATCCAGGAACTCGACCGCAGCAACATCCTCTTCCATCCGCTGCCGCGTCTCCAGCGCCAAGTTCCTGCGGTCCAGCAGCCCGGTGGAGAGAACCATGCCCCAGTTCGCACAGATGTTGCTGATAGGGCCGAGCTCGTGCAGCGTCCGACCGGCGGTGAGCCGGTCCCACTCCTCGTTCGAGTAGAAGTACGGCACATCCGGAAGCGTGCGCGTGAACACAATCCGCTCATCCGGCAAGACAACCGGGATCTCGGCCTCGCACATCCGTCGAGTGAGCCGTGCTGCCCGCTGCGGCCAAGAGAGGCCCAGGCAATCACACTCCGCGAGAAGATCGGGGGAGCGCTCCTGGCGCCATTGCCGGTGGTCGCCGCGCCGGACCCTTTCGCGCATCTTGCCTAGCCGTTCACTCAACCTGACCATACCCGTTACCTCCTACTCACCCGTCGCGTACCCGATAGTTGCGGCCCAAGCCACGACGCTCGCACCCTCTGCCGGACCGCGGGCATCTTGCCCGCTCTGAGCTACAGGGCTCAGCGACCCTCGATTCTGCTCGGGCCGGCACCTACATCGACACAGCCGAAGCGCGAGGAAGGGACCAAGGCCTGCGGAAAGGCTTTGGTCCCGCAGCACGCTTCGCAGCGGGTCATTTCGGAAGCGGACTCCCCCTTCAGCGATCTCACCTGCCTCAGCGGTTCAGCGATTCAGCACCCCCAGCCCAGCTCCCAGTGCTCCAGATCCTGACTCCAAGCCACGCCGAGAGCTGCATCATGTGCATTTCGCGGATTATGACGCTCCCCGTGGAACATCATCAGCCAGTCCCCCGTTTCCGTGTGCATATCCAACACCACCGCCGCCGTCGGTCCGCCATCGGCCCACGGCAACGCCGGGAAATCCAGATAGTGGACATCACGCCAAGCCAGCAGGTCGTGCGAATAGGCCACGCCAATCCCACGCCCCTCCCGGCAGGGAGCAAAGAATAGCGCAAAGCCACCAGCAACCGGGACCACACACGGATTCTCGACCGTCGCGCCATCGGGCGTGTCGCCGGAGCCCAGGACCGGTCTATCCGGCACCGCCTCCTGCCAAGCGTGCAGATCATCCGACACCAACAGCCCCAGCTGACCCGAGGTCTTGTAGAAGCACCAATACCGGTCTTGATACGCCACGAGATAGGGATCAATCTGACGATGCGATGTAGTCCACGTAGCCTGGCACCCAGCCGGATGCATAGGCTCCGGCGCGGTCCAGCTGTCGAGATCATCACTGCGCATCAACCACAATCGCGAGTCCTCACTACCCCATTTCTGTCCCGACGGCACAGGGTAGCTCTGCACGCACAGCACCCATTCCCCCCCCACTTTGATCACGTTACCGGGACTGGAGAAGTTAAGCTCCGACGTCGTCAGCCGCCGGGGTGCGGACCACACTCGCAGGTCTGGGCTCTCGATCACATCCACATAGAGCCGGTAGCGATCCGCGTGAGGCTCGACAGCGGTATGGAAGCAGCGCAGCACGCCGTCCTGGGTGATCAGCGCCGGGTCACGGACCGCGGTCATTGGTCCTCGGTCAAAAACTGGGTTTGCCTGCACCGAGGCTAGCACAGGGCCTCCCGTAGAAAAGCCACCTCGCGGGGATCATAGGGTGTGCCGTCGCGGTGCAAGATGTCGTGCTGCCAGAGAGCCGGCACCGGTGTGCCCGGGGCTGCCCCCCACGGCATATACGTCTGCGTAAGACCGGCGACCAGCCCCCAGTTGTAGCACCCGACCCGGTTGCGCCGGAACAGCGGAAGAATCGCCTCAAAGGCGTTGCCGGAGAGCCGATGCAGCCACTCGGTGGAAAGCATCGGACGCCCCAACGCGGCACAGTGCCGGATCTTGGTCTCGACCCCCTCAGAGCCATCATAGGCGTGGAAGGAAACCACATCAGACAGCGCCAACATGGCTGCTTGCATCGGGTCTTCGAAGTCTCCCCACGCTCCGACCGTCAAGGGCTGCGAGGGACCGACTTCGCGGGCCCAGGCGAACGCCGCCTCCATCAGCGGCATACTCCGCGCCCCCATCCCTGAGTTGCCCGGCTCGTTGTAGAGGTCCCAGATCACGATTCGCGGATCGTAGGCGAAGCTGCTGACAAAGCCCTGAACGTAGTCCCGCAACGCATCCCAAGTCGCCCGGTCGTCCACCATCTTGAGCGGCGGGCTGGATACCCAGCCGCTGTTGTGCACGCCCGGCACAGGGTCCGGTTGGGGACCTACGGCAGCCTCGCGCCCCGCGAAGTTACAGTCATCCAGCAGAATCGGCATCACCGAGACCTCAAGCTCCGACGCGAGGCTAAGGAATCGGTCGAACCGGGCCTTGAAGCCATCGCGATCAGCCTGCCAGACCACGAAGTTGAGGAAAACGCGGACGCTACTGAACCCCAGTTCCGCAGCCCAGCCGAGTTCGCGGCGTATCGTCTCTGCGTCGAAGGACGCACGCTGCCACATCGCCACATCGTTGACGGCCGTGCTTGGCACGAAATTGCACCCCGCCAACCAGGGGCGGGCCTCGTACCAACGCCACACCCTCTCTGCCGTCCAGCGTCCACCGGAACTGCTCATCGATGGCATTTCAGGCTCACACTGTCCCATCAGGACAGTTCCGCCGCCCGCCGGCAGTATTCCTCAAAGAGCGCGACGTAGATGCGGTAATTCTCCAACGACACGCCCGGAGGGGTCTGATGGTCCACCGAGGGGATGTAGCCCCCCGACCGCATGACAGGCAGGAGCCGCTCGAACTCGGCCCGCATTGCAGCCTCGCCCCTAGACATCACCATCTTGTCATAGGCGCCCATCATCAGGAAGCCGGGGTACAGCTTCCGGATCTTGGCAATGTCGACGCCGGCCTGTCGTTCCAGCGGGTAAACACCCTCGATGCCGGCCTTCAACATCCACGGGATCATCTTGGTGATATCCCCATCGCTATCGATCAACACCCGCACGCCGAACTTCTCAATGTGCGGGATCACCCGCTGGTAGTAGGGCATCAGGAACATCGCGAACATCCGCTTCGAGAGCATCGGCCCATGGTTGTAGGACATATCCTCTGCAAAGCCCACCATATCCGGCTTGAGCACTGAGAAGAGCTCCTCAACCACACGGATGTTGAAGTCGGCCAGGTCGTTGTTGATACGGTGCATCAGATCGGGCTTGTCGTAGAAGGCATAGAAGTGCGGTTCGATGCCCAGCAGCACGCGAGGGAACCAGAAGAAGCCATCCAACCACAGACGGATGATAATATCCCCGCGGTCGTGTTGCGCCTTGAGATGCTGAGCGCGCTTGACAGCCCGGTCGATGATCGAATCAGTATAGAGATACGGTCTGACAGCCTCATACTCGGCCATATCGCTGATGATCGGTGCGCCGTGCGCCGGGGCCGGAGGACAACCGGCGGAGCGTGCGCCTGCGTTGATCATCAGCATAGGATCGAGGCCGAAGTAATCCAGGGACATCTCCAGTTCGATGCCTACCGGCAGCCCCTCTTCCTCCCAGCGTGAGATCGTCTGATCCCACCAGGCCGCCCACTCCACCATCGGCAGCCGATCAGCCGGCCGGCGGAAGTTCAGCACATCCAGAAAACGCTCTCTCGGTGTCGACATAGGGACTCCAATCACAGCCGCTCTGAGGTGGCCACAGTGATGCAGCGGAACTCATCGCCCAGATTCACAGCCTGATCGCCGGGCACGGTCGGCCGGCACGCACAGTAGAAATGGTATAGCACCCCCTGGTGCCTGATCACCGAGGGCTTGTGCGCATGTTTGCTGTCCAGCTCGCCATCAGCACCCACCGTGATGATCGGCCCAGGGTGCTTCGCCCAGGTGACAAGATCCTCGGAGAACGCGATCCCCTCCTGCGCATGCTGGGTGTCATACCCGAAGTAGTACATCGCCCAACGTCCGCCGTAGTCAACAACACACGGATCGCTGCAGAACCCGGCGTCCCAGGCACGTGTCCCCGACGCAGTCGGAGCTCGCACCGGCAGAATTGGATTGCCGGGATGCCGTGTCCAGGTGGCAAGATCCCGGGACGTTGCGAGGCCGGTCTGTTCGATCCACCTGTCCGCCCGATTCTTCGCATTGTAGAAGAGGTAGAACGTATCATCGTGCAGGATCAAGCACTCCTTGTAAAGGCCCCCCTGCTCCCAGGACGCCCCATCCTCTGGAACCAGAACGGGCTCCGGCAGACGATGCCACGTCATCAAGTCCTCGTCATCGGTCCACGCGAGGCCGATTCGCGCGGGCCCGGCCTCATATCCCTCGCCGGGATAGGCGTGGTAAGCCATCCAATACCTCGCCTGCCACTTGCGGAGCGTTCGTGGCTTGTCGAGGTTGTTCTCGCACAGCAACCAGGTGCCGGCGGCGTTGAGGCGATCCCAGTCGTTGCCCTCACCGCGGGTCAGAATGACACCGAGTTTGTCCCAGTGGATTAGATCCATACTGCGCGCCAGCCCAGTTTGGTATCCCTTGCCGTCAAATCCAATGAACATCATGTGAAACGCACCGGTGTGCTCAAAGACAAAGGGGCAGTCCACGGCCAGCGCATCGAAGGCCCCCTCGACACCGGACCCCGCTAACACCGGTTCGCCCAGCTTGTGCGGCGTGAGGTACTGCTCTAGCTCCAGATCTGTCACGATCTCTGCCTCATTGTGGTGGAAGGGATAGGGCAATAAGGGATATGGGACAAGGCACCTGAGGCTAAGGTCCAGCCCAATTCGCTTCCCCTCTCCCCTATCCCCTATCCCTTGTTGCCCTATCCCTCCCCTATTGCCCTATCCCTTGTCCCTAATACCAACCATACTCACGAGCTGCCTCATACATCGCCACGACGTTCTCCGTCGGAGAATTGTCCTGGATCTGGTGCGTGGGTGACAGAGCATAGCCGCCACCGGGCATCATCACGGTCAGCGTCTCACGGACGTTGGCCACGACCTCGTCCACAGTGCCGTAGGCCAGCGGCCCCGCCGTCGAGATGCAGCCGTGGAACGCGAGGCGATCCCCGTACCGCTCCTTGAGATAGGCCGGCGCCATATTCTTCGCCTCAGGTTGGAGCGTGTCGACCACGCCGATGCCGATCTCGCAGAAGTCGTCAAAGGCCCAACTGCTCGACCCGCACGAGTGGATGGCGACCGGGATTCCATACCCGCCCCCCAATGCGGCGAATCTGGCGTGCCACGGCTTGATGTGCCGACGGAATAGCTTGGGGCTGACCAGCGGCCCGCGCTGTGTCCCCAGATCCTCACCCATCCACAGGACATCGATCGCACCATCAGCAGCTTCCAGCGTGCGGCGCATCACCTCCAGCAGGATCAGACTCTTGCGCTCGACGTAGCGCAGAAAGACCGGATCATCGGTGATCAGGTCGACCATCACCTGCTCCATGTTGCGGATCATGCCTGTAGCATTGATCACATCGGGTAGACCTGCATGCCCGGTGACGATGGCGTAGTCCGCATAGACCTCGCACTGACGTGCCACAGCCCCGTAGTCGTAGTCATCGGGGGAGGGCATAGGCCAGGCCTCGACCTCGTCAATCGTCGCGTTGCGCAGCGGGAAGTCGCAGAAATCCCAGTACCCGCCGGACTCATGTTCGACCCAGCGCGTGTGGACACCCCAGGAGGGATCCACCTGCCGCCCCGGCACCTCATCGTGGAGGCGCGGTCCCACATAGGGCGCATTCACTGTGCGGAAGTCCACACCCAGGGCCTGACGCAGCCCCTCATCATCGCTAAGCGTCAGCCCGAAGTGCTCCTTCAGTCGCCGGTCGATGTCGGGATTGCTGAAGTAGTTGATGGGCACGCGGTCCGGCTCCTGCCGGGTGAATGCAGCCAGCACACGCTCCTTGGACGTTATCGTCGATTTCATCGTGCTCCTTTTCCTGATACGCGAACTACTCAATCTAGCGCCCGTCCCGGATTCAGCGCAGGGACCCGGTCCGGCTACAACAGGCTTTCAGCAAACCCCTGTGGTGCCTAGTGTACTCACGACCCTTTGGGCTACAAGCAGCACGAAGGCGTCCGCAGAGTGCAGACGCCTCTCTGAATTCCTGTCTGCCCGACGATTCATCACGGCCTTCATCAGGCCACATGGCTACGCTTATCCCTCGATCCCCAATCACACCGCTGTTCCGAGAATAGCCGCCTACTGCCTCTCCATCTGCGGACCGCGGGCGTCTTGCCCGCTCTGCTCTTCGCGCTGCTCTTCGTCCTGCGTGGTGGGTGCCAGACTATGGGATCTACTCCGATAATGGCACCTTGTACCGTTGCGTGGACGGGCGGGCTAGACAACTTGTCCCCGCTGAGGGGAGCCCAACCTGCATGAACGTCCGCATGTGGGTTGGGCTTCCCTTCGAGGACAGGCCGTCGTGCCCGGCCATCTGACGGGCCCTGTGGGATGGCGACAGCATCTACATTCATGCGTAGTGTGCGCCGGCAAACACTACAGCGCACCACGGATGGTCAGCTTCTGGGCGAAGAAATGGACGATGAGCATCGGGATCAGCCACAACACAGCCGTCATCAACGGGATCAGAGTGGTGTGAAACCCCTTGTGTCTGTCAGCGGCCAGTGCCTACCTTTGGGACCGCCGCACCCCAGTGCGGCTCTCTTCGTTGTAGAGCCCTTGTGTCTGTCAGCAACCGGTGCAATGTCCGGCCGAGTATCCACTCTTTGTCATC
>CAZEXX010000128.1:0-3503 GCA_964516885.1 uncultured Anaerolineales bacterium | reverse complement strand
TTGTGTCTGTCAGCAACCGGTGCAATGTCCGGCCGAGTATCCACTCTTTGTCATCATCCGGCACAAAGGTGCAGTGCGTGCGGAAGGCTTCCAGGGCCTGGCGATAGGTGCTGTAGAACCGGACAACCGGGTAGTCCGATCCCCAACACATCCGGTGGGGACCAAAGTGCTCGTACTCAGCACGCACCAGCCAGTGGACGTCCGACCACGGATAGTCCCACTTGGTCTGACTTGCATAGGTGAAGCCCGACAGCTTGATGTAAATATTCGGGCAGCGTGCAGAGGCAAGGATTTCCATCAGGTCGCCATGTGGCGGCGCGTCCCCTGCTTTTGGATGGCCCAGATGGTGGCACAGAATAGGCACAGAAGGGAACTGCACTGCGACACGGCGGATCGCTGCCTGTTGGTGAGGATAGCAGCTCAGGCTGGCCATCAACCCCAGCTCAGCAGCAGTGCGGAACAATGCCACGCCATCAGGTGAGGTGAGCCAGCTGCCATCATCGTCACGACTCAGATAGTGGGTGAAGCCCTTGATGGGCCAACGCTCCGCCATCGCCGTGAGCCGGCCGGCAGCACCCGGCACGTGGTAGGTCGAGGACCAGACGCTATCCAGATCCACGACCTGGTGCAGGCGTTCCGGGAAACGGGCCACCTGATCGGCGACGTAAACGTTGTTCTCGGGATTGTGGTCAATCTGGGCCGAAACCACCAGAGCTTGATCAACGTCGTTCACATCCATCTCGTGGAGCAGCTGCTCCACACGACCGCGCTGCTCCGGATCAGGAACCACCGGCGTGTACGGCCAGTACGACCAGGCGTGGCAGTGGCTATCGATGATCATAGGCGCTCCTTGCGAAGGATAGCTGTCAGCCATCAGCGTTCAGCTCAACTGCAAGGAGTAAGGAGTAAGAAGTAAGGAGTATGCCGGACGTGCTGACTTACAGCATACTGCTTACTCCCTACTTCTTACTGCTGTCTCTTGCTGATCGCTGACCGCTTCATCCAAACGGCGTAATCCACGCGTCCAGAATCTCGAGCCCAAAGCCCGGTGCATCACTGGGCACAAGCCAGCCATCCTTCGCAATGGCCTGACCCGGCAGGCGGGCAGCTTCCTCAAGCGGGACGCCCGGAGGCGATGCGACGAAATACTCTCCCCAAGGCGAGCTGGGCGTGGCGAGGGTGAAGTGCTGGCCGAAAGGCGTGATAGCGCCTCCGTGGAGGATCACGCTGGTGCCGCCGGCATCGGCCGCTGCTGCGATCCGGCGAACGGTGGTCATCCCGCCGCACCAGTTGATGTCCGGCTGCAGGATGTCGACGACCCGGTGGCTGATCGCCCATTGGAATGGCACGTGGCTGTACCAGTGCTCGCCCGTGGCAAGCGTCTGCCACGGCAAGCGCTCGCGCAGCGCGACGTGTGCATCGAAGTCCTCGGAGACGAGGCACTCCTCCATCCACTTCAGCCGGTACGGACGCAGTATCTCGGCCAGACGGACCGTGTACTCGACATCAAAGGCCATCCAACAATCCAGCATCAGCTCGGCATCGTCGCCGATGATCTCACGCGCCTTGGCGACAAAGGCTTCATTGCGCTGGATACCGTCCCAGCCATCCGCCGGGCCATAGGGACATGCCAGCTTAAACCCCTTGAATCCCAGCTCCTTGTACCAGTCCACGTCGTTGCCCGTGGCATAGCAGAAGATGCGGTCCTTCTGGGGTCCCCCGAGCAAGCCGTAGACCGGCTGATCCAGCAGCTTCCCCTTGAGGTCCCAGAGGGCCAGGTCGATCCCGCTGATAGCATACGAGGCCAGGCCAACGGTGCCATAGGGCTTGGTCATCCGGAACATCATGTCGGCCGCCTTGTCGATGGCCATACACTCCTCCCCGACCAACTGTGAGGCCAGGTGCTCAACGACCGGCGTGGTGGCGCGCGCAAAGTTGAGCGTACCCAGTCCCCACGTCCCATCCTCAGCCGTCACTCTGACCCACGCGCCCTCCCACTTGGGCAACCATAGGCTGCGATGCCGCTTGACCTTGGCATAGCGCGACATCGGATTGGCTACCTCGGCCTCCGTCGCCCAACCCGGTCGGCGCGGTTCCGTCTTGGACTCACGCTTCGGCAATGCAACACGTACTACGCTGATGTCAGTGATCTTCATATGACCTCCTCTGGGAGATAGATCAGCAGAACGAAAATCTCAAATGACGAACCCTCAGGCGCACAGCCCTGCCACATCGATACCTGCGCCGTCGTTTGCCGGCGATCGATTGGCCGTATCGAGGAGTTCGACGGTGGGCAAGCCGCGACCGACTCCGCATCTTCGCTTACGAAGATAGTCGGCATTGGGGCATCGGTCACCCACCAGTCTGTGCCGATGCCGCCTACGGGCCTTGTTCACCATGGGTTCACCTCAACGCATCTGAGTCGGTAACGACAAAGATACTCTCGTACTGGGCCAGCACAAGGGACGACGCAGAGTTGTCAGGCAGTGGCTCGCCCGTGGGCGGGACGTGGAGCATATTGAGCTCTATAGACAGACCATTGGAATGATCCGCGGAATTGCCCAGACATGCCGTATCCTTCCGGCGACGCACGCGTCGTAGTGAGTGAATTGGGGGCAATCAGCTCTCAGCCGTGGATTCAGATGTGTATAGGAGGTAATGGTTATGTCGAGGATCATCAAAGTCTTGGGCATCGCAGCCATACTGCTTAGCCTGGCCGCCGGCACTGTGAGCGCCTCTGAGGAGAGCGACCCCGGTCCCTGGTTCTGGAACTTGAAAGTGCGATTCGAAAACATGCGATTCGGGATCGAGGACAAGCTCCAGAGGGTGAGGGACATGACACAGGCGCGCGTGGAGGCAGCCGCCGGATTGGCCGGAGAGTCGCTGCCGACGCGTCTCCAAAACGGCGATTGCGTAGTGGACTGTGCCGCAGGGCCGGTCCAGACGAGGACGCAACTCCAAGACGGCGTTTGCGTGGAGGATTGTGACACAGGCCCGTTACAGACGAGGACGCAGCTCCGAGACGGCGTATGCGAAGAGAACTGCGCTACAGAGCCGCTCCAGACGAGGACCCAGACCGGCACCGGCCCCATCGGCCCAGAGGGTGAGCCGCCAGACGTGCAGCTGCAGGGCGGCACGAACAATCGGGGACCTGTCGACAACGGTAGCCCTAACACCGACGGCGGCGGGCACTAGGTCCTTTGTCGGGGGTGGCTGACGTAGCTATGCTGGGAGAACACGTGCAGGTCGAAGCGCTCTTGGGCGGATCACTGCTGATGGATAGAATTGGGGCCGGCCTCAGGGATGATACCGCATTCAAGACGCAGAGCACGAAGACGGCTCGTGCTGTCTCCACGTGTAGCTAGCAGGTTATGACGCGGGGCGCTGTCTCCGAACCTCTGGAGATGCTGGAATCCCCCCTCAGTGCTCCGGAACAGCGTCCGCACTTATCACACCGGCACTTCCGGCAGAACCGGAAGTGCCGGTGTTGCTTTGGGTGTGTT
>CAZEXX010000127.1:2410-10516 GCA_964516885.1 uncultured Anaerolineales bacterium | reverse complement strand
CATATAATACCCACCTATATGAACCAACTACTCAACGTCGAACGATGGATCGAGCAATTGGTGGAGGAGCCCTTCGTCAAGCTCTTCGCCGGGCGCTTGTTGCCCCAGGATGTCGCCCGCCACCTCCTCAGAGCACTGGAGGATGGGGAGCGCTTCGGTGCCGACGGGCGACCTGAGGTACCCGGCCGCTACCGCATCCAGCTCAACTCCGACGACCTGGCGGCCTTACGGCGGCACCACCCGGACCTCGACGAACAGCTGACACGGGCTCTCGTCAAAGTGGTGGAGCGCATGGATCTAAGAACCCACCAGACCCCGGCGGTACAGCTTGAGGTCAGCGAAGACCTCCCACCTCGTGGGGTGAGGATTATGCCGGCCGACCGGGTGGCGCGCATTCCGAACGGCACCCAGGAACTGGGTCTTGCGCAAATCATGCAGGCTCACACCGAGACTGGTAACGAATCGCGGACCCAAGCGTATCTGATCATCAAAGGGGATCGCACGTTCGACCTGACCCAGCCGCAAGTGACCCTGGGGCGCGCGCTCGACAACGACGTCATACTGGAGGATCGCCAGGTCTCCCGCTACCACGCGCTGCTCCGGCGCCGCTATGGCCGCTACATCCTGGAGGATCTGGGCAGCACCGGCGGTACGACTGTGAACGGCTTCCGAGTTCAGGAGATCGTGCTCCGTCCCGGCGACCTGATCTCCTTCTCGGGAGTCGACATTATCTATGTCGAGGCCGAGCCGCTGGAAAGAGCCGAGCGTGGCGAGACGCAGCCCTTCAGGCCGGTCAACGGATAGCCAACATGGATCAGTTCCTGCTCGTCCTGCGCTTTGTCCTCACCGCTCTGCTCTATGCCTTCGTGGCGGTCGCCTTCTATGTGATCTGGCGCAGCCTTCGCCAACACGCAGAGGAGGACGAGGAGACCCTTCAACAGGCGATACTCACCATTGAGACGGAATCAACGCTGAGCCAGAGCTTCACGCTCCGACCTGTCACCGCAATCGGCCGCAGCACTGAGAACCATCTGGTCATCGATGATCCGTTTGCTTCGGCCAACCACGCCATAGTCGTCTGGCGCGAGAATCACTGGTGGATCGAGGACCTCGGCAGCCACAACGGGACCTACCTCAACGACGAACGCGTCACCGAGCCCAAGACCCTGAACTCCGGCGACCGCATTCGCGTGGGCGAGACGGTTCTGCGCTTCGAGCCGGAACCGGCGCGTCTGTAGCTGACCAGGCCAGACAGGGAGAATTACATGGATCTCAACTTGAAGGGACACGTAGCGCTGGTCACCGCGGCCAGTCGCGGCCTCGGTTTTGCCACAGCGTTCCAGCTCGCAGCAGAGGGTGCCGATGTCGTGCTCTGTTCACGGTCGCAAGCGTCCGTCGATACCGCTGCGGATCGCATCGCCCGGGAGACCGGAGCCCAGACCCTGGCCATCGCAGCCGATGTGACTCAAAGCGCTGATATCGAGCACATGCGAGATGCTACGCTGGAGCGCTTCGGACGCATCGATGGACTGTATATCAACGCCGGCGGGCCAAGACCCGGCGGTTTTCTTGATCTTGCGCCTGCGGATTGGGCAAGCGCCACTGCCCTTACCATCCAAAGCGCCGTGGAACTTGCCTACGCCGTGGTGCCTACTATGCGCGCGCAGCAATCGGGCAGCATCCTGGCCAACACCTCAATCACGGTGCGCCAGCCGCTGGATGGGCTGATCCTGTCCAACAGCCTGCGCCTGGCCGTGGTGGGGTTGGTCAAGAGCCTCTCCATCGAATTGGGGCCCGACAACATCCGTGTCAACGCGATCGCGCCGGGTTGGACACGCACCGGGCGTGTCGACCAGCTGCTGCTCAGCCGCGCGAAGAAGAACCATAGCACGCCCGAAGCCGAAGCCGCGAAGATCACCCAGGAGATCCCGCTGCGCCGCATCGGCAGGACCGAGGAGTACGCGCGGGTGGCAGCCTTCCTCCTCTCGCCGGCAGCCTCCTACATCACCGGCGTCACGCTTGCCGTTGACGGCGGCCTCACACGCGCGGTGCTGTAGAACGGACCCGCAGAAGCTACCCAGGCACCACAAAAGGGGCTCTCAAGTGAGAGCCCCTTTACCTTGAGGCGGAGAGGAAGGGATTCGAACCCTTGGAACCTTTCGGTTCACGCACTTTCCAGGCGCGCGCATTAGGCCAGACTATGCTACCTCTCCAAAACGGTGCACATTATAGCATGGCTCGCTGTTCCGGCAAGGTTTTCAGCACCGGCAGGCACAGGCACCGTCAGTCAGCCGGACACCCACAGGGGAAAATCTGACAGTCGGGGGATCCAGGGCCTCGCAGCGGCGTGTGCGATTGAGGGGGTAAGGGCTCTGACGAGCCGATCATGGAAAACCCCCGCGCTGATGCCGGCGCGGGGGCTCAATGTAGCGATTCTATCGGTGCCGGAGCTACACGGCGGCTGTCGACGGCTTGAGCACCGGTTCAGGTTTGGGCTCCGGTGCGTCGTGCTCGTCCTGAGAGTCCGGCGCGGTGTTCGTCTCCTTGCGCTCCGGCAGGGGCCGTCCCTGCATCGCAGCCACGAATTCATCTGCTGAAAGCGTCTCGCGATCCAGCAAAGCCTCGGCGACGCGGTCCAGCTCGGTTCGACTGTCCACCATAACCTGCTTCGCACGCTCGTAGGCGCGCTTGATGAAATTCCTCACCTCATCGTCAATCGTCCTCGCCATGGCTTCGCCGTAGTCCCGCTGCTCTCCGAACTCCTTGCCCAAGAAGACCAATTCGTCCTTGCGACCGTAGACCATAGGGCCGACCTCGTCGCTCATACCGTAGCGCATGACCATACTGCGGGCCAGCTGCGAGGCTTTCTCAAGATCGTTGGAGGCACCCGTGCTGATTTCGTCGAAGACAACTTCTTCAGCAGCGCGCCCACCGAGGAGTTTCGCCAACTCAGCTTCCATCTTGGACCGCTGCATGATATAGTGGTCCGCTTCCGGCAGCGTCAGCGTGTACCCACCGGCCATGCCCCGGGCAACGATCGAGATCTTGCGCACCGGATCACACTTTGGCAGCGAGTAGGCGACCACAGCGTGGCCGGCCTCGTGATAGGCAAAGATCTTGCGCTCCTCCGCCGAGATCACCCGGCTACGGCGCTCTGGACCAGCAATCACGCGCTCGATGGCCTCCTGGAGCTCGTCCATACCAATGCGTCGCTTGCCCCGCCGAGCGGCCAGGATTGCTCCCTCGTTGACTACGTTCTCGATATCCGCGCCGACGAGACCGGGCGTGGACTTCGCCAACACTTCCAGATCTACCTCGGCCGACATAGGTTTGCCCCGCGCGTGCACGCGGAAGATCGCCTCACGGCCGCGAATATCGGGCCGATCCAACATCACACGGCGGTCGAAACGACCGGGACGCAGCAGCGCGGGATCCAGAATGTCGGGCCGGTTCGTGGCAGCGAGCACGATGACGTTGCTGTCGGTATCGAACCCATCCATCTCCACCAAAATCTGGTTCAGTGTCTGCTCGCGCTCATCGTGAGAGCCGCCAAGCCCCGCACCACGGTGGCGACCGACGGCGTCGATCTCATCCACAAAGACGATACAGGGACTGTGACGCTTGGCCTGGTCGAACAGATCGCGCACGCGGCTGGCGCCGACACCCACGAACATCTCCACAAACTCGGAACCCGCGATGCTAAAGAAGGGCACCCCCGCCTCACCGGCGACAGCCTTCGCCATCAGCGTCTTGCCGGTACCGGGAACGCCGACCAGCAACACACCCCTGGGAATACGGGCCCCCAGGCTGATGAACTTCTCCGGCTCTTTGAGGAACTCAACCACCTCTTTGAGCTCTTCCTTGGCTTCTTGCACGCCGGCGACGTCGTCGAACGTCACAGTGGGACGGTCGCCGGTGAACATCCGGGCCTTGCTCTTCCCGAACGACATCGCCTGGCTGTTCGCGCCCTGGAATTGGCGGATGAAAAAATAGAAGAACGCCACACCGACCAGAATACTGATCAGCGTGACGCCGACGTTGATCAGCGTCCCCCAATCCACCGGCTCCTCAAAATCGATTTCGATATTCTGCATCGCCTCCTGACTCACGCCCAGAACCTGCAACTGCTCGATGAGCGTCGACTCAGGCCCTTTCCGGGACAAGACGACTTGGACCCCGGACTCGGTGTATTCCTTGTACTCTATGCTGAGCTCGTCCCCCTGCACACGTATGGCTTCAATCTTCCCCGCGTTCGCATCTGCGGCCACCTGGTTCAACGGTACCGTCGCAGTATCGGTTCCACCGGAAATGTAGCTGTATACAAGAAAGAGCACAGCGGCAATGATGATGAGATAGACGAAATTGCTGCTGCTTCTAGATTTCATTGTGCCTCCTAACCCGCACTACGGGTCCATTTGATCTGGCCAGGCCCACCACACGTCACACGTATCGTACCACGGTAGTTTCAAAGATGATTATACCAGAAAAAAAGGGGAGGAGTGGCGAGGTATTCCCGGCATCTGCGTCAGTACAGAAGCTCCCGCCTCCCCAATCCACAGGTTGGGAAGGTCACTCATGCGGGAATGGCTCAGCTTTACTGCACGGCTATCGTGGTGACGAAGATCGTGTCGTCGAGCACCTGCGTCTCACCAGCATCGGCGACAGGCAGCCGCCCGCCGGCGTCATAGAGCCCCACGCGAACTTGGTATGTGCCCGCAGGTGTGTCGCCCGGCAGGGCGATCTGGTGAGGATCGCTGATGATCTCGCCCGCAGCCCACCCCGTGGTTGGCCGAAGCCCGTTGACCGGCACGATATCCCTTTGAGCAATCAGGGTGCCGCCATCCTGGGTCAGTATGTGGATGAAGACCTGGTACGACGATCCAAACGGCGCCAAACAGCGCCAGCGCAGCGTCACCGGCACTATGTCGCCAGGCCGATAGGCAAACTGCGAGACCCACGCCTGCTCCAACAGAACCTGGCCGTTCAGATTGACGCCCAGAAGGATAGCCACGTCCCCGCCACCGCTCACGGTCAGCGTGACGGTGTCACCGGCGCGCATCTCGGTCTCGGCCACCGGTTCTTGCTCGAGCACGCGCCCTTTGCTTTCCGGACTACGGAGCTCAACAGTAGCCACCAGCAACCCGTCGGATTCAAGGCCGGGCTGCACGGTATCCAGGTCGTACCCGACGATGTCGGGCATCACCAGTGGACGCCCGGCGGCCAAAATCACGCTGACGGTGTCACTCACCGGCACGCGGGTCCCCACCCCGGGGGTCTGCTGCGCGACAGCGCCGGGACGCACATCCGACGTCTCCTCCTCGCCGATGACCTCCAGGTTGAGCCCAACACTCTCAGCCAGCCGCCGGGCATCGGCGGCGCTCAGACCGCCCAAATTCGGGACCGTGACCAGCGTCTCGGAACCGGGTGTGGGCACAACCGCCGTAGTACCCGGCCCCGGCGTAGGCACCACCACCGGGGCTGTGTACGCCCGGGTGACAAAGAGCCACAACGGGATCAAACCGATCACGGCTACCGCCGCGACACCGATCAGCATCCACAGGGTACTGTCGAATCCGACCGTCGCTTCCACGACAGGCTGCGTCCCCAATGACCCGCCCGGCGCCGGCGCGGAAAGCGCCGATGCATAGGGCGCCGGCGGCAGCTCTCCACTGACCTCCTCCAGCGTACGCGCGGGGGCCACCTGCGCCTCCTGGACAACAGGGGGGCGCGGGCCGGTGCCATCCTGGCCGATGCCCAAGTAGTTATCCAACGCGATCCCCAACTGGTCGGCATTGCGGTAGCGACGCGTGGGATCCTTGGAGAGGATCTTCCGCACCAGCCAGTCCAAACCCGACGGGATCTTGGGGTTCAGCGCCGTCAATGGTGGCGGTTCCTCGCGACAGTGCTTCATCGCCAACACGGCAGGATCAGGATCGTGGAAGGGTGGCACACCGGTGAGCATCTCGTAGAGCATCACACCGATGCTGTAGACATCGGCGGCCGGCGTGGGCATCCGCCCCATCGCCTGTTCCGGGGAGAGATAGTGAGGGCTTCCCCACACCACCTCGACGGGCTCGCCGTCGGGCTCATCCTGCTGCAGCGCGCGGGCGATGCCGAAGTCGGTCACCTTCACGTGGCCGCTCTCGGTCACGAGAATATTCTGAGGTTTCAGATCACAATGCACAATGCCGGCGCGGTGCGCCTGGCCCACACCGGAGCAGATCTCGCGGGCAACCGTGAGTGCCCAGGGGACCGAGAGCGGGGCAGACCGCCGGATCATCGCCTTGAGATCCTCACCCGGCACAAGCTCCATCACCAGATACGGATGGTTGCCGGCGTCCTGGCCCACGTCGTAGATGCGCACGATGTTGGGATGATCCAGCTTCGCCGCTGCCCGCCCCTCCAACAGGAAGCGGTCGCGGGCCTCGGGATCGCTGGCATAGGGCTCGCGCAGGAACTTGACCGCGACTTGACGTTCCAGCATAAGGTCTTCGCCGCGATAGACGGTGGCCATTCCGCCGGCGCCTATAAGTTCGACGAGGCGATATCGGTCGTTGAGAACGGTGGGTTTCATAGTCACTCCGTACCCGGTGCGCTGTGTAGCTGATAAGCTTCAAGACCACGCCGCAACCCGGCGGGGAAGGTGTTCGAACTGATCAGACCGCGGCTATTCTACCCTGAAGGAGAACTGAAGTCAAAGCCACCCGGTGGTCCGTGGCTGAGTGGGCAGCAGTGATTGGTCTCAAGGCCAATGCCGAGATCCTCCGAGGGCACGATGACAAGAACGGCATTCTCTGCTACGATGATGGCATAGAATAGCACCGGCACCTCCGGCGAGGTGGGGAGTCCAGGCATGAAAACACAGGATCCGTGGCATCGTCCCAACTTAGCATCTCGTGTCGGTCTCTACGAGGCAGGACTCGTCTTCACCTGTACCTTGGCTGCGCAGCTCATGTTGGGCACCGGCGCGATCGGTCGTGCCACACGCTGGCGCGCTCTCCTGATCAGCGCATCAGTCGCCGTGGTGACCGGCATCGTCGCCGCATGGGCCACGCGGGTGCGGCAGCGGCGACTCACCCGCCTGCTCAAGGTCAGCGAAGCGTGGCTGCGCGGCAACTTGGCCCTGCGGGCCACAGAGTCCGGCCACGACGAAATCGGAACGCTCACGCGCCAGCTCAACCTCTTGATCGAGCACCTGGAGGAGGACGAGCAGGATCTGGAGCGGCTGCACGAGAGCAACACCCGGCTCACGGATCAAGTCCGCGCCCTTGCCGTGGTGGAGGAACGCAACCGCCTGGCCCGCGAGTTGCACGACAGCGTCAAACAACACTTGTTCAGCCTGGCGATGACGGCCAGCGCGGTGCGCACGCACTACCAACTGCTGGAGCAGGCCGGCAACCCGGTGTCACCCGAGCTGGTTGAGATGGTGCAGGAGATCGAGACCGCGGCCCAGATGGCCCAGCGGGAGACCACACGCCTGATCGAGGATCTGCGGCCCGGCCCGCTCCAGGAACGCGGATTGGTCGCAGCACTCAACGATTTCACGCTGATCTTTGGGGCGCGACAGCATCTGCTGGTCTATTTTGACGTCCAGTGCAACGATCAATGGTTGCCCCCGGTCGTCACGGAGACGCTCTACCGCGTGGCACAGGAGGCTATGCACAACGTCGGGCGCCACGCGCGGGCCACCCGCGTCGACATGCAGCTCCGCTGCACCGAGCATCGGGTCATCCTCACAATCGAGGACAATGGCGTGGGCTTCGACACCGGTCGGACGCGTAAGGGCCTGGGCATCAGCAGTATGCAAGATCGGCTGATCAGCAACGGCGGACGTCTGACAGTGGAGAGCCACCCGGGCACCGGCACGACGGTGCGGGCCGAGATCGACGTCACGCCGCAACCCGTGGACGACGCCAAGGGCCTTGCCGCAGAGGGCAGGGCCCGCAGCCAGACCGTCGACGCCCTCCATCAGATGCCCGCGAGCGGCCATCCGGCAGGACAGGTGGCCGCAGCAGACCCGCCCGGCACCCGGATCCAGCCGGAGCTCCCCCGCCCTGAGGCGTGGACGTGGCTCGGAGAACGTCTGGTTATCCCGGTCGGCCAGAT
>CAZEXX010000127.1:0-2310 GCA_964516885.1 uncultured Anaerolineales bacterium | reverse complement strand
TGCAATACCGTGGCCGGCAGATGGACACCTGGACGGAGATTGTGTACGATGATCGCAGCTACCGGCTGATCTACGGCGACGGCGAGTCGGAGGACTTCGTCTTGATTGACGCAAGTGGGTCCAACGCCCTGGTGGCTACCCAGGTCCTGAGCGAGCCGGGCGCTCCGGCAGGCACAGACGCCCAGGTCTCACTCGCCTGGGCCTTGCCCCTCCCACTGGTGGCGGCAACCATAGCGCGCATTTTGGACGAAGCCGAGATGAAGGAGGTGACAGAGGCCGGGTAAGCGAAATCGCTGAGAGGTCACGACGGAATACAAGGCCGGCTGTCATCCAGCACGCAAACAGATCGAGTTAGTAGTGTCACATACCGTGCCCGCATTGGGTACTCTGACGACAAGTCGTCGAAAGGAGCAGCAGCATGAGATACATACGATCGTTCATTTACACGGTGAAGCCCTTTGAGCGCGGCATCCAGGAGGTCCTGGGAGAATATCGCAGCTTCGTCATGCCCGGTCTGGGCCTGCAGATTCCCTTCGTCAGCATCACTCGCGTCCGCGACGTGCGCGAACACACCATGGACATCCCCCCGCAGCCGGAGATCACCAAGGACAACGTGGAGATTCGCGTCGACGGCGTGATGTGGGTGCGCCCCAAGGCCGACGAGGAATCGATTAAGCGCACCTTCTACAACATCGATGACTGGAGGCGCGCCATCATCCAGCTGGCGATGACCAACCTGCGCCAGGAGTTCGGTGACCTGACGCTGGACGAGAGCCTGGTGGCGCGCGAGAAGATCGCCACCAACCTGAAAAGGGTGCTGAACGAGTTCGCCGTCGATTGGGGCCTGGTCATCAGCAAGGTCGAGATTATGCTCATCGACCCACCCGAGGACATCAAGATCGCTATGCACAAGCAGAAAACCGCTGAGCAGGAGCGCCGCTCGATGCGGCTGCTGGCCACCGGCGAGTTCGAGGCATCGGAACAGCAGAAGCTGGCCACCATCCAGCGCGCCGAGGGTGACCGGGAAGCCGCCATCCGCAAGGCCGAGGGTGAGCGCGAGGCCACCATCAAGGTTGCCGAGGGTCGCGCCCAGGCCATCCGCCTGGTCAACGAGGCCGCCAACACCTACTTCCAGGGTAATGCCCAGCTCCTCCGCCGGATCGAGATGACGGAAAACTCGCTGAAGAACAACGCCAAGGTCGTCCTCACCGAGAAAGGCATCACACCCACCCTCCTTCTGGGCAGCCTGCCCATCACCCAGACCGAGGAGTAGCGACGGCAGCCGAACCAGATGAAAAGGACGCCAGACGGGTGATCAATACTCCGCCTGGCGTCCCATCATTCGTTGCCGTTACCACATCCACGCCCAGCGGCATCTCCGGACCGCGGAACGACCCGCCGCCCTGGTTTCTGCGTGATTTGTCATTTGTGATTTGTGATTTGCCATCTGTGATTTGGGCACTGCCTCCGGTGAATCGTGAATCGTGATTTTCTGAGGAGCAATCAATGGATCAAACCGCCAGCACTGCAGCCAACCCCGTCACCGTCTTCATCGTCGACGACCACGACGTTGTCCGCAAAGGACTGCGCTTCTACCTCAGCGCCAGGCCGGACGTCGACATCGTGGGCGAGGCCGGCGACACCGAGACCGCGGTCCAGGGCGTCCAACAGGAAGTGCCCGACGTCGTCCTGATGGACTTAGTACTGCCGCTCAAACCGGGCGGCCTGCCCTCGGACCAGGGTGGCGTCACCGCGACCCGCCGGATCCGCCAGGTGAGCCCCCACACACAGGTCGTCGTGCTGACCAGCTATGCTCAGGATGAGCTGATCTTCGCCGCCATCAAGGCCGGCGCGCTCTCCTATCTACTCAAGGACGCGGGGGCGGAAACCGTCCTCGGCGCCATCCTGGCCGCGGCCCGCGGCGACGCCGTGCTCCACCCACGTATCGCACGGCGGCTGATGGCCGAGGTCGCCGCTCCGCGGAGGGAACGCGATCCCGCCGCGGAGCTCACGCCGCGCGAGGTCGAGGTCCTGCATCTCATCGCCGAGGGCCGCTCCAACGCCAAGATCGCCGCCGAGCTCTATATCACCGAGCGGACCGTCAAGGCCCACGTCAGCAACCTGCTGGGCAAGCTCCACCTATCGGACCGCACACAAGCCGCCGTCTTCGCCTGGCGCGAGGGATTGATGGAGCCGTAGGGAGAGGAACCACGAATCTCACAAATCCTCACTGATCCGGATGTGCCGCCGGCACATCTCTACCAGAGACCCCCTCCGTAGTCTCGTACAGACGACCCGGTACCGCCGCTT
>CAZEXX010000126.1:0-10563 GCA_964516885.1 uncultured Anaerolineales bacterium | reverse complement strand
ACGCGCCCCCAGAGCAATATGGGGCAACCACGGATCACACGGGACCCCAGAGCGACGTCTACAGCCTGGGGGCCACACTCTATCATCTGTTGACCGGGCAGGCGCCGCCAACGGCTACAGAGCGGATGGCCATGCCGAGTCAGTTTCTCCCGCTGCGACACTTGGCGCCGCAGGTCACGCCAAGGGTGGAGCACGTGGTGATGAAGGCTCTGCAACTGCCGGTGCAGGAGCGTTGGCAGAGCGCCCGCGAGATGTGGTCGGCCATACAGTCCGGCCCGCTGCCCCCGATGGCCGTCAAGGCCCCTATGTCACGAACTACCGTGGTGACACCATCTATGCCGCCCGTTTCCGGCAGTGCGCCGCCGCCTGCATGGGTCGCGCTACCGGCCCGGAAGCCGCGCCGTGGACTCTGGATTGGGATCGCTGCCGTCGTCTTGGTCTGTGCAGCCGTCAGTTGCGTTGGCGTCGTCGTTGGGATGCCGTGGTTTTCCGACTGGATGGCTGCCGGAGATGCGCCCACAGTCACGCCGGCGGTGGGCCTCTTGGTCACTGTGGTTCGCCCCACGGCAACTCCCGTGCGGCCGACGGCCACGACAGCTCCGCCAACTGCCACACGGGTGGCGCCGTCCCCGACGCGTACGCCCGAACCCAGCAGCGATGGATTTGAGGTGACTATACAGAATTGGTCCCCCTATGACGTCTGTTACGTCTTCATCTCGCCGTCCACCGCCGAGTCGTGGGGGGACGATTGGCTGGGTGAGCAGACGATGATCGCCCCTGAGGCGCGGCAAAGCTTCTCAGTTCCCGCCGGCCCTCACGACATTGAAGTGCTGACCTGCGATGAGGGTGTTATGGCGACGGCGTGGGAGATCTCGCATGATCTGGCGCTCGAAATCTCGGCGCCGGACCTGGTGCCGATTTGGGTGATCAACGACCTGGACACCGAGGTTTGTTTCCTGTATGCGTCGCCGGAGGTGTCTGACGAGTGGGGCCCCGATAGGATGGGCGAGAATGAGGGCCTTGTGCCCGGCGATGTTCGCATCATCTTCGTCACTCCTGAGATCCTCGACGTAATGGCTGAGGACTGTGATGGGAACATCGTGGCTGAGGTGTATGGGATCTTTCCTGAACCAGAGTATATCTGGCTTCTCAGCGACAACCGGGTTGAGCCCTGAGCGTACAGGCTTGGCACCGGGAACCTGTTTCTGAAGTTCTACTGAATAGCCTTGTGTTGCGAGGCGTGGTTGTCGCCGGAGCACACCCAGGGTTGAGTCCGCTGCAGTCGTGGATGATCTAGTCGTCGAGCCGCTCGCGCAAGCTGCGTTGGACGCGCTCCGCGTTGGCCCGCTGCTCTGCAACGTCCTCAGGGCTGACGAGATGGGTGCTATAGCGCGCCTCGATGAAGGCCTCGGTGAGTTCCGCCAAGGCTTCCTCTTCTTCCTCAACATGCGCCTGCAAGTTGCGACGGTATTCGTAGGGGGTTTCAGTGCGCCGCCGTGGCACGCCGGCCTCCTGCGCTGTATCCAGCGTGCGCAGGTAGTGGTGCAGGATCTGGTCACGTGATCCCAGAGAGACGGCACGAAGCTGCCGCGACTCACGGGTGGCCCGTGCCTGTCTGATGCGTGCCATCAGTTCGGGTAGTGCCCTGCCGGCCTTTTTTCCCACGCTCCTGAGCCAACGCAGCAGAGCTTGCCAGAGGTGCCCTGCCCAACGCAGAGGCGTGAGTCGCTGCACGAGCTGCCGTAGCCCAGGACGATCCCGGACATAGCTGCGTATCAGATATGTCACTGCGCCGAGTAACACCACCCAGAAAAGCGCTGAGCGCAGGAGGGCCCACCATGGGTTAGCACCACCATCCGCCGGCATCAGTCCGGGCTCGAAGGGCAGCCTGTCCATCGCCGGGGGTGGTACCGGTTCCGACTTGCCCATAAGGAGTGCGGCGAGCAGCGCCAACGGCCAGGTGATGAGCATATAGAGGATCATCATCAACGACATGATCAGAGTGATGATGAGCGCGACGAGGTCTGAGAAGCCCAGTGTGTAGCCGGTGGGCAGGACGAAGGCAACGCCGGCAATCAGCGCCAGGAAGGACAAGAGGTAGCGCAGCCAAACGACGTTCAGATGTTCGGAGATGGTCACTTTGTCACGATGCCAGAGAGCCGTCAGCCGGGCAAAGCGAATCTGCCCGAGCATCACCAGCCCCAGAAGAAAGTAGATCAACGCGCTGACGATGGGGGCGTTGGTGCGTTCCTGTGTCATGGTGATGACGCTGCGCAACTCTACCCGGCCTAGAGCAGCGAAGATCATCAGGACAACGCCCCCGAGGAAATAGCGGTTCATCAAGCGCCGGCGCGGTTCAGTCTCTCCGGTGTAGAGCGAGGGGTCGCTCACGGCGTCCAGGTCACGCGCTGTCGCGCCGCCTCCCCACCACACAGCGGCCCCCAAGAGGAAGGCGGTCATCGTTTCTGCGTCGAAGAAGCTGAGGGGGTTCTGTGACCAGGTCTCTGCAACGCTGACGAGCTGAGGGAGTGTGTCATTCAGGTGACCGGCAACCTTGGCAACCAGGAAGAGCACGCCTAACTCGATCAATCGGAACCGCAAGGCCTCCGTCCCGCTGAGGAGCCGTTTGATGGCAATTCTCTCAGTTGTGAAGCCCACCAGAGCCATCAACATGGGGATGAGCCAGATTACCGTTCGACCGAGTATGGGAGAAAGCTGGCCAACGAACCGGGCGATGGGCCACAGCACACACGCTACGAGAACAGTGAAGGCAGCCGGGTGGAAGAAGTTGCGAATCCAAGGGTTCTCCGGTTCCGGAGGCGGCCCCTCGTGCCCGGCGCCAATGTAATCGTCTGTTTCACGGATCACGACGCGCGGGCGTCTGAACTGCCGGTCGTATCCGTGGCTCATAGTGTCTCCAATTCCTCTTCCCGCCACACTCTGTAGACAGGTAGCCCGACGACTGTAGTGCGGCTTCGTTCTGCTGTTGCCGTGACTGCGGGCGCGGCCGGGGTCGGTGACTCCGGCGGGGGCGGCATCACCAGGAGCAGCGCAACGGCAAATCCTCGTTGCCTGAGGTAGAGCAGCGATTCCAGGAGGTCCTCAGACTCGCTGCCCGTGATGACGATGATGGTCGCGCCCCAGGAGAGACCAAGGCTCTGCACCCGTAGAAATTCTGGCAGCGGGAGGGGCGCGCGCTCCGCATCCTCCACAACGGCATAGCTCTTCGCGCGCGCCAAGACCTCAAGGATGCTCATCAGGTGGGTGCGTTCCCTTCGTAGCGGCAGCGAGAAGGTCACGGTGGCGTCCTGCAGTGGATCGGTGGCCTGCGTGCACAGTCCCACGCTCAGATGCTCGCGCACGATGATGTGATTCGCCAGCGAGGCGGCCGCCACGATTGCCAACTCGGACGCGGCGTAGAGCCGCTGGAAGGCGTAGTCCTCTTGCGCAAGATCGAGACAGATCAGCGTCTCACGGGCGATGGCTGGCCGGTAGCGCTTCACCAGCAGCGATCCGGCACCGGCGCTTGCCGTCCAGTGAATGCGGCGGGGTGAGTCCCCGTGGCGATACGGGCGGACGCCGGTGATGTGCGTGGGATCCTCGAAGAGTGGTGCAGACGCAGGCAGTGAGGCCAGCGGCGAGCGTGTCGGGAGCCCTAGCTTATGCAGCGGCAAGACGCGAGGGTAGACGATGATGTACTCCGAGGTCTGGCTGCCGACTTCCTGAGGGGCGAAGCCCAGGAGATCGCCGGTCCGCCAGGTCATCGGTCCAATCGTGTAGTAGCCACGTTTGTAGCACATCAAGGTGTAAGTGAAACGTTGCGTTTCGTGCGGCAGCATGGTGATGACGCGGCGATAGAAGGGGGGAGCAATCATCTCGACGGGAAGCGAATCGTGCATCTCGACCCACGGCACGGGGAGCCACCCCTGGTTAGCGACCTCCAGTTCGACGGAGATCTCCTCACCGGGAAAAGCGCGGCTGACCAGTCGTCGGCGGGTACGCAGCTGGCGCATTGCCTGCCGCGACCAGAGGCGACCGACGAGGTAGGCTGCGATCAGTAGGTAGACGAGGCTGAAGTAGGTGTCGATGCGCAGCAGCGCAGCCAGGACAAAGAGCCCCAGTAGAATGGGAACTAGATCAGGCATTATCCCTGTCTAGCGACTTATGGAATGCCCAGAACGCTCGTCCCATAGTTGCGCCGACGGTACGTGCGTAGAAGGAGATGGGCCCGGCCCACGAGATGTCGCACGCTGTCAGGCCCACACGCTGCCAATCTTGCAGACAACGTTTCAGAAGCACCGAGCCGATGCCCATGCCGCGCAGATCGGTATTGGTCAGCATAGGCCCGAAGTGGGCTGGGCCACAGACGCTGTGCGCGGCAAATGCGCAGACCCGCCCCTTCTTGATCGCGATAAAGATGGGCGCCGGGTCACACTCGAGCGCCATCCCCGTCTCCAATGCCCACATGGCGCTGTCATTGGCTTCGCAGAGCTCGGTGATCTGATCCAAGTCCCCCGCGTTTGCACGACGGATCGTCACGCCCAGATCAGCCAGTCTTGACTCGCTCTCGGCTGTATCAAAGTTGCGCCCGGCCAGCTCGACGTCCATGTTGATGCGTGTCGAGCGGTCGGTCTCGTAGCCGTGGCGGTCGAGGAAGACGATGGCTGCTGTGTATGCGACGTCGATACCGGGCAGAAAGTAGCGCGGGACAGCCCACCCGACGTTGACATCCGTCACGCCGCGGTTTCGGAACGCACTTTCAATAACCTCGAAGAGCCGTGAGCCGATGCCCTGTTTGCGTAGGTTGGGATGCACGATGAATGCTCGAATCCAACCTGTTTCATTGGCCAGGTTGCCCAGCACGAACCCCACAGGAGCACCGTCGTGGGTCGCCGTCAGCATCAACCCCGGATCGTACGTTGGATCGTCGACGGTTCTGCTCCGCACGAAGTCTTCGGTCCAGACATGGTTGTTGGGTAGTGCGTTGAACCACGCTGTGAATGTGGGGACGTGAGCCTCGCTGAAATGTACGATCTCAACTGCAGCGCCTACGCTGTCGGTCATAGCCTCCCTCCATTCAGATCAAGATAGGGCCAACCATATGTTGTGTGAGTGCTCGCGGAAGAGCACCACCTGAGGTCTAGCCGCCGTTGTTACTCAGCTTCAGTTCCGCACGCTCCAGTATCTCGCGTACCAGCCCCTCGGCCGTGCGCCCGCGCAACTGGCTCTCGGGTCTCAAGATCAGGCGATGGGCGAGTGTCATAGGTGCCAGCCGTTTGATATCGTCCGGAATGGTGTAGTCTCTGTCGTGGAGGGCGGCCCAGGCCTGTGCGGTCTTGTAGAGGGCCAGTGAGCCACGGGGGCTGGCGCCGAGAGAGATGTCCGCGTGCTCCCGGGTCGCTCTCACGATGGCGAGGATGTAGTGCTCAACTGTCCCGTCCACGTGCACATCGGTGATGGTATCGTGCAGGCGCAGCAACGCTGACCCATCGACAACCTGGTCCAAAGTCTCGATCGGGTGCTGCTTGCGGAGGTTACGCAGAATTGCGATCTCGTCGCTCTCCTCTGGATAGCCCAGGGAGATGCGCATGAGGAAGCGGTCCAGTTGGGCTTCGGGCAATGGGAACGTGCCCTCGTACTCAATGGGGTTCTGAGTAGCGAGGACCAGGAAGGGGCGGGGCAGCTTCCTGGTGGTGTTGCCGGTAGTGACCTGGCCTTCCTGCATCGCCTCCAACAGGGCCGCTTGCGTGCGTGGCGTGGCCCGGTTAATCTCGTCGGTTAGTAGGATATTGACGAAGACCGGGCCACGTTGGAACTCGAAGGCGTTGGTCTTCTGGTTGTAAATGTCCACACCGGTAATGTCATTGGGGAGCAAATCCGGCGTGCATTGGAGGCGTCCGAACTCCATTCCCATGCTGACCGCAATCGCCCTGGCCAACATCGTCTTCCCGGTGCCCGGGACGTCCTCAATGAGGACATGTCCCTGGCAGAGCAAGGCGACCATCAGCAATTCGAGCTGCTCGTGTTTCCCAACAATGACCCGCTCTACGTTCTCGATGAGCCGGCGGCTGAACGTCGTGACGGTTTCGGGCAGGGAGGTAGTGTCAGGTAGCATAGGGTCCTTCCGTTGTTTCTGGGTGAGATTCTTAGCCTTATTCTAGCGTCAGGTGAGGGGCAGCGCAAGCGGGTCAACCGCCAGGGGATGGTATCATCCGTTCAGCGATTCGATGTTCCCAATTCGTGCGGATCGGCGTGATTCGCGGTTGACCTGCTGTTGGGAGGGGGACAGGTGGTTGCCACTGCCGTCAATTCTACAGTGCGCTCTGCAGGACGTCGAGCCCCTGATTCCTGAGCCAGCCCTTTGCATCCGGGTCACCCGACAGTAAAGCTTTGCCCAGGCCCGAGCTGCGGAAGGTCTTGAGGTCCTCTTCGTAGGGGTGTCCGACCTTGTGATCGTCCGAGATCTGCCCATCCTGCAAGACGATGACGCGGTCCGTCTGCCGGGCGACAGCGTGGTCGTGGGTGACGATGATGATGGTGGCGCTGAGCCGCCGGTTGAGATCGCGCAGCAGATCGATGACATCAGCACCGCTCTGTGAGTCGAGGTTACCCGTCGGCTCATCGGCCAACACGATGGTGGGCTCGTTGGCCAGGGCCCGCGCGATCGCCACCCGCTGGCGCTCGCCGCCGGAGAGCTGACTAGGGAGGTGATCCATACGATCAGACAGGCCAACAAGGCGCAGGAGTTCGGTTGCCCTCTGGCGCCTGCGGCTCCGGCTGCGGACCTGTCCCATCATCGGCACTTCGACGTTCTCCAGCGCGTTGAGGGTGGGGATCAAGTTGTGCATCTGGAAGACGAAGCCAACGGTCTTGGCGCGGAAAGTGTCAAGATCGCGGATGGAGGCCAGGTCTTGGCCGTTGATGCTGATGGTGCCGGATGTGGGCAGATCTAGTGCGCCGATCAGGTTGAGGAGCGTTGATTTGCCCGATCCCGAGGGGCCCATGACCGTCACGAATTCGCCGGCTGCAATGTTCAGGCTGACGCCATCTAGCGCCCGTACGCCATCTGCACCGCCATATGTTCTGACGAGATCTTGGGTCTCGACTGCGATCTTCTGCTCAACCGGGTTTGGCACGTTTTGCATAGTCTTGTTCCTGTGTGCTATAGCGCAGATGGGTTCATACTGCACGCGGCGATGGTGCGCCGAATCCAGGCGGCCACGTGGTTTGCAGTGGCGTCTATAGACTGGTTCGTAGTGTCATACAGCTCAATCGGCGGTGACAACGTCGGCCCGACCTCGACAAACCAGCGGTTGAACTCAAGCTGGCTTTCGATGAATGTGTCGGAGCCGCTGCCGCGCCAGTCGGGGCGCGCGCGCAGGCGCGCCCCGAGCGTCTCATCATCGCACGTCAGCGCCAACGTGCGGCTATCAGCGATGTAGCGACGCTCAACCTGGTGTTCTAGGTTCGACGGCACCCCGATGCCGGCGCCGAAGACGACGACCGGGCGGCCCGACTGGGCGATATTCTTGATCAATCGCAACCAGGTATCGAAGTAGCCGTCATAGGCATCGTCGGGCCGGTTGAACTCCGGGCGCCATAGGATGTCGAGTTCCAGAAGCACAGCCTCGTCTACATGCGTAACCAGCTTCTGGATGAGTGCAGACTTCCCGGTGCCGCTGGCCCCGGCCACGATTAGCAGGGGGAGGTGTCTGAAGCGGTGCGGATGGCCGCAGTTCGGGCAGACGGCGTGAGCCCAGCCGGGTGTTTCCGGGAGTAAGACCACGGTCTTGTCGGCGTGGTATTCGCCGCAGCTGTAGCATACGTTGAACATTATTCGTACCTCAGGGCTTCGACGGGGTGCAGGCGCGTGGCTCGCCACGCCGGATAGATGCCGCCAACGACACCGAGGGTGACCGCGGTACCCACGGCTTGCAGAAAGAGCTCGGGGTGGTACTCAAGCCGCAGGAAACCCTCGACGACGGGTAGTTGGTTGATCAGCAGCCCCAGGACAACGCCGGTCACGACACCGGCGACCCCGCCCAACAGACTCAGCACCACGGACTCACGGACGATCATCCGGAGGACGCGACGGCGGCGCCAGCCCAGGGCGCGCAGCACGCCGATCTCGCGCGTGCGCTCGAAGACGCTCATCACCATCGTGTTGGTCATGCCCAGTCCACCGACGGCCAGCGCCATAGCGGAGATGCCCCACGTGGCGCCTTCCATCATCTGAATATCGGCGACACCCTCCACAAACTCACTGGACCTTGCGAGATCGATCTCCGGGAATCGGGTCTCCACAGCTGCGATGACTGCATCGGCGTTCGCCTCGTCCTCCAGCCATAGGCCGACAAAGCTGACTTTGCGGGGTTGTCCGAAGAGCCGCTGCGCATCCCGCAGCGTCAAAACGCCCCCGCCGTCCTGGAACGGAACGCCGGTTTCGTAGATGCCCACAATCTTGAAGGTGCTGTCAAAGATGCGCACGGTCTGCCCGATCGTTTTGTTCAGGTTGTCCGCCGCTACCCGCCCCAGGAGGATCTGGCGATTCGTGGTCAGGGAAGTCCCTTCGACGACCTCGTACCCGCGGATCGCCAGGCCTCGTGGGGCGTACCCATAGACGATGAAGAAGGGCAACTCACCAAGGACCGTATAGCCGGTCAGGAACCCCTCCGCAGCAGCAACGCCGGGCATGTTGTTTACGTAACGGATGGCATCCTGGCTGATTTTCGTCAGGTCGGCGGAGGCGTCGGTCTCCATGCCCACGAGATGGGCACCGCCGCCGCCGGTCATTCCCCCAAACTGCGTGACCAAACCATCCCCCAGTGCCCCGAGAAGGATAATGGCCATCATCGCGATGCCGATGCCGATCACCGTGAGCAGCGTTCTGACCGGCTGCCGCGTGACGTTTCGCAGGGATGAGGAACGTATGTGTCGGCTCCGTCCCGCATCGCCGGGCTTGGCGGAGCCGCCGTCGGCGTGGATGGCCTCTATGGGCATCAGGCGCGACGCCCGCCACGCCGGGAGGAGAGCTCCGACCACGCCAAGCGTCAGCGCCGTGACTATGCCCTGAGCCACAAGGGGAATGGGTAGTGTTTGCGGGACCAGCATACCGGCGGTCGGCACCTGCTGAATCGCCACCACGCCCAGCCAGCCGAGGGCGATCCCGAGAATGCCGCCCGACGCGCTGATCAGCAGTGATTCACCCAGGATCATCCGTAGGATCCGAGCCGGGTGCCACCCAATGGCGCGCAGCACGCCGAATTCACGCGTGCGCTCGAAGACGCTCATCAGCATCGTGTTCATCACGCCAACGCCGCCGATCAGTACCGCAATCAGGGAGACCGACCAGGCGAAGACGCCAACGTACTGGAGTGTGTCCTGCTCCTCGGCAAAGGTTGCCGAGGTCGTCGTGATCAGGTCGGCGTATCGCTGCTCGATCCGCTCGCGCAGGCGCTCGTCATCCGCGCCCTCGCGCAGCTTGAGCAGAAAGGCGTTGACCTGGTGGGGTTTGCCGCTGATCTCCTGAGCATCCTCGACGAGGATCACCGCCGCGCCGTCTTCGAAGGCCTCGCCGGTCTCATAGATGCCCACGATAAGATAGGCGCTCTCATACAGTTTGAACGTGTCCCCCACACGCTTATCGAGGTCATCGGCTGCCGCTCGACCCAGTAACAGGGGTTTTTTGCCGCGGGACGCGGACTGGAGAGACAACCCTTCGCCCTCCACTATCTTGAAGTGCTCGATGGCGAAGTCATTGGGGTCGTAGCCGTAGATGATGAAGTAGGGGGACGCATCGGTGCTGGCAAAGGAGTAGATCATCTCCGCTACTGCGTCGACTTCGGAGAAGCCGCTCAGAGCACGCCCGACTTCCTCGTCGACAGCGCTGAAGACGATGTCCAGTGCATCATCCTGCATCACCAGGATATCGGCACCGCTCCCGCCGCCCATCGCGCCGTAGCCGTCGACAAGGCCCTGGGCGAGGGCGCCAAGGGCGACAACTGCGGCAACGCCCACCGCGATGCCGAAGACCGTCAGCAACGTGCGGGTCTTCCGACCCAGGAGGTTCTTGAGGATCATTCCGTGATGATATCGACGAACGCCGTCATGCCCCAACGGAGGACGGGATCATGTTCGCTGAGAGCCAAGACGACGGTGTAGTTGACGCCTGCCCCGGTACTGCTCGCCATTGGTGAGATCCGCACAACCTCGGCGTCGAAGGTCTGGTCGGGGAGAGCATCGAAGGTCACCACGGCCTGTTGGCCTGGCAGGACGCGGCCGACATCAATCTCGTCAAGATCCGTCGTCTCGATCTGCAGTGTCGTCAGATCACCGAGGGTGATGAGTGGGACGCCGGGCACCGCAAATTGCCCGATGCGGATATCAACTGCGCCGACCGTCCCGTCAGTAGGGGCTCGGACAACGGTGTGTTGCAACGCCAACTCAGCCGCGTCAAGCGCCGCCTCGGCCTGGACGATGCCGGTTTCGGCCACAGCTATTTCTGCCGGTCGCGCGCCAGTGCCGGCCCGGATGCGCTGAGCCTCCGCGAGGTACAATTGCTCT
>CAZEXX010000125.1:8191-10595 GCA_964516885.1 uncultured Anaerolineales bacterium | reverse complement strand
CCAGTGTCCTGGTGCCCGGTGGAGTCACGCTTCCGCCCACCGTCGGTGAGGATCTGGGTAAGGTGCAGACCCTGAGCGTCCGTTTCGCACAGGGCGAAATCACATTGGACCAGGCGGCTGTGCTGGGATGTCGCGCGTGCGCCTCTCCCGGCGGCGGCTGCCAGTTCTTTGGGACCGCAGCAACCAGTCAGGTGGTGGGCGAGGCCCTGGGGTTGACCCTCGTGCACGCGGCGCTGGCACCTTCGGGACAGCCGATCTGGCTCGATCTGGCCCGGCGTTCCGCGCAGGCCCTATCCCGGCTGGCAGCTGCCGGTATCACCGTGGGCGACATCGTGACCGAGGCCGCTGTCCAAAACGCGATGGTGGTGTATGCTGCGTTCGGCGGGAGCACCAACTTGCTGCTTCACCTACCCGCGATCGCGCACGCGGCGGGGCTGCCACGTCCGTCCGTGTCAGATTGGGACAATCTCAATCGCGCTGTGCCGCGGTTGGTGGACGTGACACCGAACGGCCCTGTCGGACATCCAACCTTGCGGGTGTACCTTGCGGGCGGCGTCCCTGAGGTGATGCTGCACCTGCGGAACCTGGGTCTGCTGGACCTTGACGTGATGACAGTACAGGGGCAACCTTTGGGTGATTCATTGGATCTTTGGGCCAAGAGCGAGCGCCGTAAGCGGCTCCGAGAGCGACTGTATGCGGAGGATGGTGTCGATCCGGATACTGTGATCATGAGCCCGGAAGCTGCCCGGGCGCGGGGGCTCACCCCCACGATGACTTTCCCGACCGGGAACTTGGCGCCGGAGGGCTCTGTCATCAAGAGCACGGCCATTGACCCGAGCTTGCTGGATCGCGACGGCGTCTACCGCAAGATTGGCCCGGCTCGGGTCTTCACCAGCGAGCGTGGCGCGATTGCCGCGGTGAAGGGGCAAACGGCTGATCCGGTCAAGCCCGGCGACGTGATGGTGCTGATCGGGCGAGGACCCCTGGGCTGTGGGATGGAGGAGACGTACCAGATCACGTCAGCGCTCAAGGTTCTGCCCTGGGGGAAGGATGTGGCCCTGATCACCGACGCCAGGTTCAGCGGTGTGAGCACCGGAGCGTGCATTGGGCACGTGGGACCTGAGGCGTTGGCTGGAGGTCCGCTTGGCCGTGTGCGTGATGGCGATCTCATTCGCATCATAATCGACTGCCGCGACCTCAAGGGAACCGCGGATCTTGTCGGCCACGATGGCCGGCAGTATGCGCCAGAAGAGGGTGCGCAGGTGTTGGCCGGACGTCAGCCGCATCCGGATCTGGCGCCTGATCCGGATTTGCCTGACGATACGCGTCTGTGGGCCGTGCTACAGCAGGCCAGCGGCGGTATCTGGGGTGGCTGCGTCTATGATGTGGACGCGATCGCGGAGAGAATGAGAGAATAGAAGAATCAGCGAATGGGAGAATGGGCGAGACGGCGAGCAAGCGAAAAAGCGACTTGCGACTTCGGACTTGTGACTCCGGACTCAGATCAGCCTGAAACCTGCAACCTGCAACCAGCAACATGTAACATGTAACCTGCAAACGGAGGCTCCTATGTATCTCACGCGACACGAAACGCCGAACGGCTCCCAGTGGGCCTTGGATGGAGTATTGCTGATCCCGGCTTTTGATCTGGGGTTGCTGTTGGAGCTGCCTTTCGAGGCGTATGCTGCCACGCTTCAGGCAATGACCACGGGAGAGCCTGCAGAGGGGCTCTGCTTGGCGCCTATTGAGGCGATGCAGGAGGTCTGGGCGAGTGGCGTGACTTACCTCCGCAGCCGTGATGCGCGGCAGACGGAATCCGAGACCGGCGACATCTATGCGCGCGTCTATCTGGCAGAGCGTCCGGAGCTCTTTATGAAGGCTGTCGGATGGCGGGTGAGAGGGCCGGAGGATGCGATCCGAGTCCGACCTGACAGCAGCTGGAGTGTGCCGGAGCCCGAAATCACCTTGGTGATCAACTGTCACCAGGAGATCGTGGGCTATTGTGCCGGCAATGATGTCTCTTCTCGGTCCATTGAGGGCGCTAACCCGCTCTATCTGCCGCAAGCCAAGGTCTATGCGGGGTCATGCGCGCTGGGTCCTGGGATCCAGTTGGGTGGTCCTGAAGAGATGCGGCAACTCAGCGTCAGGCTGGAGATCTCCCGCGGTGGTGAGCAGATCTTCTCCGGTGAGACCAGCACCGCACAGATGAAGCGCGCGTTCGAGGATCTCGTGGACTACCTCTACCGCGAACTCGCATTCCCAGAGGGAGTTTTCCTGATGACCGGCACTGGCGTTGTACCGCCGGATGAGTTCACGCTCTCAGTCGGCGACGTGGCGCGCGTGACGGTGGGGGAGTTGGTGTTGGAGAATGAGGTGGCATAGGGGATAGCGGTCAGCGGTCAGC
>CAZEXX010000125.1:0-8091 GCA_964516885.1 uncultured Anaerolineales bacterium | reverse complement strand
CATCAGATGCGCCAGTTGGTACGTTCCAGGCGATGAATCCGGCGACGAAGACGCCGCTGCCGGAGATCTATCCTGTCTCAAGCTGGGAGGAGACTGAGCTGGCGATCAAGGCTGCGGCTGAGGCTGCAGAGGAGCTGCGCGATGTGTCACCTGAGGCACGGGCGCGGTTCCTTGAGACCTTTGCGGACAACATCGAGGCGCGGGCGGACGCGATAGCGTCGTTGGCACATCTGGAGACAGGGTTGGCTTTCGAGCCGCGGCTCCGGTCGGTTGAGCTGTCGCGGACGACGGATCAGTTGCGCCAGGCAGCGGCGGCGGTCCGCGACCGGTCGTGGTCTCTTGCTACCATCGATGCGGCGCGCAACATCCGCTCGATGTATGGCCCACTTGGTGGACCGGTGGTTGTCTTTGGGCCGAACAACTTTCCCCTGGCATTTAACTCTGTTTCGGGGGGCGATGCTGTTGCGGCGCTGGCCGCCGGCAATCCGGTGATTGCCAAAGCCAATACCGGGCATCCCGGTACGACAAAGCTTTTGACAGAGGCCGCTTTCGATGCTGTCGTCGAGACGGGCATGCCTAAGGCGATGGTCCAGCTGCTCTACCGGGTGCCGCACGATGTCGGCGCCAAACTGGTTTCCCATCCCTCGGTCGGGGCGACGGGCTTCACGGGCAGCCGTTCTGCCGGATTGCGGCTCAAGGCCGCTGCCGATCAGGCAGGCAGGCCGATCTACCTTGAGATGTCGAGTGTCAATCCGGTGTTTGTGCTGCAGGGAGTGTTGGAGCAGCGTCTTGACGGGGTCGCCGACGAGCTTTTTAGCTCTTGTTCGTTGGGTGTCGGACAGTTCTGCACGAAACCAGGATTGGTGGTGTTGCCGGCATCGGATGAAAGCGAAGCTTTCCTAACGGCGGTGGCGGAACGGTTCAGCAGCCCCGCCGGCATCCTGCTCGGTGAGAGCGGCGCATGGACGATTTCCGAAGCCGTGAAGCAACTGACGGCACACGGCGCTGAGCTGGTGGTCGGCGGTGAGGCCGTCGCCGGTCCAGGGTTCCGCTATGCTAACACGCTCCTCCGGGTTTCCGGTGATCAGTTCCTGATGGATCCTGAGGCCCTGCAGACCGAGGCCTTCGGCGTCGTGTCGTTGTTGGTCTTCGCCAAGGATATCGCACAGATGCAGGAGATCGCTCGGAATCTGGAGGGCAACTTGACCGGGACATTCTACACGCACTCCGGCGGCCAGGACGATGCTGTTTACGACCAGGTCGCGCCAGTTCTGCGAACCAAGGTCGGCCGTCTGTCGAATGATAAGATGCCTACTGGTGTCGCCGTCTCACCGGCGATGAACCACGGCGGCCCCTATCCGGCAACGGGCCATCCGGGATTCACCGCGGTCGGGATTCCTGCCTCGATGCTGCGTTTCGGCGCGCTGCACTGCTATGACAATGTGCGCGATCACCGGCTGCCGGAGGAGCTGCAAGATAAGAATCCGACGGGCCGGATGTGGCGTTCCATTGACGGTAACTGGACGCAGAAGGATGTAGCGTAACGAGGGGGGACTGGAGATGTCAGTGATCAAGCAATCTGTTCTGCCCCGTTGGCGGGGATTCAACCTTCTGGAGATGTTCACTACCAAGAGCAGTGGAGACTTTCAAGAAGATGACTTCCGATGGATGGCAGACTGGGGCTTTAACTTCGCCCGTATACCGGCCTGCTACACACTCTGGATCGAGGACGACGATGTCTACGCGCTCAAGGAATCGATGTTGGAGAATATCGACCGGGTGATTGGGCTGGGACAGAGCTATGGTATTCACGTCTCGTTCAATTTTCACCGTGGACCTGGGTATTCGGTGAATCGTGAGCGCGAGGAGCCGTTCAACCTTTGGACTGACCGTGAGGCGTTGGACGCCTTCGTTTTCCACTGGGAGACACTTGCCAAGCGCTACAAGGGCATTTCATCGGAGCAGCTGAGCTTCGACCTGCTCAACGAGCCGCCGCGCCCCGGCGAGGGCGGTATGACGCGCGAGAACCACGAACGTGTGGTTCGGGCCACGGTCGGGGCGATCCGCGCCGTCGACCCGGAGCGTCAGATCATCGCTGATGGTCTAGGATACGGGCGTATCCCGATGCCGGAGTTGGCCGATCTGGGGATCGCGCAGAGCTGCCGAGCCTACGAGCCTATGGGCATCAGCCACTACAAGGCGTCGTGGGTCAACGGGATGGATTGGCCTCTACCGGTCTGGCCCGGTGGGTGGCACTACGGCGCAGACTGGGGCCGCATAGAGCTTGAAGCGTCATATGAACCGTGGTTCGCCCTGGCCGAGCAAGGCGTCGGGGTGCACTGTGGCGAGGGTGGTGCCTACAACCAGACACCCCACGATGTGGTTCTGGCCTGGTTCCGTGATGTGCTGGAGATCCTGACTGCACACAACATCGGCTACTCGATGTGGAACCTTCGGGGGGCGTTCGGCATCCTGGATTCCGATCGCGATGATGTGGTCTACGAAGACTGGCACGGACACCAACTTGATCGAGAGCTCCTGGAATTGATGCAGGAGTTCTGACTCTGGTCTGGACGGATCGGTGCGCACCCGGGGTGTATCCCACACGGTGGGCTTGGATGATCTTGCTCACCGTGCGGGCCAAAACCGCTATTGGTCTTCAGGCTGCGCGCTTGCCGCCGAGCATCATAGGGTGAAGCTCGGCTTGCAGTCGACGGGTGATCGGCCCGGGCTTGCCGTCACCGACCGGATGGCCATCGATGGCGATCACGGGCATCACGCCTGACGTAGTTCCCAGCAGCATAACTTCGGCGGCGTTGTGCAGCCTCTCCTCAAGGATGGGATACTCACTGTGAGGTATCTCCAGCTTCCGGCAGAGCTCCAGAATGACGTCGCGAGTCACGCCACCCAGAATATGGTGTGTGAGCGGATGTGTGACCAGGCCGCCGCTGAAAACGGCGCAGACGCTTGTGTGAGAGCCCTCGGTGATGACACCATCGCGGATCTGGATCGCGTCGTAAGCCCCGGCCTCGGTGGCGCGCTGGCTGGCAAGCACATTGGGCAACAAAGCGAGCGATTTGATGTCACAGCGTGCCCAACGGATGTCCGGTACCAGGATTGCACTCACGCCGTCTTCCCATTCCTCCCAAGGTGGCGTGTAGGGGCCGACGGAGGCATAGATTGTGGGGGATACGGGGGTGCTTGGGAAAGCATGCCCTCGAACCGCCGCCCCGCGCGTGATCTGGATGTAGATACTCGCGCCTGCCCGATCAAGGCCGTTCCGTGTGAGCAGTGATCTGGCCACGTGCCGCAGTTCGGCCAAATCGGGCTGGGGAATACGGAGCGCCTCCAGGCTGTGGGTCAGCCGCTTGAAGTGAGTGTCTGCCCGAAACAGCCGTCCGTCCCAAGTACAGATCACCTCATAGACGCCGTCTGCGAACAGAAAACCCCGGTCGTCAGGTGAGATGCAGACTTCATCCTTGGGCATAAACGTCCCGTTGAAGTAGACAATCATTGTGCTCCCCCCTCACACGTGTAGGAATCCGAGCGCCGCATTGGCATTGGGTCACGCTTGTGGCGGCATTGCCTGGTTCGGCGCTCTCTCTGAGGATTCATTATAACGGGAATGCACGGATCCGCATGCAGCGAGTAAGATCGTGACCACTGGCCTGCAGCTACCACGGCTCTGGGCTCGCATTGACCCACTTACCATAGTGGGAGTGACCGATGTCGGAGACTGCGACCCACACCGCCATCCTAACAGGCCATCACGCCTTTGATCTTCCCGCCCTAACCCGTCTGTTCCGGGAACTGCCGCTCTTTGCATCTGGAAGACAGTCGCACCGTAGATGGCAGGTCTCAAGCAAGTACCAACACATTCTAGGCTGCGTGAATTCCGGATGTACTGGTTGCGCAAGTGAGATCATAGGCTATTATCAGGCTCGGCACCATTGGCCGTGTGAAGGTTGGTCCGACTAAGGGATATGGATTGTGACTAGAATCCTGATTGTTGAGGATGAAGACATTGTCGCGCTGGAGATCCAGAAACAGCTCCAGGACCTCGGATACGAGGTCGTGGGTACCGCTGCATCTGCGAAATCGGCCTTGGATCTTGCTTCGAAGCGTCAGCCTGACCTTGCACTGATGGACATAGGCTTGTGTGGCGCTTTGGATGGAATCGAGACGGCAAGCCTGTTGCTCAAGCGTCTGGATGTCCCCGTCGTCTATCTAGCAGCTTCTGCTGATGCCGATACGTTGGATCGAGCCAAGACTACCGGACCCCTTGGTTACCTGGCCAAGCCCCTTGATATCCGTATGCTGTCTTCGACGGTCGAGATGGCAGTGTATCAGCACGGTCTGGAGCGAGACCTTCGCAGAAGTGAGGCGCGTTACCGTGCTGTGGTGGAGGACCAGACCGAGTTGGTCTTTCGCTCCGGCCCTGATCTTGTTCTGACCTTCGTGAACGATGCGTTCTGCAGGTACTTTGGCGCGTCTCGTGAGGCACTGCTGGGACAGCGCTTCATGCTCGCGATTCCCGAAGAGGAACAGCCCAAGCTGGTGGCTCACATTGCCTCTCTGGATCAGAGCAACCCCACGATCTCTTTGACGCATCAAGTCCTGCGAGACGGTGAGGTCCGATGGCTGATGCAGACCGGTCGTGCGCTGTATGATGCGGACGGCAAACTCTTAGAATACCAAAGTGCTGCTCGAGACATCACTGAACGAATACACGCTGAGATTGCTGCCGAGAAGCAGGCTCGGGTCTTGAGAGAGCTGAACGATATCACGCGCGCCGCTCTGGCGGTTGAGGAATTGACGGAGGTGCTGCAGGTGTTGGCGGATCGTGTGGGGGAGATGTTCGACGCAGACGCGTGTTCAGTAGCTCTGTGGGACCAGGCTCGCAACCAGGTGCGCCCGATGGCAACGTCGACCTCACTGGGCGACTCCTACGCAAAGATTGTGCCTTCACTCGGATCAACCACGATGACGGGTGCAGCGTTGGAGGCAGGCCACACCTTAGCTATTGGTGATGTAGCTGCTTCCCCCTTCGCGTGGCAGCGGGAAGATTATGGGTTTTCAGGGTGTGCCGTGCTGGTCCTGCCCTTGATGACGAGTGAACGGAAGTTGGGAGCTGCGGTGGTTTCGTATGACCGACCTCAGGACTTTGCAGACGAGACGATCGCCCTTGGGCAGCAGGTCTCTGAGCATCTATCCCTCGCCGTGGCTCAGGCTTGCCTATTGGATGAGTCACGCAGTCATTCGAAGGCCTCGGAAGTACTTCGGCAGCTCACATTGGACCTTGCCACTGAGCTGGATCTCAACGTGCTGCTCAGGACCGTTGCCGAGCGCGCTATGCGGCTGCTCAACGCAACTGCCGCCGAGCTCTATCTCTATAGCGAAACGTTGGACTGTTTGGAGCTCAGGGCGGGGCTGGGCAATAGCGCTGGTGGCACCGGTGCCCGGAGAGATCACGGCGTGGGACTGGCCGGGAAGGTCTGGGAAGCCGGCAAGGCATTGGTGGTCGGTGACTACCTCAATTGGGAAGGACGTGTTGAGGCGTCCATTGCGCCGCTGCCGGCATGTGCCGTTGGCGTGCCCATCTATTGGACGGATGAGTTCTTGGGGGTACTGTCACTCGGGAACAGCGATGCAGTCTGGACATACACTCAAGCGGATGCCGATTTGCTTCAACTCTTCGCCAATCATGCGGCTACAGCCATTGTCAATGCACTTCTTCACCGTGACTTGTCAGTCTATGCTGAGACCTTGGAGACGCACGTCCGGGCTCGTACGGCTGAGCTTCAGGCGATTTTCGACAGTGCTGCAGATGGGATCATCGTCGCGGATTCTCAAGGTAATGTCCTGCGGGCGAATGATATCGCTCAAGCGCTGCTCCTCAGGACACTGGCGCCGGAGGAAGCCGGGGAGCTGCGCCAAGCGATTCGGGCGCTGGCTACGCACAAGACGGAGTTGCCTGAGGTCTCGCTTGCTCTGACAGGTCTTGATCTAGAGTTGCGGGCTGCCCCCGTCTCAGTGGGTGATAGTCAGGGTTCCGTCGTCATCACGGTGCACGATATCACACTGCTGAAGGCTGCAGACCGCATAAAGACGCGGCTCATCACACATATGTCACATGAATTGCGCACCCCGGTCAGTTCTCTGAGGCTCTATGCCAATCTGCTGACCAAGTGTACTGACGGTAAGCGTGCCGGCTATCAGGATGCCATCCTCACGGAAGTCGGAGTCCTTACTCATCTAGTGCAGCAGACGCTGCTGGTCGGCGCCCTGGATGCCGGGCGCACAACGGTGAATCCACAGCCGCTTGCTCTCAATGCGCTGGTTGAGAATCGTCTTGAGCAGTTCGAGCGAATGTGTGATCAGAGAGATCTGCACTGGCGGGTTGAGCTTGCAGATCCCAGCCCTTGGGCACTGGTGGATGCTCCGCGGATGATCGAAGTGGTTCACGACTTGGTGAAGAACGCGACGCTCTATACCTTGGCCGGCGGGGATGTGGTCTTAAGAACGGCTGAACAGGAAGCCGATGAACGTCGTTGGGCAACCTTCTCGGTCGCTGATACCGGCATCGGCATCCCTGAGGACGAACTGTCGCAGATCTTTGAGCGTTTCTTCCGCGGTCGACAGGTGACGGAAGGGCGTGTACCTGGCAGCGGACTGGGCTTGGCGATCGCCGACAGAATCGTCCAATTGCACGGTGGGAAGATAGCCGTGGTCAGCGAACCTGGCGTTGGCAGTACCTTCACTGTATGGCTACCGGTCGCCTAGCTCTCTACCTTCCGCGTGTGATGGCCGCTGGCCCCTTCGGGTAGCGTGCCCCAGCTGGGTGGCATCCTGGTCTGAGAGGCTGCCGAGATTGTGTTGTGATACCGGTCACAATCTCTCTCCAGCCAGAGCTGAAGTGCCGGAGGCCCGGACTCCCAGTGTTCATAGTCTGCTGCTGTTTCATGGAACTCTTGCGGTCTGATCTGCGTCTGTAAGACATAATCTAGGGTTATGGAGGCATCGTATGAACTACCGGCGATTGCATCGTCGAGCTGTTGTTGTGCTGTCAGCCGTCCTGCTGACGGTTGGTTGTGGTATTCTTCCCCAGAATGCCGAGGTGCCGTCGGATGCGGCGCTGCCGACGGAGACGGCGCCGGCATCAACAGTCTTGCCGTCTGTCACACCGACGGCGGATCAGGTTTCATCGGAGGTCCCGGCGACGGACGTGCCCCCGACGGCAATCCCGCAGGCTGAGGCTTCTAGCTATCAAGTGGTCCTGATCTCGCCGGCTGATCTGCAGGTTGAGATTCCTGAGGGCTGGGTATCCGAGGGAGCCGGGGCCGTGTGGGTACCTGCGTCGGGCGATGCGCGCCTTGTCGGCGTGAACCGTGCCGACCTGGCCCCACCGGAGGAAGCCGAGGCGATTCTGCTCCCCGAGAACGCACAGCTCTTGGACAGCGGGGCTGTTGAGACGCCGCTGGGGATCGGTCGCCAATACACGCTGGAAGTCTATGGGGCGACGCCGCAGGGAGATGATGCCAAAGCGGATGTGGCATCCGTTGAGATGCACATTCTGGTCGTTGTGACGACGGGTGACCAACGAACCGGTTATGACTTCTACGCGACCGCGCCCACGGCGGAGACGCTGGATACTGTGATACCGGTGCTATCGCATATGGTGGAGACCGCCAAGCTCGAGATCGCTGCGCCGCTACCCGAGGATGACTACGATCATATCCCGGCGGTGGCTAGCGCAAAGACGCGCCTTGCCGCGCATCTGTCCATCACCGAGGACTCTATCCGGGTGGTTTCGGCGGAGGCCGTGGACTGGTCGGACGCCTGCATTGGCATCCACGAACCCGGCCAGATGTGCGCCCAGGTCATCACGCCCGGCTACACTATTATGGTGGATGTGGACGGACAGAGCTACGAGCTTCACACCAATACCTCCGGCAGTGTGGTTGGCATCGTGCCCTAAGGGTCCGTCTTGAGCCTGTTCTGCCAAAGACCGGGGACTATCCCCTGTCTTTTTGTTGAGCTCTTCTTGGAACAGCGCTGCGACGTGCCATCTTGGACCTCGGGCGTCTCGCC
>CAZEXX010000124.1:0-10622 GCA_964516885.1 uncultured Anaerolineales bacterium | reverse complement strand
ATGATATTCGATCTAAGCCCGCAGCCCTAGGGTTCTATGGGATCAACGCCCCAGGTCTCGCGGTGGGGTGGCTGTAAGACATCAGCCCGTGTCCGTGGCTGGATCCTGAGGATGTGTGTGTTGGAGTGCTAAGCGAGGGGAGAACCGCTATGTTACCTAAGACTGCCATCATTGGTGCCGGCACGATGGGAGAAGCCGTGATCAAGGGCCTGTTGCGCGAGGGGTTGATTGACAACGGGGACCTTGTTGCGGCAGATCCGTGGGAGGAGCGCTGCGCGTATCTCGCGGCGACTTACAACATCCGGACTGTGACCGACAATGCGGCCGCTGCCCGCAATGCCGAGATCGTGTTCCTTTCCGTTAAGCCTCAGGTGCTGGGATACGTTGTAGAGGCGCTCAAGGGGACTTTGAAGGATGGCGTGCTGGTCTTCTCGATCGCTGCGGGTGTCCCCGTGCGCAAGATCCGCGATGGTATTGGCGTGGACAGCGTGATTCGGGCGATGCCCAATACGCCGGCGCAGATTGGGCAGGGCATTACGGTATGGACGGCGACGCCTTCAGTCACGGAAACGCAGCGCGGCTACGCTATGACGATCCTGAAGGCGATGGGTGAGGAAGTCTACGTCACTGATGAGCACTATCTGGATATGGCGACCGCGCTTTCGGGCACAGGTCCCGCCTATATCTATCTCTTCATGGAGGCGATGGTGGATGCCGGGGTACATCTGGGTTTTTCCCGTCACGTGGCAGAGAAACTGGTCTTCCAAACGGTCATTGGTTCTGCCAACTATGCTCGCCAGTCGAATCTGCATCTGGCCGCACTGCGGAACCAGGTGACATCACCCGGTGGCACGACGGCCGAGGCGCTGTACCATCTGGACAAGGGGGGCTTCCGCACCGTCCTGTCTCGAGCTGTGTGGGCAGCCTTTGTCCGGTCGCAGGGTCTTGGGCGGGACGACTGATCTCTCCCCGGTGTAACGTTGGTGCAGCAAGAAAAAGCGAGGGGCTTTGTGGCCCCTCGCTTCCAGTCTGTGTGTGCCAAACAAAACCGTAACGTCTACTCTGGATCACCCAGACTACCCGTCTCGGTCATAGCTATGAGAAGATCGCTGCTCAGCCCATCTCTGTTGGGTTGTGACAGCGGCGACTCCATGCGATCGCTGTTCTTCTGTTTAGTCTTGTTACAGCTTCGCAACCACCGCAGCCGTTGTTACTGCTGCAGTTCGTGAATCTGGCTCATCAGGCGAGACTTCAGCCGAGCTGCCTTGTTGGCGTGAATCACGTTCTTGCGGGCGGCCCTATCCAACTCGCTTGCCGCACGAGGCATCCACTCATTGGCGGTCTCGTAATCGCCGGCATCAATGGCCGCGCGGACTGTCTTCACGGCAGCGCGCATCTTGCCCTTGGTGTATCGGTTGCGCAACCATTTCCGATACGAAACACGTATCTGCTTCTTCGCTGACTGAGTATTCGCCACGCTTGCTCCTTCAAGACTGCTAGATCTCACATATCGAAGCCAGAGTATACCGTATCTTGTTGTTTTGTCCAGGTTGAAACTACTTTGACTTACCTGTCTCTGAATCTATAATCTGAATGTAACTTTCTTTCAGAAGGAGGAGCATCTCATGAAGCGCTGGTCACTGATTCTGGTATCTGCATTGGTGGTTGTGGCTGTCCTGTCATTGACAGGCTGCCAGTCCCAGGGGAAGACCCTGATCGTCGGTACGTCTGCTGACTATGAACCCTTTGAGTATGTTGATGAGAGCGGTAACTATGTCGGCTTCGACATCGAGCTGATGGAGGAAGTCGCCGCACGGCTCGATATGGAGATCGAGTGGCAGGACATCGCTTTTGATGGGCTCATCGGCTCGCTGCAGAGCGACAAGATTGACGCCATCATCGCTGCCATGAGTGCCACCCCGGAGCGCGAGGAGCAGGTGGACTTCACGAAGCCCTACTTCATCGGCGCCGATGCTATCATCGTTGCTGAGGGATCCGGCATTGAGATCAACAAGAATGAGGACATGGACGGGTACAGGCTCGGTGTGCAGAGCGGCACGATCCAAGAGGAATGGGTTGATGCGAACATTGATGCCGAAGTCTCGCGCTATGAGCGGGCTGAGCAGGCGATCATGGATCTGAAGAGTGGTCGCATCGATGTCGTCGCTATGGACTACTATGCCGCTACTTCGTTTATGGCTCAGGGTGGACTTGAGCTGGGTCTGAAGACCGAGTTCTCCGGCGAGCACATGGCGATTGCCGTGAAGGAAGGCAACACCGAGCTGCGCGATCAGATTGATGTTGTCGTCGCCGAACTGCAGGCTGAGGGATTCGTTGAAGAGCTCGCCATGAAGTATCTCTCCGGCGACTAGGCGTTGGCAATATGACGTCGGCGGTCTGGCGCTCGTTGCCCTATATGATGGGCGGCATCGGTTACACGGTGCTGATCACCATCATTGCCCTGGCAGTCGGGTTCCTGATCGGGACGCCGATTGCCCTGGCCCGTGTGTATGGCAAGCGGTCGCTGAATCTGTTGGCCCTTGGCTATACCGTCGTGCTGCGCGGGGTTCCGTCGCTTGTGGTGCTCTTCATTGCCTACTACGTCTTAGCCAGTGCGGTCAACTTGCCGCCCTTTCTGGCGGGATGTGCTGCACTGGGGATCTGTAGCAGTGCCTACCAGGCGGAGATCTTCCGGGGTGCTATTCAGGCTGTCAGTCCAGGCCAAATGATGGCGGCGCGCGCCCTGGGGATGAAACGTGGACAGGCGATCGTGAGCATCATTCTCCCTCAAGCTCTGCGCAATGCTATCCCGGGCTGGTCCAACGAGGCCGCCGTCGTCGTCAAAGATTCATCTTTGGTCTATGCGGTGGGGTTGGCGGAGTTGATGCGGCGTGCTCAGCAGGTCAACGGCACCTTGCATGAGCCGCTGCTGATCTTCTTCATCACCGGTGCCGTCTACTTCCTGTTGACACTTGCGACGAGCCGCCTGTTGAGTTGGGTGGAGCGCAAAACGCAGATTCCCGAGATGGTGGTGGCACGGTAGCAGCTACGCACCACGGTAACCATAGATCATCACGATACACGGGGCGGCACCTGACCAGGTGCCGCCCGTTGCATACGGCGGGTCATGAATCCGGCTTGACCTACGCTTCTTCCTCGGGCGAGTCCTCCTCCGATGCCTCGTCTTCCTGCCGTGCGTAGAAGCAGAGCATCACGCTGCCGTAGGTGCGTTGATCAAAGAGAGTCAGGTTTTCCAGTTCTACGTTCTCGTATTCAGTGGGATTGATCTGGACGATCACCCATCCGTCATCGTAGAGCCAGCCGGGGTTTGCATCGATGAGATAGAGCGTCTGTGTCCACCATCCGCGGTATTGCGGGGGCGCGACGAAGACATAGTCAAACGGTGTAGGTGACCGCTCAAGGTACTTGAACACATCCGCGCGGACCAGGGATGCGCGTTCCTCCAGGTTGGTGGTGCGTAGATTGGTCTGGATGGTGCGCAGTGCGGCTGCGCTTTTCTCCACCAAGACCGCTCGCGCAGCTCCCCGGCTTAACGCCTCAATGGTGACCTGGCCGGTACCGGCGAAGAGATCGAGGAACTCCGAGTTCTTCACGTGTGAATCAAGGATACTGAAGAGTGCTGCCTTCGCTCGGTTGGTCATAGGTCGGGTACCAGGGCCTTTGACGGATCGAAGCTGTCGTCCCCTGGCTGTCCCAGCGATTACACGCATAACCTGTCAGTTCTCCCCATTCGTTGGTACAGGTGCTGGTGTCCCCCCGGCGTCTCTGGGCGCATTGGGCACGCTTGGCGTGTCATCGTCTATGGCCAGTTCCTCGGCTTTGGCCATCGGTGGCTCTTGGCGTGCATCTGCTTGGATCTCACCCACCACCGGCATTTGGCTTGGTCTGCCACCTGCTGCTCTCCTGGCGCGGTGAGAAATCGACCCCAACAGCTTCGGGCTGGCAATGACGCCAATGATCCCTCCCCAGAGAAGTCCCCACAGTGCAAGGGCCAGCAGCCCGATCAGTTGGGCGGATAGCTGCTGCGCGTTGCCGGCAACAAAGACTCCGACAACGCCCGGGCCGACGATGGCACCTTCGGGAGACAATCCCTGTCCCATTCCGTTCCATCCCTGTCCCCAGCGACCATCAGCCAGAAGGGCCAATCCCAGGACACCTGGAAGCCCACTGGTCAGAGCCAATGAAACGGCAGTTGCCGCGTTTTGACTGCGCAGCTTCTTGTTTGCCACGTAATGGATCAACGGGAAGAGCAAGCCGGCCAGTAGCCCGATAACCAGTGCTGCCCAGGGCGGCACAAAGGGCGCGCAGGCGAGTAGCGCCCCCCATCCGGCGCCAAGGCCGAGCGATGAAAGCAGGGCCTCGGGTTTGCCGGTGGCCATCCAACCATATAGCTGTGAGGTCACAACGGCGCCGGCCATTCCCAGGAGCACATTCATAGCCGCTCGGTACCAGTCGATAGCGGCGCCGGAGACGTGGAAAGGTTGGGAGAGCCCCCATCCGAGCCACCCGATGCCCATCAACAGGGCGCCGATGCTGGAGATAAGCGGGCCATAGTTTGAGGGCGGTGCCGGGTCTTCCTCTGAGTCCGGGCGATGTCCTTGAAGCAGCAGAACCGGCAGCACAATCATGCCCGGGAGCCACAGGACCAGAGCACTACCTCCGAGGTCTACGAATCCGCTGCCCAACCCCAAGGTCGCACCCAGCTGCGACAGCCACCCGCTGCCCCACATCCAGCAGGCAGCCACCGGCACGATCACAGCGCCGGTCAGCGTGCCGGTCAGAATCATAATCCAGCGGCGTGTTTGCGCCAGCGCGACGGTGACCAGAACCACGGCGGTGGCGATGAGCGGAAGGTAAGACAGAAAGAGACTTATGATCGCTGGGGTGGTATTGTCACCCGAGAGAAAGAAGCCCGCCAGTCCGACGACACCCCACCCGGGGTTGTCCGGCACCAGAGAGAGCATCGCTCTGAGCGCCTCCAGGGAAGCATCCTGCGTGACAGGGTATGCACCCCCCATATGCAGTGCGAAACCGACGGCCCAGTAGCCGATGACCGCCAGGGCCACTGCGGTGGCAGCAACCGGCGTCAGCCGGCGCGCACGGCGGGGCGTCAATCCACCCCATACGAGCATCAGGAACCCCATAGGGATAAAATAACCCCAGAGCCAATTGAAGGGCATCACGGCTTCGGGGAGGAACGGCGTGTTCGGTCCCATCATCTACTCCAGACTTAAGAATGGTAGTTCGATTGCGCGACGATTTCTGCTGGTAGGTGACCAGGATCAGCACCTGCAGACCGTACGACGATCAACATCTTACCAGACTCCCAGAGAACCGCCAGACTCTGGTCCATTTGTCGGAGCAGGCTTCTGTGGTAGAATGCTGAGTCGGGCAATTTTGCCCAAAACACACGTGGTGGGACTGTGCGGGGGGTGCCAGCGGATGCTGGTCCCTAATCAGGAAGAACACTGCGGAGGACCAAAACCAATCCAGGAGGTTGAGTATCATGGCGATAGTATCGATGAAGCAGTTGCTGGAGACCGGTGTCCACTTTGGGCATCGGACACGACGTTGGAATCCCAAGATGGCCCGGTACATCTACACGGAACGGAACGGGGTCCATATTATCGATCTTCAGCAGACGGTAAAGGCACTAGAGATAACGTATGCGCTCGTACGGGATATCGTGGCGCAGGGCAACAAGGTGATGTTTATAGGCACCAAGCGTCAGGCACAGGAAACCATTCGGCAGGAGGCTACCCGCTGCAACATGCCCTATGTCAACCAACGTTGGCTGGGTGGCACGCTGACCAACTGGCGGACCATCAAGGAGCGGATCGACCACCTCAAGGATCTTGAGGCGCGCCGGGAAGCCGGTGAGTTTGACTTGCTTACGAAGAAAGAGTCCTTGATGCGCGATCGCGAGATCGAGAAGCTGAATATTCGGTTGGGGGGCATCAGGGATATGGAGGATGTCCCTGGGGCCGTCTTCATTATTGATGTGAAGAAAGAGGAGACCGCAACTCTAGAGGCGGATCGGTTGGGAATCCCCATCATTGCGGTCGTGGATACGAACTGCGATCCTGATCGGATCGACTACGTCATTCCGGCCAACGACGATGCCATCCGTGCCATTCGTCTGATGACCTCGAAAATGGCTGATGCCGTGCTGGAGGGGCTGGCGCTACGTAAGGGAATGGCTCCGGAAGCGGAAGAGATCTTTGCTGAGGACGAGAAGTATCTGAGTGCTGAGACTCTGGCTCGCCTGCGCCGCATCCAGTTCGAGGATGACGACGCGGCCTCGGACGAGGCTACGGTTGATGTCGCAGCCGATGATGGCGAAGAGCACGACTACGAGGATAGCGACGAAGACAAAACGGAGGATGAGGCATGACAGTAACTGCCGCTATGGTTAAGGAACTGCGGGATGCGACGGCCGCAGGTATTCTGGACTGCCGCAAAGCGCTTCAGGAAAGCGATGGGGATTACGACAAAGCCGTCGATTATCTGCGCGAGAAGGGCATAGCGAAGGCTGCCAAGCGCATGGACCGCACTGCCAACGAGGGTCTTGTTTACGCCTATATCCACGGTGGCGGGCGCATTGGTGTGCTGGTCGAGGTCAACTGCGAGACGGATTTTGTGGCGCGGACCGATGAATTCCAGGGCTTTGTGAGCGATGTTGCGATGCAGATCGCCGCGATGTCAGCTGAATACGTCAGCCGTGGCGATGTTCCAGAGAGCGTGCTGGAGCACGAGCGGAGCGTTTATCGTGCCCAGGCTCTGGAAGAGGGCAAGCCCGAGAAGATTGTCGAGCGCATCATCGAAGGCCGGATGAGAAAATTCTACCAGCAGGTTTGTCTACTTGAGCAGGACTTCATTCGCGATGAGGACATCACGATCGAGGAACTTCTGAAGATACAGATCACGAAGATCGGCGAGAACATCGTCATCCGACGATTTTCTCGTTTTCAGTTAGGTGAGAGCCTGGGGGGTTAACCCCCCAGGCTTTTTCTCAAAGTGAGGGAAAATCGTGACTCAGTCGCTCTATAGACGCGTGATCATCAAGATTAGCGGAGAATCTCTCTCCAACCCCGGCGGGCTCGGTATCAATCCGGCACGTGCCGAAGAAGTGGCGGCGCGGATCGCTGAGATTCACTCACAGGAGATCGAAGTAGGTGTCGTGATTGGGGCAGGCAATCTGTGGCGGGGTCTGGACGGTATCTCACACGGTATGGATCGTGTGCGTGCTGACCAGATCGGCATGCTGGCGACGGTGATGAATGCCCTGGCCCTTGCGGACGCTCTGGAACGTCAGGGTGTGGTGACCCGTGTGCAGACGGCCATTGAGATGCGAGCCATCGCCGAACCCTATATCCGTCTGCGCGCGATGCGGCATTTGGAAAAAGGACGCGTTGTCGTCTTTGGCGCGGGCACCGGGAACCCGTACTTCACCACGGACACTGCCGCTGCGCTTCGTGCAGCAGAGATCGGCGCTGATCTCCTGATCAAAGCCACGAAGGTGGATGGCGTCTATGACAAAGATCCTCACAAAGACGCGAGTGCGAAGCGGTTTGATCGTCTTACGTATCTGGAGGCGCTCAACCTACAGCTCCGAGTGATGGATTCCACGGCGATCACGTTGTGTATGGACAATTGTGTCCCCATTGTGGTGTTGAACCTGTGGGACGAAGATAGTCTGGAACGTGTTGTACGTGGTGAGTCGGTTGGTACATTGATCGGCGGCTGACGACGCCTGGGCATCAAGACAATATCGACAAGCTGACCTAACTCTAGGAGGCCGAGATGATCAAAGAACTACTTACGGAGACCGAAGGCCGCATGGTCAAGACTGTGAAGGCGTTCGAGTTGGATCTACGGAGTGTGCGCACTGGTCGTGCGTCGCCTGCATTGGTGGTGCGGGTGATGGTTGACTACTATGGTACTCCCACGCCGCTGAACCAGCTATCTGTGATCTCTGCCCCAGAGCCCAATCTGCTGGTGGTTCGTCCCTACGATCCATCGTCACTAGGTGCGATCGAGAAAGCCATCTTGCAGGCTGATCTTGGTTTCAACCCAAGTAACGACGGCCGAATCATCCGCATCCCTGTCCCCCGGCTGACTGAGGAACGCCGCCGCGAGATGGTCAAGCAAGTCAGCCGTCGGGCTGAGGAATCACGCGTCGCTCTGCGGAACGTCCGTCGAGATGCGCTGGCGGATATGCGTGAGTACAAGAGCGAGGGCATCATCTCTGAGGACGATCTCAGTCGCGGTCAAGATCAGCTTCAGGATCTGACGGATAAGTATGTAGCGGAGGTCCATGATGTCGGCGATCGCAAAGAGCACGACATTATGGAGATTTGAGTTTTCTGGAGTATAATAGGATAAATATCCGCACCAGCAGGCTCGGATGTCTATCTTGGTTGAGCACACCATGCTCGTGGTTAGTATGACGGCGAGAGGGAAACCTTAGACCCCTCTCACCTCTCCTCTTGTTCTCCTTCATAGAGTCAAGTGATTCAATGGAATGCGTATGAGCAAAACGGTTGAAAAGGCCTACCCACCCCTCCCTAAGTTGCCCCAGCACGTCGGCATCATTATGGATGGTAACGGGCGGTGGGCACGCGAACGTGGCATGCCTCGCCTGCGAGGGCACCGTGCAGGGGTTGAGAACCTACGCCGAGTCCTGCAGGCCGGTGTCGAATTGGGTGTGCCTGTGGTGACGCTGTACGCGTTCTCGACTGAGAATTGGCGCCGGCCAGAGGCCGAGGTGCGCGGTCTTATGCGCCTGCTGGCCGAGTCGTTAGACAAAGAAGTTGACGAACTGCATAGAAATGGTGTACAATTGAGGCACATCGGGGATTTGGCTCCACTGTCTGATATCCTCAAGTCGCGAATCCAAGCGGCGATTGAACTCACGAAGAACAACAACCGTCTGGTTGCCAACATTGCCTTCAACTATGGTGGGCGCCAAGAGATCACGGCTGCGGTCCGCGAAATCGTGCGTGAGCAGATCCCGCCTGAGGAGATCACAGAGGATGTGATTAGTGCGCACCTCTATACAGCAGGTCAGCCGCAGGTCGAGCTCATCATCAGAACCAGCGGCGAGTTCCGGGTCAGCAATTTCCTGTTGTGGCAAGGCGCCTACGCTGAGTATTACATCTCGCCGCTGTATTGGCCAGACTTCGATAAGGATGAGTTCTATAAGGCGCTTCAAACTTTCGGCCAACGCGATCGCCGGTTTGGTGGGGTGAGCAGTTGAGTTATCGGTAGTTGCAGGCGTCAGAATCAGCAGTCTGCGTTGTCTTCCCCCGGGAACGCCCCATCTGACTGGGGCCTGATCTCCCCATTCATTACTGAACTATCGAAGAATTTTCACAATCCACAGTAGCCCAACAGTGAACGTGTACCTCGTTTCAGCCAAGGTGCTCGTTGCCTGGCCTGGATGAGTTGTCTGTGTAGTCTGCCGCTTTGGTACGTTGTCACGCGGCAGGCATAGGTCGGCAATTGCGACCTTTCAACCCAGCAGGGAACCTTGGTTGACGAGGTAGTGCACAACTCTCCATATGTCAGATGTTTACCTGAACTCCGCAATTTATTGTGGGGCGTAGTGGTGTAGACCTGGTCCGAAGGAGGCGGGGGTAAGTTGCTCGAGAAGCGTGTGATCAGCGCGGCGATAATGCTGCCTCTTGTCGTGACCGTTTTTGTGATGGGTGGATGGTTATACGTACTCTTGATTGTCCTGGCGATGCTGCTGGGCGGCCTTGAGTATACGCGGATGTTTCGTCGCCTGGGCTATGCGATGAGCAACCCCCTCTTTTTGCTGCTTATCTTGGCCTGGCAGGCTGATGCAATATGGACGCTGGGGGCCTGGCGACTTCCTCTCGTAACGGTGCTTATGCTTGCGGTGAGTTTGTGGTCGCTGTATCAGGCCAGGAAGAAGCCTGATCAGCACCTTGCAGTCGAGCTTTGGGCGCTGATGCTGGCTGGTGGCATGTATATTGGTTTGGGTGGCGGCTACCTTATTGCGTTGAGAGCACGACCAGATGGTCCGTGGTGGCTCCTCGTGACGTGTGGCGTGGTTTGGATTGGTGATTCTGCAGCTTATGTCGTGGGCCGTCGAATTGGGCGTCATAAGATGGCGCCTACGATCAGCCCAGGGAAGAGCTGGGAGGGATATGCCGCCCAAGTGCTGAGTGGCCCTATCAGTGGGCTCCTCCTGGCGTGGTTGAGTACGCAGATCGCGGGAACCGCGCACGGACTGGTGCTCTGGCACGGTCTCGTACTGGGGCTCGTTGTGAGCGTTTTCTGTCCCGCCGGCGACTTTCTTGTGTCGATGATGAAGCGAGAGGTCGGGGTCAAAGACACAGGCAGTCTGATTCCGGGGCATGGCGGTGTCCTGGATCGTGTGGATAGTATCCTCTGGGCCGGAATCCTTGGTCATATGTTGGCCACGCTGCTCGCTTAGGTGAGACAGTGTGATGGGTGTTGGTTGGTAGCGTCGCGACACGGGTGGTTCACCAGTGATCGTATTTCGAATCTGAAGACAGTTATGGTTAGAGCGATAACCATCTAGGAGGAACAACGTGCATCCGGAAGAGCAA
>CAZEXX010000123.1:5970-10625 GCA_964516885.1 uncultured Anaerolineales bacterium | reverse complement strand
TTGACCGGCAACACCCCGCCGTATCCAGACGTAGCTTTGCCGCGGGGGATGAGGGGCACGCCCTCTTGAGCGGCCCATTTGACCAACGCTACGATCTCCTCCTCAGAGGAGGGCTGCACAACAGCGTCGGCGAGCGGATTGCCGATGAGCGGCTTGATCATGCTCGGCATCTCACCAATGTCGTGGCTGTAGAGCTTGCGCTCAACTCGCCGCGTCGTCATCCTATCGCCGAACTGGCGCTCCAGCCATCCAATCTGTGAAGCAGATAAACGCGACATGCAAAGCCTCCTACCCATAAAGAATCTGACAATAGGCAACTGTTTGAAAACACGCCCACCGTACGGTGGGACGCAGGTGCTACGGCTAACCGCGATTCACAACACTCGCGCGCTCTTCCATAAGATCGGCCATAAAACTGCGCAGTATCTCGATCGCATCCAAGATACGGGGATCGCCGAGAGAATAGTAAATCGAAGTTCCGTCACGCTCCGTAGTCACCAAGCCACGTTCACGCAAGATGCGCAGGTGATGCGAGACCGTCGATTGTGCAATATCCAGGGCCTGGGTGAGCTCGGTCACATTCCGCGCACGCTCGGCCACCAGATACAGAAGCCTAAGACGCTTGGGGTCACCAATGCCTTCGCAGACGTAACTGTGGAATAGTGCGATCTCTTCTTCAGTCATAGGGGCCACAGGATCTCCTGACCATTGAAACATCAATATATATCAATATACATATATTATAGGAAAACTCAAGAACAGGTCAAGAGGCAACATAGCAAAATGAGAGAACCCACTGGGGGAGAACAAAAAACGGCGTGGCTGGAAAACCACACCGTTTGAGCTATAATGCCGAAGGTGGGAGTCGAACCCACATGAGCTAAGCCCGAGCGAGTTTGAGTCGCTTGCGTCTGCCTGTTCCGCCACTTCGGCTCGGGAACCGAGTATAGTCAGGTTTTGGAGAACGTCAAGGTGACATGACCACCGCCACTGAGAGGTGGGATGAGGAAGCACTCGTCAAAGCCGCGCAACGTGGTCAGATGGATGCCTTCAATGAACTCATCCTTCACTACCAAAGCCAGGTTTTCAACTTGGCTTACCACATCTTGCACGATCCCGCGGCGGCAGATGATGCGACGCAGGAAGCGTTCATCTCAGCGTACCGCTCGATCAAGAAATTCCGTGGGGGATCGTTTCGTTCGTGGCTATTGCGCATCGTGACCAATGCCTGCTACGATGAACTACGCCGCCGAAAACGACACCCGAATGTCTCGTGGGACGATTTCGGGGATATGGATGAAGAGGCAAACCCGCATCTTGTGAATGGCGGGCCGAAACCGGAGGAGTCGGTACAACAACAGGAATTACGCGCATTACTGGAACGTTCCATAGCCAAACTCTCCAAACATCATCGAACGACGATCATACTGATTGACCGCATAGGACTATCGTATGAGGAGGCAGCCAAGGTTATGGATGTCGCGCTGGGCACGGTGAAGTCACGCCTGGCGCGGGCCCGGAAAGAGATGCAATCGCTGCTCCAAGCGGAACGGGAACTTTTACCCGCACGCTTTCGTCTATAGGGTAACCGGTAATGTGGGAGGCAATTGAGTTATGACCCGGAAGACATGGAGCACGGTGGACGTTTCAGCCTACCTGGACGGCGAGTTGACGCCAGAGGTCCAGGTCGCCTTCGAAACCACCGTCTCACAAAATCCTGATCTGCAGCATCGCGTCGCCGAGATGCGCCAGGTTGTGGCGTTGATGCGAGCCGTCCCCTTGCACGAGCCCCCACGCAACTACCTCCTGACCCCGGCAATGGTGACCGAAGCCGAGGCGGAGTCCAAGCCCCGAGCCCAACGGCGGAGACTCCCATTGCTCATGATGCGTATCGCGACGTCCGTCGCTGCGGCAGCCTTTGTCGTTGCCTCCGGACTGACCCTGATGCAGCAGGGGGTCACGCCAGCGATGATAACGCAGTCGCGGGGCGCGCCGGAGGCTGCCATAATGCTGGAAAACGAAGCTGCCTGGGGTGAGGATGAGATAGAGATGCTCGCTGCTCCCGTAGCACAAGCCGTGCCGGTTGAGGAATCCGCTGAGGCTGAGAGTGCAGCTCCGGCAGCACCAGAGGTCGAGAAGGCTGTGGTTCGTGCGGTAGAGGTGGAAGAAGAGGAAGTGGTGTCCGAGGTACCTGCTGAGCCCGCCTTCAGCATGCAGGACACGGAGAACATCGAAGAGCCAAGCGTAGGCGATGAAGAAGAAGTACCGGCACTGGAAATAGGCGTGGGAGGTGGTGCGGAAGAGCCTGCACCCGAAGGTAACACTGATAGTGCTGAGGCTACAACTGAAGGTAGCGATGCCGCAGACGGTATGACCGCCGGCGTGTTTGTAGAATCCGGTACACCCACGCCACAGGAAGAAGCTATGCAGGCCGAAACAGAAACGGCACCGACAGAAGCAGCAGCAGCCGAAGCGGTTGCTGAAAAAGAAGAATCGATAGCTGCAGAGGCGCCAATGCCACAGGTAGAGACCGCTGGAGAGATGACTACGGAAGATGACTCGGAGACAGCAACCCGAGCAATGCCGGAAGACGATCAAGCGCTAGAAATGGCCGGAGAAGCCATCGAAGCGACAGATGCTACGCCAAGAGACACGGACGCAGCCCCAGCCATGCGGACCTCTATTGGATTGGGCGTCATAACAGCTGCGCTGGCGGGGATCACTTTCTGGATGTCCCGACGTCAACTCCACTGAGCACCAAGAGCCGAGACCCATTATCAAATATATAGGTTGGGATAGACTTGGATAGATCACGAGACACCGCGGGCCAAGATCCTGCACTGCACTATTGTGCTCAGTGCGGGACTTCGCTTGAGGACAAATTCGCCTTTGGACACATGCGACGCTATTGCCGCGTCTGCAATAAAATTGTCTTTCACGAGCACAAAGTTGCGGCGGCGGTTCTGGTCACGGACTGTGAGAATCGCGTCCTGCTCGTGCGTCGCGCGATGAATCCCCACCAGGGATTCTGGAGTCTGCCGGCAGGCTTCGTCGACTATGGGGAGTCTCCTAAGGAGGCCGCCTGCCGCGAGTGTCTTGAGGAAACCGGATTGAGCACCGAGATCGAGGATGTCATCGAGATTGTCTCCGGGCACGAAGGAGCCCGCGGGCACGAACGCGGACGCGGACGCGAACATTCCCGCGGCGCCGATATCGTGATTATATACCGCGGTCGCATCACGGGAGGAACCCTCCAGGCAGCAGACGACGCCGAGGACGCCGATTTCTTCACACTGGAGCAGCTCCCGCCGCTGGCCTTCGAGGCGACCCGCAGAGCGCTGGAGACATGGCTGCAGCAGAACAATGCTTGCACCGAGGAGCCGAAGGCTTGAGACGCAGACATCTGACACTCATGCTCATTTTAGCCTTGGTCGGCGTAAGCGGCTGCCGCTCCGTGATCGCAGCTGACCGATTGCGGGGCGTTGAGGCCCCACTTAGCGTCGATGCAACCACGTCACAGGCCGAGAGTACCGCAACGCGGACAGCAACGGCCATCCCTACTGCCACAGCCACGGCTACACCGCAACCCACGGATACCGTGGTCCCAACCCACACGCCAGAGCCAACCGCGACGGCAACGCTCGGGCCATCACCAACGCCACAGCCAACGGTGCCGCCGACGGCAACGTACCCCCCGCCACCCGAGTCGGTGAACGTGCCTATCTTGATGTATCACTACGTCTCCGAATTGCCACCGGATGCCGACGTCTACCGCCGGGATCTGACCGTGCTACCGCAGCGTTTTGAGGCACAGCTGGATTATCTGTTCCGCGAGGGCTACCAGACCGTGACTCTGTCCGATATCCACGCCAGACTCACCACCGGGAGACCGCTGCCGGCGCGGCCTATCGTGCTCACCTTTGACGATGGGTACAAAGACGCCTATACCATCGTTACCCCTCTCCTGCAACAGTTTGGCTTTGTAGGTGAGTTCTTCGTGCTGGCTACGCCGGCGCACTACGAAGCCGAGCCCTATCTTACGTGGAATGAAGTGCAGGAGATGGCTGCCGCCGGTATGTCCATGCAGGCACATGGACGGGACCACGTAGATCTGACCAACCGCCCTTACGATTTCCTAGTCTACCAGATTCTGGGGGCTCGGGAGGCGGTGGAGGCACACACAGGTGCCCCTGTGCAGTTCTTCTGCTATCCATCCGGTCGCCACGATGCGGATGCCGAAGCCGTCGTAGCATCCGCCGGCTACTTGGGGAGCGTCACCACTGCGTGGGGCAATAGGCTCTCCCTGGATAATGCTTACGCCTGGCCACGCATCCGCATCAAGGGGGCGTGGGATCTCGATCGATACGCGGCAATTCTGGCATCGCTGCCACAATCCAACTAACACAGACAAGGGGAGAGAGTTTGATGCGAAGATGGTTGATCGTACTCTGCTCGCTGACGCTGGTACTGGCCTGCAACTTCCCAGGATTCCCTGGGCTGAACCCCTCTCTCCCGCCCACAGAGACCGTGATACTCGAGGATCTGCCAGGCGAGACAGAGGACACCGCAGACTCCCAAGACAATGACCAAGACATCAAATCCACGCCGCACCCGCTGGAAACCCCAACGCCAGAGGGTAGTGCCGGCACGGCAAC
>CAZEXX010000123.1:0-5870 GCA_964516885.1 uncultured Anaerolineales bacterium | reverse complement strand
ACACCGACAGCCACGGCAACAGCCACAGCTACGCCACAGCCCATTGTGCCCGGCCCTCCCCTGTCATTTAAGGATCCCGCTTGGGAACTCGTGGAATGGCACCAGATCCCGGAGACCAATGACTGGGAAGGTACTATCCGCATCCACGTGACCGGCGGCACCGCGCCGTATAGGTCTCAGCTGGAGAACCAGGAGATCGTCGGTGGGCTGGAGGTTCAGGCGCGATGGCGCTTGTGCTCGGCAATGCCGGCCACCATCAGAGTCTGGTCGGCCGACGAGCAGGTCGCACACACCGGCATCTGGGTCTGGGAGCTGGGCTGCAGCGACTAGCCGGTTGACACGATACCGATTCCTGGCCGGCAATGCGCCGGGTCACAGTCATCCGAAGTATGTGCGTGTCCCAAATGCTTCCGTGAGGAGTGGATATGGCCGACGAGTTTGATAGCCTCTTTCCCAGACCTGAGATTCACAAGGTCATGAGACTTGCCAGTATCGTGAGCGGAAGCTTGAGCAAGGGACTTGAGGCCAAGCTGGCGCCGGATCGCTTGATCGAGGGGCTGGCTGTGGGACGCTACGTCGTCGTTCGCGGGCAGACAGGCCGGCGCTTCTTTGGCATGGTCACCGACGTGGCCCTGGAGAGCCGTCATCCGGAAATAGAACAGACCCCACCGGACGATCCCGAGAGTTTCATCGCGCAGGTCTACCGAGGAACGCTGACCTACGGGAGGCTTCACATCACTCCCATGCTGGTGATGGAGGAGCACACCAAGAGCGTCCGTCCTGCCAAGACGGTCCCTGCGCACTTCACCCCCGTCTTTGAAGCCACGCCCGAAGAGGTTGCCGATGTCTTCGGCGACCCAGACGAAGCGGGCCGTTTCCATATCGGCGATCCGCTGGAGATGGAGGGGACGCGCATTGCCCTGGATCTGGCGCGCTTCGTGGAGCGCTCCAGCGGCATCTTCGGCAAGAGCGGCACGGGCAAGACGTTCCTCACGCGCATGGTGCTCGCCGGCATCATCCAGGAAAAGGTCGCCGTCAACCTCATCTTCGATATGCACAACGAGTACGGGTGGAAGAGCCAGGATGAGGCCAGGCAGGATGTCAAAGGACTGCGGCAGCTCTTCTACGACGGCCGTGTCAGCGTCTTCACGTTGGATCCCGAGTCCTCTCGGCGCCGCGGCAGCAAGGTCGATTTCACCGTCAAGATCGGCTACGACCAACTTGACCCCGAGGATTTGGAGATGCTCGCCCCGCTCTTCGGCTTCACCGATGTGCAGACCAATGCGCTCTATATGCTACGGCGACGGCTCGGCAAAGCGTGGATAAGCATCCTGCTTGAGGACGATCCGGCGCCCGGTGCCGGCGACAGCCGGACCGACGACGAAGGGCAGATGATCAAACGGAGTTCGGCGCTCACAAAGCTGCTGGAAGAGGGACGACTCCACGAGGGCTCCCTGGCGGCCATCCAGCGCAAACTTGAGCAGCTGCGTCGCTTCGGCTTCCTCGTCAAAGACAACGTGCGCGAAAACCCCATCGAGCGCATCATCAGCTACCTGGACAGCGGCAACAACGTAATCCTGGAGTTTGGACGCTACGGCAATGCTTTGGTGGCCTACATCCTGGTGGCCAACTACATCACGCGTCGCATTCACAGAGCCTACGTAAACCGCAAAGAGGAATTCCTCGGCGGGCAGGGGAGGGAGCCACGACCGCTGATCATCACCATTGAGGAGGCCCACAAGTTCCTCGATCCCACCATCGCCAAGCACACCATCTTCGGCACCATCGCGCGCGAGATGCGCAAGTACAACGTCACTCTCCTGGTCGTGGATCAACGCCCCAGCGGTATCGATCAGGAGGTGATGAGCCAGATCGGGACACGCATCACAGCGCGGCTGGATGACGAAACCGATATCCGCGCTGTTTTCTCCGGTGTCTCCGGAACAGCAGCCCTGAGGGAGGTCCTGGCACGGCTGGAGACCAAACAGCAGGCGCTGATTCTGGGCCACGCCGTACCTATGCCGATTGTGATTCGCACGCGCGACTATCGTGATTTCGTCCGGGAAATCGCCGGGAACGCCATCGACGTGGAAGACGCGGGCGCAGCCCTCTTCGGGTAGACTGCGGCAACACAGAACAAGGAGATCCGTTGGAAAACACCACCTTCGAAATCCACGAACGCCTCAAGGTATTCCCGCCCGCGCTTTTTATTTACATCGTCTACCGCCGGCTGGTCGAGCACGGCTTCAGAGCCACGTGGCTCTGGGTTTGGGACAAGATTGTACGCAAAACAGAGGGTTTCTCCGTACCGTCCATCAGCCGGGTCACACCGAACCTGTACGTCGGTGGACAGCACAGACAGCGGGGACTGTCCGAGATGCGCAAGTTGGGCATCACCGCTGTAGTCAATATGCGCGAGGAGTCGGACGATGGCCCAAGAGGGCTGGGACTGGACCATTATCTGTGGGTGGAAACCACCGACGACACCCCGCCAACTCACAAGGAACTGGCAGATGGCGCGCGCTTCATCGAGCAGCAGATATCCGAAGGCCACAGTGTCTACATTCACTGTGCGGCAGGGGTCGGGCGGGCACCCACGATGGCAGCAGCCTATCTGATCTCTCAAGGCGCCACGGCGGCGGCGGCCTGGGAGACAATCCGCGCGGGCCGCCCCTTCATCCGGCCAACACCTCCGCAGATTAGGGCAATTGCAGCCTTCGAACACCAGTACAGAACACTCTCGCGAGACCGCGAGCGAGGTCGGCAGAAGCGAGTATGATTAAGGTGGTGCGAGAGCACAGAGAAAACTGGATCTATGACCACCGATAGAACCACAGATGAACCAAAAGAGGCTGGCGGCACTCTCTCGCCAGACGCGGACGCTATGCCGATCCCCTCAGGAGATCACGCGACGCTGAATTCTCGCACGCGGTACGCCTTCGAGCTGATCGCGGGCGATGCCGCGCTGACCGGCGCGCTGACTGACGAAGCCGCTCAGGTTCTGTTGGATTGGGCGCTTGATGAAACTCAGAAATTGGTCTCTGCCACGCAGGAGATGGAAGAGCGTGCAGCCCAAGCTGCACTGACCCCCAAGATCCGCCGTCTGCGGCGCTACCTCCGCAGCGTCGCCAGGAACAGCGCGAACAAGAACATTCCAACCGACGCACTGCACGATCTGTTGACACCCCCCACCAATCCGGAGTCCTAACCACGATCCGGTACATCTAAAACGGGCCAAGAGACCCCACGGACACGCCTATGAAAAACCGCACCACTGAACGCAGGCTTGGCTGGAAGGAATTCCTACTTTCGCTCTTTATGATCGTCGTAGTATGGGCCACCCGGGATCTGCTGGGTATCGGCAGCCGGCCCACCGGCACGCCGGAGTCTGATCCCGCGGGGGTCGTCCGCGTGCTGTTCACCAACCCACGGGCGCAAGGCACCGGCACGAACACCGGAGGGCTGGACGAAGAGCTGGTCGCGCTGATTGATAAATCGCAGAAGAGCGTCGATGTCGCAGCGTTCGATTTTGAGCTCGCCAATGTGGCCGATGCGCTGGTTCGCGCGGAGCAGCGCGGCGTACAGGTACGCCTTGTCACGGATTCGGACTATGAAGAAGAACTGGGACCCGAAACACTGAGAGCGGCGGGAGTACCTGTCGTAACCGACGACCGCGACGCCTTCATGCACAACAAGTTCGTCGTCGTGGACGGCAATCAAGTCTGGACCGGATCCTGGAATCTCACCGAGGCCGGGACCTATCGCCACAACAACAACGTCCTCGTCATCCAGTCCACCAAGATGGCTGAGAACTTCACAGCAGAATTCGAGGAGATGTTTGAGGATGGGACATTCGGCCCAACATCCTCGGACAAAGTACCGTACCCATACCTCGATCTAAACGGCATACAAGTCGAGACGATCTTTGAGTCGGAGGGGAACGCCCGCGAGCGCATCATCGACTTGATCGAAGACGCGGACAACAGCATCCTCTTCATGAGCTTTGTCCTCACGGACAACGACATCGCAAAGACCATTATCGCGCGGCACCGTGCAGGCGTGCCCGTCGCGGGGGTCATCGAGTCGCGCAATACTGGGGATATGGGATCAGACTTCGAGGCACTCCGACAGGCGGGAGTTGACGTCCTCGCAGATGGCAACCCCTACTTGCTCCACCACAAGGTCATCATCCTGGATGGGTCCATTGTCATTGCCGGGTCCTACAACTTCAGTGCCAGCGCCGCGGACAACAACGATGAGAATGTGCTCATCCTCCACAGCCCTGAGGTCGCAGTACGCTATGTGGAGGAGTTCAATAGTGTCTATGACACCGCGAAGGCAGCAGCGGCAAGCAACTAGCCGATGGGCCAGTAGGCCCGCATGTGATCCTACGCGTCCTATTGCATGAGTGACGATAGTTGCACTCTGTCCAAGTCTATGAATATGGAGGTTAGATGATGAACGAACGATTAACTCAGCAGAGCACAAATCGATGGAAGTGGGTCGCCATCATGCTGCTCTTCCTCTTGGTTCTGATGGTAGCCTGTTTGACCAGCGCAGTGTGGGGCGGCTTGATAGGATATGCCATTGGTCGGAATGACGGGCATAGGACCACGGACTATGACGGGTACTATGAACCCTTTGATGCGCCGTCTCGCCCCTTTGCGCCCATGCCAGAGATGCCCGATATGCCGGACATGCCCTTCTTTGAGGGACTGCCCTGGCTGGGCGTTAGCTTCGTGATGGGACCGGATGGCGCACAAGTCACTAGCGTCGTGCCGGGAAGCCCAGCCGATGAAGAGGGCCTTGAGGTCGGCGACATCATCACTGAAGTCGCAGGCGTTGCTGTCACCGCTTCCCGGCCGCTAGACGAGCTCATTCTGCGCTACGAACCCGGTGACAGAATCGAACTCACAGTCACGCGTGATGGGCGGGAGCGGACGATCCGGGTGCGCCTGGCCACGCGTATGGAGGGTGAGCTGCCCTGGCATCCCGACAACTTCCCCGTGGAGCCGCCGCTCATCCCAGGCTGGCGAGGATAGACGTCGGGACACACTGACCCCCGTCAGATCACAACGCCCCGCTTCCCTGTGACCTCAGGGAGCGGGGCGTACGGTTTCAGATCAGACAAGCGATTCGTAGACCTGCATCACGCGATCGACTAACCGGTCCTGCGTGAACTCGGTCTCCACGCGAGCGCGGCCTGCCGTGCCCATCTCTCGAAGCCGCGCCGGTTGCGAAAGCAGCTCCACAAGTGCATCGGCCAGTGCCTGTGGATCTTCAGGCGGCACTACCACGCCTGTCACACCATCCTCAACCACCCACGAGGTCCCGGTACCTACCTCGGTTGTCAGACAGGGAAGCCCAGAGGCCATCGCCTCCGTAAGCACCATACCGAAGGCTTCGGACCGCGCATTGGCCGGCAACACAAAGAGCGAGGCCTGATGGTATTGCGCGGGAAGATCCGCATCCGAGACCTCGCCAACAAACTCAACGCGGGTTACAAGATCCAACTCAGCCGCCAGCGACTCCCAGGGTCCCAACATCGGGCCCGTGCCCACAACACGCAGCCGCACGTCGGATGGCAAATGGACCATGGCCCGCAGGAGCGTGTCGAGGCCTTTATAGTAGCGCAAACGCCCCACAAACAACAATGTCGGCGGTCCGGAGAAAGGCTCTGGAGGTGGGGAGAACCGCTGGTGATCCACCCCCAAGGGTACCACGGTGCAACGATCGCGCACGGGTTGTAGCCACTCCGATGAAACGAGGTACTTAGAACTTGTCGGCAGTATCCGGTCAGCGCGCCTCAACACACGCCGCAGAATCGGTCCGTAGACTTTCAGCCAGCCTTTTTGGCGCACCACATCCGA
>CAZEXX010000122.1:0-10693 GCA_964516885.1 uncultured Anaerolineales bacterium | reverse complement strand
GCCTCCTTATTCTGGGGAAGTCAATAGTCAAAAGTCATGGTCTGCTTCTCGTTTTTGGTTGTTGCCGGTGCGCCACGATTCACCATTCACGATTCAGGTGTTCTTTAGGTGGTTACACGCGCGTGTGCGCGCTGGTTTCTACTGTGGAAAGTGTACTTGGGACTGGGCAGTTGTCACGCGGTCTCGGATAGTGTACACTGGAGGTGACCGTCGAGGTAGGGGCCGGCTTGCGGTGTTACTTGGATGCTCTTTCTCAGGCGCCGCGGAATCGACGTGGATCCGGGGGCAACCACACGTCTGGGTTGTAGCGTCAAGGTATTGAGCACAAGGTGGCAAGGCATGCGTAACTCGGTGCCGAAGCGGAAGTCGACAGCGCGTGCGAGGCCCACTGTGCCTGCGAGGTCTGTCCGCCCCAAACCCCGCCACAGCCACCAGGTGCGCGCCATCCTTCAGCTGCAGCAGACCGCCGGTAACCGAGCTGTGCAGCGACAGATGCCACCTGAGGGCACCGGACAGAAGCCGGATTCCAAAGCCGGCGACGAGGCGTTCTGGGAGTGGTGGAAGCTGGTGGCCGGGTTCGAGGGCTCTCTGGAGGACTGGAAGGCCAACCCGGGAAACACGAGCGACCGCGGCAAGCAGACCAATTGGGGCGTGACCAAATCCCTCTATATGGGGCGCGCCAAAGCTCTCGGTCTTTCACCGACCGAGGAGGGGTTCGCCGCGATGACGCCGAATCAGGCGATGCGCTTCGGGCGGATGATGTGGAAGTCCTCGGGCGCCAGCGGGGTTGAGAACCCCGGTGTCGGTGTCGTCCTGGCGGACTGGTACTGGGGCGGCGTCGACCTGGGTCGCTTCAAGAACCTGATGAGTGCGCAGGGTGGGGAAGCCTCGTTCAATGAGGGGATGCCCGACGCCAAGACGGTCGCCTTCATGAACTCGCTGCCGCCGGGCGCCCTCATCGAGTTTATGTCCGATGCGAAGGCGGCTCAGTACAAGAAGATCGCTGCGAAGGACCCGTCCCAGCAGAAGTTCCTGGAGGGCTGGCTGAAGCGGAACGAGGAGCGTCGTCTGCAGGCGCGGAAGCTTGCCAACACTCAAACGATACGGGGGCACGCGCAGCAGGCTCTGGCACGAGGGCGCATCGTGCTGCAGGCGGCGCCGGATTACGACGCGATGGCAAAGAGCGCGGCCATCCTCTCGTTCTCAGCAGTCCTGGGCAGGATCGAGGGTCAGCAAGCTCAGGGATTCGCCAACGAGGACGATGAACTGTCGATGCTGAGCTTGAAGGGGCAGCTGCTCAGCGAGATGGGAAGGGTGATGAATCTGGGTTCGTGACGCAGTAACAGCAATGGGGGGATTCATCTGTTCTGTTTATGGATCCGGCTTGGTACCTGGAGGTGTCCCGGCGACCGCGGACGGACTGCCTGTAGTCCGTTGTCTGTCCTGGGGGACGGCAGTGGGTCACGCTGATCTCCCGACCTTCGCGCCGCTGGTGCTCTCCAGCATCAGCGGCGATTCGATGCTGAAGATGCGGGCTGACGATCGGTGAAGTGGCCAGCAGGAGTGCGAGACCTACACGGCAAGGACGCCGGTGCTGATACCAAGCCCTCGGAGCACAGATGCCGGCGCCTGACGTTCCAGAACTTGCGGCCCTCGGCCAGCTGTGACTGCGAGGCGTAGGCCGTGCTGGACCACGTGCGGGTTCCCACTGTGATCGGTGGGGCAGCCCGCGCCCTAGAGAAAGGCGGAACTGGTGAGACATCGCGTCAGGATCGTGTTGATGGTGTGTATGCTCGTTACGGTCGGCTGCGCCGGTGGGCGTCTCGTGGCTCAGGTGAGACGCGCGGAGCGGAGATGGCAGCGTGGCGACATCGGCAACTATCGCATTGAGGTCTCGCTCACGAGTGGGACGTGGCATTACCAGACGCACGTGGTCACGGTGCGGAACGGTGAGGTAGTCGATGCCTCCGCATCGTGCGTGACCGCTCCGATGGAAACGGCGTTGGGCAAAGGATGTGAGGTAGAGGACTTCGATCCTGGCACCTACACCGTGCCGGGCCTCTTCGCTGTCGCGCGTTCCCTCACCAAGGCAAGCCCCAGGGACGCCATCGAGATCGACTTCGACGATACTCACGGGTTCCCCAAGAGGATCAGCTATGACCTTGCGGATGCGGTTGACGAGGAGCAGTCGTGGGGAGTGAGAGCTTTCGAAGTGCTGGAATGAGTCGCGTGCCGCCCGGCCGGGAGGACAAGACGATGCTGCGACGAGGTCTGGTCTCACCGCCGCTGTGTCTGAGCGTCTGGTCCTGTCTCCTAGTTCAACCATTGCCATCGCCCACAGAGCCGGAGGCTGAGGTCCTGCCGGCGCAGACGCCCCCGCGTTCTCGCCTTATCACGCCCAGCCTAACGGCGACGGCTTCGCCACTTCCCAAGCGCACGCCGGCGGCCACAGCAACTGCAGAGGCGTCGCTGTCAGCTGGTGGTCGGTGGCTTTGTCATCGCAGCGGACGGCATCTGGGCGGGGTATGAGGACGGCTCGGGCCTGACTCAGATCACCCAGGATGTGGCGCTCCATCGCAGAGTGTCTGTATCCGGGAGGTGGGTTGCCGACGGGGCTGATCGTGGTGCGGACGAGGATGCCGGGGCAAGTTCTGATCCAGGGGGCTGGTGCTGAGGGTGCTGTCACTGCCGGGCGGAGTGCCGAGGACTGTGACCGACCTGGGAATCCCGAACGTGACCGATAGCTCGTCTGAGGACTTGCAGTTCGCGGCCGAGCAGGTCATTCGTGCGATCGAGTGGGAGAACGCTGGGCCGGTCTGGTCTCCCGATGGCACCAAGGTTGCGTTCGCCAGTGGACACGCGGGCGTATCGGGCGACCTGTACGTGTACACGCCTGACACCGAGGCGATCACCCGACTGTCGGAGGTCCCGGGTCACGTCTATCAGGTCAACTGGTCGCCTGATGGTGAGGCCATCTTCTACACGAGTGCGTCTAACTTCGGTTCCGGGGCCGGCTACGCGATGAAGGGCGTGTGGGTGTCGCGCGCCGACGGCTCGGGAACGCGGGCGCTCTACGCGCCTGTCGTGGGGGCCGGGGCTGAGGAGTTTGTGGCCTGGGAGTCGGCCGATACCGTGCTGGTCAATTCGTGGCGACCGGACTGTGGTGGCAACACCCTGAGACGGGTCAATGCGGTGACCGGCGAGGTGGTGGTTCTCTGGCCCGACTATTTCCGGCGTGTGGTCCACAACTTCGAGACAGGCGCTACTGTCGTGGATGTGCCTGAGATCTTCTGCAATCCCGAGGGTACGGTTGGGTTCTACCTGATTGAAGCAGCCGGCGCGGCGCTGGAGCAGGTGTCGGAGGAGGTCTTCCAGTCCCAGCTTCCGGAGCCGCCGATTGATCCGGTGCCCGAGGCCCTGAAACAGAAACTCGCGGCGCTTCTCGAGGTTGAGCGCGTGATCTGGGTACAGCCGTAGCGGGTAGCGATGTGCAACGCGGCTCGAACCGGACGCCTGAATAGCATCGTGCGGGCTTCCAGGACTGGTTTACTTTCGAGAACCTGAACCAATACTCCGTCAGCTACCACATTTCGATGTGCTCATCGAACGTGGCGCGCCGCTGGCGTGGCCGCTCATCGATGTGTTGAAGGTGTGATGGAGGATCTGTGAGTCATAGGCTATCCGGCAGATAAGGAAAGGATCAACGATGATCATCGAATGGAACGCCCATATGTTCAGCAGCGACACGGATCGCTATCCCTTTCACCCCCGCGCTGCCTATATCCCCAATCCTCAGCAATGGTCCGATGATCCCCTGGCGGATTACCTTGCCCGCATGGACGCGGAAGGCATCGACCGGGCCGTGCTGGTGCAACCGGAACCCTACGGCGACGATCACCGGCTGGTGCTGGACTGCCTGCAGCGTGAGCCGGAACGCTTTTGGGGCACAAGCCTCTTCTATCCCCGCGATGCGGATGCGCCCGACAAGTTGACGGATCTCGTCCGCCGGCAGCCGAAGATCATCGCCACGCGCTTTCACGCCCACCGCGGAAAGAATGAGTATTTCGAGAACTTCGCTGAACCCAGCGTTCGTGCGCTGTGGGAGCGGGCTGGGGACTTGGGGTTGATCGTCGAACTGCACATTGGCCCCGATTACGGCGCGCAGGTTGCAGAGGTTATTCGGGCCTATCCTGACGTCCCTGTGCTGATCGACCATCTAGCTGAACCGAAGATGGGCAATGCTGTGGAGTACGCGGATATTTTGGCTCTTGCCAGGTTACCCTGGGTGTATATGAAGCTCTCCGGCCTCGGACATTTTGCTGATGATGGGCCGCTGTATCTGAGCGCCAAGGGTTTCACGCGCCTGGTGATCGACGCTTTCGGTTGGGAGCGGATGGTGTGGGGTGGCGGCACGCCCAGTATCGTGGATGCTCACTTCGATGGTGCGTCAGCTATGCCGCGTGCACAAGTCAAGGGCGACAATCTGGCGCGGTTGCTCTCGGTCGGCACTCGACGCCAGCGTTGGTCCCCTGGAAACTGAAGGAGTGAACTGTTATGATAAGACTGGTGAAGGTCACCAAAGAGAACTGGCAGGAGTGCGTCAACCTACCCACATCAGAAGCCCATCGATGGGTAGCGACCAACGTTTACTCGATAGCCGAAGCGCAGTTTTATCCAAAGGCAGACGCGTGTTGCATTTATGCGAATCAGCAAATGGTGGGCTTCATCCTGTATGGTCTTGATGAAGAGGATGAGACTATGCTGTGGATCGATCGACTTATGATTGCTGAGCCACATAGGGGGCAAGGGCTTGGCACGGCCGTCCTGTGGAAGATCATCCAGGAAGCCACTACACGAGGCGTATCACGTGTTGGGCTCAGCACAGCACCTGAAAATATCCCGGCAAAACGCGTGTATGAGAACGTCGGATTTCAGGCGACCGGGACCAAAAGTGGTGATGAAGACATCTATCACTATCCTATCCCCAAGCCGTGATTCAACATATTGACTATCTACACGGGCCCTGTCCCAAGGAGACATGCGTGCAACGTTCACGATTTTCGCGATCAGCCCTGCCACTCATTGTCATATTGTCTGCACTTCTGCTGACCGGCTGTATTGTCACCAAAGATAGCCCGGCGCCAGGGTGCGTAGAGTCCATCGGTTTTCCGGTTCTCGGAGGTTGTTCTGGCGAGACCGTCATTTTGGATTTGACGGTTGAACCCGAGAATGAATGCTTGACCATCGCGGTGAATAACTGCAACGGTGGCGTGTTGGAGGTTGACAATTCCTGTCTCGAGACGCTGATTCTTGGTGGTGTGGAGATTCCATCCTCGGACCGGGTTAGCCTGGACGTGATCGAAAGGGAAAACGGTACGTACGCGCTGCGTGATGTGGGCGGCAATTTCTCTGACTATGTCCCGGAAGAGGACAAGAGCATCGTCATAGCGGGGCTGTTAGGTGACCAAGACGTCAAGGTGACCTTCACGAAGACCGCGCCGCTGTGCGAGTGACAGTCCTCCAATCTTATCTCAGGACGAGGGGGAGCATCACCCGAAAGGCGCGCTCCGGGATGGGCACAACCACGTCGACGAAAGTTGACCCGGTGGTCTCCGCGCTGGCGAAGGCAATCCGGGCATCGCGCATTCCGGGGGCGAGACTGGCTGCGTCGACCGACACCGTCGCCTCGCCCGGCGTATTCCTCGTGACAGGGCTGACTGAGAGCCACGACGTGAACTCCAGCGAGCCGAAGCTCAGGCTGTTGGATCTCGCCAGGTTGCCCACGCTCACGATCTGCCCGGTGATCCCTTCTTCCGGCCAGAAGACCAGTACCTTCGGTCCATCTCCTGGCTGTCGGGCAGCACCGGCGACGTCTGTGCGAGGCCCTCGCTGACAGGCGCATGCCTTGACTCGCGGGTGGCGCCTGCAGGAAGGCACTCTATACTGAGTGGGAATCCCTATACCAGGAAAGGCGACGACATATGAGCAAGATTCATACTTCAGGACTGACGAAGACGCATGCATCCTCCCCAATGCCCCTGGCGTCCCACCCGCTCCCCACTCGTCAGATTCATCTGGACTTCCACACATCGGAAGAGATCCCGGATATCGGCAAGCAGTTCTCCAAAGCGCAGTGGCAGGAAGCGCTCAAGGTTGGGCGCATCAATAGCATCAACATCTTCGGCAAGGGACACCACGGCTGGAGTTACTATCCGACCGAGGCCGGCAATGTGCATCCCCATCTGGACTTCGATCTCTTGGGTGCGCAGATTGAGGCATGCCACGAGATCGACGTCGAGTGTCCTGTCTACTTCACCGTCGGTTGGTCGGTGAACGACGCGGAGACGCATCCTGAGTGGTGTGCACGGCGCCCCGATGGCTCATTTGTCTGGCGCGGCGATCTCGATGCTGCACCCGACGATCCCTATCCGCCCTTCAACTGGAAACTGCTCTGCCCCAGCGGTGGCTACCACGATCTTGTCAAGGCGCAGGTGATCGAGATCTGCAAAGCGTACGATGTGGACGGCTTCTGGTTCGACATCTACCAGGTCAACCATGGTTGCTGGTGTGATCGGTGTCGCGCGAGTATGGAGGAAAAAAGCGTTGACATGGACGACCGCACGGCGGTGATCGCCCACTTCGCCGGTGTCCTCAAGGCCCACTACGCTGATCTCCGCACGACGATCGCAGAATACCACCCCGACGCGACCGTCTTCTTCAACGGAACCACGGCCCTGCGCGATGGCAACCAGGCCAACGCTATCCACGAGTACAACAGCTACCAGGATCTCGAGGATCTGCCCACCGGGTGGGGGGGCTACGACAAGTTCCCACTGCGGTCGAAGTACTACCTCGGCATGGGGTATCAGATCTGCGCGATGAGCGGCAAGTTCCACACAGCCTGGGGTGAGTTTGGGGGTTTCAAGCATCCCGATGCTCTGCGGTACGAAGGAGCCTCAATGATCGCCTTCGGATCTGTGTGCAACATCGGTGATCAACTACACCCTTCCGGCCTTATGGATATGCAGACCTACAAGAACGTGGGCAAGGCTTTTGAGTACGTGGAACAGATTGAGCAGTATGGCCCCGGCGGAATGCCTGTTGCCAACCTGGGATTGTGGTTCACCGGCAATACCGAGGCCGATATGGGCGTCTGTAAGATGTTGCTGGAACTGCAGATGGATTTCCTGGTCGCCAACGAGCACAACCTGTCGGGCTTCCAGACGGTGATCATCCCCAGCGAGCCGTGTCTGAACGCCGCTCAGGTCTGCGCGATTGAGCAGTACGTGGCGGATGGTGGCTCCCTCGTGGTCCTGGCTGCAGGTGCGATGGACAGAGACCGATCACGCTTCGTTCTGGATGTCGGGGCGGAGTTCGAGGGTCCGGCTCGATATGATATCGACTATACCGCAGTGGACCCGGGCTTGGGGGCCCATCTGATGCAGTCGCCGGTGCTGAACTACATGCCGGCGCTCCGCGCCCAGCCGCATGCGGATGCCCAGGTGCTGGCGCGCATACACGAGCCGTACTTCAGCCGGACCTATGCCCACTACTGCTCTCACCAGAACACGCCCCACCAGCTTGAGCCGGCGGCGCACCCGGCGTTGATCCAGAAGGGCAAGGTCATCTTCGCAGCCAACCCGCTGGATCTGATGTACGATGCGCGAGCTGCTCGCCCGCACCGTGACCTCTTTGAGGCTGCGCTCAAGCGTGTCTATACAGATCCCGCTCTGAGCGTCGATCTGCCCAGTGCCGGTCGCGTCAGCCTTCTGCACCAGCCGGAACAAAAGCGCTATGTGGCCCATCTCCTTTACGGCACGCCGCACTACCGTGGCGGGCTTGAACTCATTGAGGATCTAGTACCTCTCTACAATGTCCCGGTCGAGCTGCACGTCAACGAACCCATCAAGAGAGCGATGCTGATCCCGGACAACAAAGTGTTGCCGCTGGAGCAAGATGGCGGGTGCACCAAGGTTGTTGTGCCGCGATTCCGAATCCACTGCGCCGTGGTGTTTGAGTACTGAGCCTGCCGAGGTTCTGCAGCACGCGGGCCGTGACTATGAAACTGTGGTTTAAGACGCCTGATGGAGATCGGTCCGAGGGGTTGCCGGTCGGCGCCGGCCGGCAATCGTGGTGCTCGGCACCTACAAGCAGGAACGCATTGCCCTGAACCGTGAGTGGGTACGGAAGGGGGCACCCGAGGAGGATTGGTTCGCCGGGCCGGCTGTTGGGTGGATCTTGCGTGATCTGTCAGAGCATGATAGAGATGGTGCCCGGGAGTTCGTGGAGAAGCGTCTTGGGTGTCTACCGATTGAAGCCAACAGAAGCGCCGTGAAGTACCATCGTGAAGTACTACGGTGGGAAGGAACCCAAGAGATATGTGCAGATGCGCAGGATTGGCTAACATGCTTGGGAGGTCCCAGATCATAACTACAGGCGCGCTGAAGGGTACGGTCATGGCGGTCGTCGTGACTCTGTTGATGACCTCGTGTGGCCCATCCAGGATCTCTCCCACGTCAACGGATGCCGCGACACCTGTCTCGACGCCCAAGGAGCGGCAGGCAGCCCCCTTCTCGCGATAGCTGCGGCGATGGTCGCTGTGAGGGGCCGGAGAACCCGAGAAATTGCCCAGCTGACTGCCCGGATCCCACGGCCACGCCGGAGCAGCACCTGCCTGCCACGGCCGTTCCCTCGTCCACGCCGGAGCCGACCGTTCTCTACCTGGGGATCATGGTGCACCTCGAAGGCTGGTCGGATGATACGGACGAGGCCCGTTTCCAGAAGCACGCTCAGCTGATCCGCGCGTATGCCACTCTGTTTGAGGCCTACGGCGCCAAACTGACATGGGAGAGCAAAGAAGTCACCGATGCCGTCGTGCGCTGGGGAGATAACGTGCTCCTGGAGATGGAGCAGCGCGGGCACGGGATCGGCGTTCACGCTGACATCGGAGGACAACGTGATTACGACTGTGATCTCTTCACCGCGGCTCTGCGGGAGGAAAGGGAGCAGCTCGCGTCCCTCGGCGTGACCGTGCGACACGTCTCGGGGATTGTCTCGCACTGCGATTGGGTGACAGCTGCGGCCGAGGCCGGCTATCAGTTCACCACAGGTCAGGTCGCCTATGCAGTGATGTCTATGCCCGAAGAGCTCCGCCCTCCGCAATACCGCAACTGTCCGACGCCCTCCCGTTGCCACAACACCTTTCCCGCGGATCTGGCCGACCGTATCCACCCCTGGCGTATGAACAGCGGCGCTAACTGGCTGATCCACGACCCTGCAGGGCAACTCGTGTTGCTGCCCTCCAGTCAGGTTCTGCCCTGTATCATGGAAGAAACGACCGGGGCGGAGATCAAGGATTGCGGACACAACTTCACGCCGGCCGATCTTGACAGCTTCTTCCAGCAACTGGAACAGGCTATCGTCCTCTCCGAGCCGGGCAACGTCAATATCTTCTACGTCGCCTGGAGTTTGGGCTCGCAGCTCGACCGAAGTCTTCTCGAGGCGTGGCTGAGCGGCATCGTGCCTTACGTGGAATCCGGTCAACTGCAGTGGGCAACGCTCCCGGAGATGTACGACATCTATCTCCGTTGGGAAGAGCGCGATCCGTAGCATCACTGGGATGGCTATCGCAGGCCATCGGCTGGGGGCCGTTTGCCCGCAGCTCCGCTCCTTGTGCATTGGTCTTGAGCAAAGTAGTTCTGGCATAGGCTCGGTCTGTGGACAACTCTGTTGATCTAGCCTGAGCCACGCGGAGCTCTTACTTTTCTTGCCGCTCTTGTGGTCCAGTACGTGGGGGCACTCAATGCTGTGCGGCTGTTCCAGATCCACTGCGCCGTCGTGTTCGGGTATTGAGCCTGTCGAGGTTCTGAAGCAAGGAGAAGAATGTTAAGAAATGAGGGCGAAAGCTTGCAGCGAGTTGTAGTCTGCACGCCAAGATATGAGTATGCTCGTGCCGACAATCTTGAAGAGCACAATATCGGCGACTTGGGTGACCCGAAGGTTGCTGTCGAGCAGCACGATGACCTGAAATCCAAGCTCAGAGAGTTTGGGGCTGAGGTGACGGATCTCCCAGAGTTAGGTGGACACCCAAATTCGGTTTTCACGCGCGACACAGCTCTGTGCACTCCGAAAGGATACGTGAAACTCAGGCTGGGTTTGGAGAGCCGTCAAGGTGAGCAAGAATGGATGGCAGCGGCGTTGGAGGCGATGGGCGAGACGTGTGCAGGGGAAATCGGAGCTCCAGGGACAGTTGAAGGCGGGGATGTTGTACTGGCGGGGGATGTTGCATTTGTTGGGCAATCAATACGCACCAACGAGGAAGGGATAGAACAGCTCTCTGGGCTGCTGGCGGTGATGGGGTATGAGATTCGGGTCATAGGCTTGCCCGATACAATCCTGCATCTTGACAAGGTCCTGATGGTTCTTGGGCCGAGACAGGTGCTCTATTGTAGGGAGCTCATATCAGAGGAGAAGATAGAAGGTTTTCAGGGCATCGGATTCTCCTGTGGAGGAGATACCACAGCGAACATCATCTGTTTGGGAGACCGGGAACTCATCGTGAATCGCTCAAACTCAATCGTGATCCACCGCCTGGAAGCTGAAGGGTATATCGTTCACGATCTCGATCTGGGCGAATTTGCCAAAGGAATGGGTGGGCCAAATTGTCTGATCATGCCTGTCGAGCGCGGCGCCT
>CAZEXX010000121.1:0-10706 GCA_964516885.1 uncultured Anaerolineales bacterium | reverse complement strand
TTGGGCCCGGGAGCGGAAGCTGCTTTCGAAGTAGTAGCACCTCCGGTTCCCTCTCCCACCTCCGGCTGCGGAGGCGCCGTCCGCGGAGTGTGGGAGACGAAGTCCCCGTTTCAGGGGAGGGTTAGGGTGAGGGCTCTCCTGGGTTATACTCGAAGTAGAACCCGTGCGCCACGCTATCGACTGTGGGGATACACGCACTACCGCTGCGAAGCCCGGGGCAACATATGACTGACTCAAGGGCCACACGCACGTCACACAAAACCGCGGCTCGCCAGGGCCGCACCAAAGCTGAGGTCGGCGTCTGGTTGGCTGCTTTCCTTGTCTACGCCGCTACCACCGCTCGCGACGTCCTGCCGGCAGACGGCGGTGAATTCCAGCTCATCGCTGCCGGATGGGGGATCGGCCATCCGCCCGGGTATCCGTTATACACGATGGTGAGCGCGCTCTGGTCACGCCTCATACCACTGGGCGCCCTGCCCTTCAGGGTCAGTCTGCTCAGCGCTGCGGTGGCAGCCACCACGTTGCTCCTCTGCCTGAAGTGTGTCCGGCAATGGACACGGGAACTAGGAATGGAACGGGTTCCGGGCAGCGTGGGTGGGATCGCCACCGTGTTGGCTCTCGGCACGGCAGCTACCTTCTGGGCCCAGGCCACCATCGCCAATATCCGAATGCCTACAATGCTGTTCACGGCGTGGGGATATCTGGCGCTCGCCACCTATCAAGCCGCCAAGGATGACCCGAGCCGGCAGCAGCGGGCGCTCATCAGCCTGGGACTGGCGACCGGTTTGGGCATAGGCCACCACCCCTCTCTGGCCTTCGTGGCCATTGGCTGGGCGCTTGCGCTGTTACTCCTGACACCCCGGCTCCCGCTGCAGCCGGCGCTGTGGTTGAGGCCGGGCCTGATGATGGCTGCGGCCTGGGCAGTGCCCCAACTCTATCTACCCCTGCGCGGCAGTATGCCCGGGACCCCGCTGGCTCCTCCTGGTCTCGCCACTTGGCGGGGGTTCTGGGACCACGTCCTGGCCCGCGGATTCGGCGGCGATATGTTCGCGTTCGCCACGCTGAGAGATCTCACCTTGCGACTCCCTATCCTGCCCAGCCTCTTCAACATGCAGTTCTCGCCCCTGATGCTCCTGGGGATAGCTGCCGCCTGGCTCTACATCACATGGCGAGACTCACGGATTGCGCTTGCACTCGTCGTTCCCTGGGTCATTATGAGCTTCGTCACGATCACCTACCGGGCGCCGCAGACGATCGAATACCTGATGCCGGCCTACATCCCGATGGCACTCGGCCTAGGATTGGGCGTGGCAGCACTGCTCACCTATGCACGCCGTGCCCTTCACCCAAAACACATCACCGAACGATTGCTGGCGGCAGCCATCTTGCTGTTGCTCGCCGGCCGCATCCCAGCACGTCTGAGAGATTTCGCGGAACTCGCCGCAGACAGCTCAATTCGCGACTACGTCGAACCCCTTCTAGCCTCGGCGACAGCAGATGCCACGATTCTCGCCGACTGGCGCTGGGCAACCCCACTGTGGGTCCTTCAGGAAACCGAGCAGCTGGGGACGATGGCGGACGTGATATACGTTGGCCCTGAGGACGACCTGGCGTATGAAGACGTCTGGCGACTGAGGGCCGGCGAAGCTGCCGGCAGCCCGATCTTCACGACGCACTACTACCCGTGGGAGGACTGGACCTTTGCGCCGGTGGGCGGAGGATTCCGGCTCTATCCTCGACCGCTGTCAGCGCTGCCCGCCGAACTCGGCTTCACCGAGGTTGATGCGGCCTTGGGATCGGTGCAACTCCTGGGTTTCCGCTGGTCCGGGGAGCCGGCGCCCGGGGCCACGCTGGAACTCCAGATCGCGTGGCAGGCGATGGGGCCACAGGACCCGCAGCCCTCTTTGGCCACACGCATACGGGGTGACGGGAATACTTTGCTCTCTGCTGCGGACCAAGCTCTGGGCAGCGACACTGGTCCGGGCGAGGTCCGGTTCGCCCGGCTGACACACCAGCTACCCATCGACCAATGCTCCCCCGAAATCTATCCCACGGTAAGCGCCTACACCGTGGTGGACGGCGCGTTTCAGGATCTGGGCACCGTATCGCTGCCACCGGTTGCCGCCGATTGCACCTACCCCAAACTGCCGACCCGACACGCCTGGCCCGGACTGGCCTCACCATCGGGACCCTACCTGCGCGGCATCGACTATGACGTTGCCGGCAGTGATGCTGTGACAGTCTACCTGCATTGGTGTGGGCCTGGTCAGCCGCTGGTGATCCAGGCAGGCGAGAACCGCGCTCAGGTCGATCGACTGCAGCTCGGAGTTTGCCAGACCGTGCGCCTGCCACTCAGCTCGACAGCAAGCCCCGACCTGACCCTGATGAGGGAAGACGGCACCGCCGCGAAGCTGCTGAGCCTCCCGCTGCCCGGACCGCGCCGCGGGGAACGCTATCTCCCGTATGGCAACGAACTCGTCCTCATCGATGACCGGATAACGACCTACGACGCCGGCCCAGCATCCGGGACCACACTGCTGACGTTGAGATGGTTGACGTCGAAACCGCTGCAGCAGGACTATGCCATCAGCACGCGCTTCCTTGATACTGATGGGATGTGGCTTGGCGTTCACGACATGCAGCCCAGCTTGGGTGCAATTCCCACGCTCAAGTGGGTCATACGCAACCAAGTGGTCCGCGACCCACATCCGGTGGCAGGCTTGGACGTGCAGCCGAGCCAATACGCAATTGTGGTCTATGATCGTTTCCGACTCACGCCGCTCAAGACCCTATACGGAGACCTCGTATCATACCAATTGCAGTGATCTGCCAACGGTGCTAGAATTCACTCAGGCGGCCCACAGAGGTAAAGGCCAAGATATGGGCATAGAGTCACCGGCATCGCAAGCTGCCGAAGACATCCTTGACGATCAAGCTCAAACAGAACTTCACACCTGGGCAGCCTGGCTGATCCCACTGCTGTTGGCCTCCCCCATCCTGTGGCTGCTCACGCTGGCGCTCAACGAACTGGCCCTCACCAGCGCCCTGAACCTGGTCATCACAGCCGTGGTGTTGGCAGGCTCCCTCGAAGCAGCGCGGCGTGCAGTCTACGCTGTGGGGCGTGCCAGAGCCCGGCGTTCGTCACTGAGTGTAACCGCACCGGGGGCCATCGCAGCTGTTCAGAAGGCTGATGCTTCCGGCGAGGGGCAGGCGGCCATCCTCGAAGCCCTGCACGAGCAGATTGCCCTGGCAATCCACCCGACATCCCAGCAGACAACACTGTACAACCCGCGCAGCCAGGGATACTACACCGCCGGTGAGGAGTCGGTGCTCTCCTCAACTCACAGCTTCGTGGAATGGATCATGCGCCAGGCAATCGCCGTGCCCATCTCCTGCAACAGAATCCCACCAGGTGAGCAAGCTGATCACCTGCGCGTTCAACAGGTCCAGCTCGTGATCCCGTTGGGAAAACCCGGGTGGATCACTGTGGGCAGACCCAGGGAAAGCGAGAGCTACACCCGAGGGCAGTTGGGCTTTCTTCAGGCACTGTGCCTGCCCGCGGCACTCGCGATCCGGCACGTTGCGCTTCTGGAGGCCGAGGGGAGTCGCGCGGAAGAACTTCAGGTCCTGTACGCGATCGCGCAAGCCGGGAACTTCACTACGGATGCCGACACTCTGATGGCACTCATCCACACACAGCTCAAGCGTGTGCTGCCAGTTCCCAGCTTCGGCGTGGCGATGGTCGATCCTGACGATGGAAAGCTTAGGTTCACGTTCTGTATTGAGGACGATGAGCGCAGGTATCCGGACCTTCGCTGGTCGGCCGACGACGGGCTCGCCGGCATCATCCTCAAGAACAACACCACGATCCGAACCGATGACTATGTAGAGGAGTGCGAGAGCCGAGGTCTTGAGCCCGCCGGCCCCCACAGAGGAAAAGCCTGGATGGGTACAGCGTTAACGTCCAACAACCACAGCTTCGGCATGCTGAGTGTCTCGGCCAGCTCCCCGACGTTCAGATTCACACAGGCCGAGGAGGACCTCTTCGTCACCGTTGCCGCCTATACCGCGGCCATCCTCGAGCGCGATGCGCTCCACGGCCGGTTGGCGTCACGCGCTCGCCAGCTCGCGACTCTCAATGAAATCGGCGCCCTGCTTGCATCAAGCCTGGACCTCGACGTAGTGCTCGACTTAGTCGTCCGCAACGCCACCGAGCTCCTGGACGCGCAGGCCGGCTCGCTGTTGCTGCTCGATGAGGACACCGGAGACCTGGTCTTCAGGACCTCGAGCGGACCAACCGGCAAACATCTGGTCGGGTTGCGAGTTCCGGCAGGCAAAGGCATCGCCGGGGCAGCTTTCTCAGAGAACCGACCGATGATCAGTGACGACACGTACAAAGACAGCCGATGGTATCCGAGGTTCGATGAGCAATCCGAATTCGTGACGGATTCGGTCCTGGCTGTGCCACTCAACGCGCGGGGACGCACGATCGGCGTACTGGAGGTGGTCAACCGCCAAGAAGGCCGGGGCTTCACGCAAGAGAACGGCGAGCTCTTGCTCTCCTTTGGAGCGCCGGCTGCCATCGCCATCGAAAATGCACGGTTATTCACGACCACAGACCAGGCCCTGCAGGCCCGTGTACAGGAACTGACGACCCTTCAATCCATCGACCGCCAGCTGAACGCGACACTCGACTATGGCGCTGTACTAGAACAGACACTGGAATGGGCCCTGCACATCACCGGTGCGACCGTCGGGATAGTTGCAGCGCTTCAAGAAGACGAGGACGGCATGCAGGGGCTGCGTTTCCTGGCTCACAAGGGGTACAGCGAGACCGACCTGGAGCAGTATTTCGTAGAAGAGCTGTGGCCCCTGAGCAAGGGGTTGATAGGGCACACGGTAAAAGAAGGCAGCACGACACTGGTGACGGATGTCACCTCGGACAGCCATTACTGCAACCTTCGGCCAGGCATGACCGCACAGTTGACCGTCCCGATCAAACGCGAGCAACGCGTCATCGGTGCCATTGCGGTGGAGACTGCGAACTCGGAAGGTTTCGAGCAGGAGCACGTGGCGTTGATCGAGCGGCTGGCGGATCACGCGGCGATCGCCATCGATAACGCACGGCTCTTTGAGCAAGTGCAGAAGGCCAACGCCGCCAAGACGGAGTTCATTTCATTTGTCTCCCACGAGCTCAAGCAGCCGATGACCAGCATCAAGGGCTATTCCGACCTGCTGATCAAAGGCGTAGGGGGACCGCTCAATGAACAGCAGGCACAGTTCGTCAACGTGGTACGCAGTAACACCGGACGGATGGACCGCATCGTTCAGGATCTTCTGGATGTCTCACTCATCGAAGGCGGTCGATTCAAGCTGGAGATGGGGCCGGTAGCACCGGAGGAGATCGTCACTGAAGCAACGCAAGCCTTCAAACAGGAGATCGCGGCCAAGGACCAAGAACTCGTCGTAGAAGTCAGTGAGGGGCTGCCAACCGTCACCGGTGATCGCGGCCGTTTGATCCAGGTGCTGACCAATCTGATCAGCAATGCCACCAAATACACGCCCGAAGGTGGCAAGATCACGGTCCGTGCAGATGTCGTCTCAGATCTCGGCACATCCTGCATCCGCTGGGACGTCCTGGATACCGGCATTGGCATGGCGCCGGAGGAAGTCGAGCACTTATTCACCAAGTATTTCCGATCACAACGGTCGGCGGTGCGCGGTGTGCAGGGCACGGGGCTGGGTCTGGTCATCACGCGCAGCATCGTAGAGATGCACGGCGGGACAGTATCCGTGGTGAGCGAAACTGGCAAAGGTAGCACGTTCAGCTTCGCTGTGCCGGTAGCTGCCGTGTGACCGGCGCTGCCTGCCCACCAGCGCACCGCCGAAGTTCATGGACCGGAGTTTCAAGATGGAGGAGTGCGTTATTGTGTCAGGGGCAAGAGCCAGGTGGACATCTGTGCAACCTGAAGGCCACGGGTGCGTTTCAGGAAGGGCGACGTGCGACCCGCTGATCCAGCAACGTCTCCAGGGTTGCTGACTTGCCCCTAACCTGAATCTCACCCAGCCATTTGGTCCCGTGCTCAGGTCGATGTATAATGGAAACGTCAACCTACCTCAGTTGGAAGGAGCAAGTCGGTATGCCCAAAACCCACATTCTAGTCATAGAGGATGATGACGATGCCCGCATGATGTATGGCATTATGCTGCGCAGTTGGGGATACGACGTCTCCGAGGCGACGACCGGTCGTGAAGGCATCAAAGCCGCGCTCCGTCAGGCCCCTGACTTGATTCTGTTGGACATTATGATGCCCGACATGGATGGCTACGAGGTCTACCTACAGCTTCGGGGTAAGTTGGGCTTCCATCGCGTGCCCATCCTCTTCCTCACCGCCCTCGATACGATGGAGGACCGCATCAAGGGCTACGCGATGGGAGCGGATGATTTCATCAGCAAGAGCAAGACTGATTACAAGGAGCTGGGCGTACGGATCAAAGCCGCTAGCGAACGCGCCGAGCGATTGAGTGAGTCCGGTCACGGGATATCAAGAGGGATCGTGATTGGGCTCCTGTCCCTCCGCGGGGGCGTGGGCGTGAGCACATTGGCCATGCACTTCGCTCGGCACGCCACCACGGTCAGCGATCGTCAGGTTATCCTCATCGATCTGGCATTCCCGGTCGGCAGCATCAGCCTGTGGAGCGGCATATCGGGCACCAGGAACAGCGTGGCGCTGCTATCACGTGCCCCCTCAGAGATTGACCTGAGTGTGATCAAGAAATACAGCTTGCAGAATGTCTATGGGTCCTACTTTGTCCCCGGGCCGGCAACCCTAACGGATTTGAGCGCTGTGCGCCCCCAAGCGCTGGAGCGTGTGCTTGAGGTCCTGCGTGATGCCGGCTATGTTGTCATCCTCGACCTGGGGCACGCGACCTTGCCGCTGATGTGGGACACTCCGACGAAGTGCGATTGGACCGGTATCGTGACCTCGGCGGACAGCACCTCGTGCGCGCTGGCGACGGAACTGATGACAGCACTTCCCGGCAGGGGTGTCGACCCCAGATCTCTCCTCCTTCTGTTCAATGATTGCACCAACAAGACACCTTCAGACATCTCGATCGGGCTACCGCGCACACCTGACGTATTCATACCCTACACTGAGAATTTTGATGAGTTGACAACGTCTTCGGCCTTCAGCCACTTATGGTCTATTGTCGCGGCAGATGAGCAGGAATATCTGGAACTGACGCGTGATGACCGTGGCTTTGCAGGAGATGCGTAGCACAGGCATCTCTTCTCCCGTGAGCACTTACCCGTCAGCGTGATGACACAGAGTTTGTGCTCAATACCAGATGGTAGATTACCAATTCATACGGAGGTTAGATTATGGAATTCGATCCGAACGTTCGTTATCTTGAGACCCATGAGTGGGCCCGCAAAGACGATGATGAAGTTATCGTCGGTATTTCCGACCATGCTCAGAGCACGCTCTCCGACGTCGTCTATGTTGAGCTTCCCGAAATCGGTGAGACGATCAGCAAGGGTGACCAACTGGGTGTTGTGGAGTCGGTCAAGGCTGCTGGAGACGTCTACGCGCCGATGAGCGGTGAAGTTGTAGCCGTCAATGAAGCACTTGAGGACACACCCGAACTGGTGAATCAATCCCCGTTCGGTGATGGATGGCTCCTGCGCATCAAGCCCAGCGACCCGGGCGAATGGGACAGCCTTCTGGACGTCGAAGCCTACAAGAAGGTCACAGAAGAAGAGGCAGCGGAGTAGCTGCCCAATATTCAGAACAGAAGAGCCCGCACCAAGCGGGCTCTAATTTATCATGCTGGTGTTCTTGCCCATCACATCAGCATGATCATAGAGTGGTGAAGGAGTCTGATATATGGTCTATATACCGCACACAACGGAGGAACGCCGTCAGATGCTTGATGCCATTGGCGTCGCCGAAGTCGAGGACCTATTCGCCGATGTGCCGGAGCAGTACCGATTTCCATCCCTTAACCTGCCCGTGCCCCGGTCTGAGATGGAGATCATGGGTGAACTCCAGAAGCTGGCCGAGACGAACCTGAACGCCAATCGCACACCGACTTTCCTGGGCGCGGGTGCTTACCGGCACTGGGTTCCCAGCGTTGTTGGCTATCTCATCAGTCGCGGGGAATTCGCAACAGCCTATACACCGTATCAGGCTGAGGTGAGCCAGGGCACCCTGCAAGCGATCTTCGAATACCAGAGCCTGATCTGTGATCTCACCGGTATGGAGGTTGCCAACGCCAGTCATTACGACGGTGCGACAGCAACCGCCGAAGCCGTGATCCACGCCTACAACGTCTTCCGGAAAAAGCGCCGCAAGATTCTGATGGCGCCAACCGTCCACCCACACTATAGAGCCGTCGTACGCACCTACACGCAGGGCATGGATCTCGAGATCGTCGGGGACGAAACCATGGAGACAAGTATCTCGGATCTGGTCGCTCAGGTGGATTCGGAGACCGCGTGTGTCATCGTCCAGAGCCCCAATTTCCTGGGTCAACTGGAGTCCCTCGACGGACTGGCTGAAGCCATACGAGAGCGGGATGGCCGCACACTCCTGGTCGTCGTCACCAACCCGATCAGTCTCGGGCTGCTGAAGCCACCGGGGCACTACGGCGCCGACATCGTCGTCGGCGAGGGACAGCCACTGGGACTCGGTCTGAACTTCGGCGGCCCCTATCTGGGATTCTATACCACGCGTATGAAGTATGTGCGCCAGATGGCCGGCCGGCTTGTCGGCAAGACGACCGATGTTGACGGCAAAGACGGTTACGTGATGACCCTGACAACACGGGAACAGCACATCCGTCGTGACAAAGCGACCTCCAATATCTGCTCCAACCAAGGGCTGATGGCGTTGGCGGCCACCGTCTATCTATCGACGCTGGGGAAGCACGGGCTGCGGCAACTCGCCGAGCTCAACTACCACAAAGCGCACTACGCTGCACAGAAGATCAACGACCTTCAGGGCTTTGCCGTACCGGCTGCTGCACCGTTCTTCAACGAGTTCGTCGTCCACTGCCCGGCACCTGCTGCAGAACTGAATCAGTTCCTGCTGGATGGCGGGTTCGACAACACCCCTATCCTCGGCGGCTACAATCTGAGCCGGGACTACCCAGAGATGACGAACGAGATGCTGGTTGCGGTCACCGAGATGAACACCCAGGCCGAGATCGATCTCTTCGTTAGCGCCTTGGCAGCGTTTGGTGACCGGCAGGGAGGCCAAAGATGAGCGAACCATTGATTTACGAGCTATCGTCACCGGGACGGCACGGTACCCGGCTTCCTGAGCTTGATGTTCCCCGGAGTGCACTACCGGAAGGTCTCTTGCGGGACGACCTGCCGCTGCCCGAGGTGAGCGAGATTGACGTCGTGCGCCACTTCCTGCGCCTCAGCCAACTCAACTACGCCATCGATAAAGGGATGTACCCGTTGGGCTCGTGCACGATGAAATACAACCCCAAGATCAACGAAGAGACCGCGCGCCTGCCGGGCTTCGTCGGGCTCCATCCTAGCCAGCCGGAGGCTACCGTTCAGGGCGCCCTCCAGCTGATGTACGAGCTTCAGGAAGCGCTCAAGGAGATCGGCGGCTTTGCCGGCATCACACTACAGCCGGCAGCCGGCGCCCAGGGGGAGCTTACCGGTGTCTTGATCATGCGCAATTACCAGATGGCCCGCGGGGAGACCCAGCGCGACACCATTCTGGTCCCGGACTCGGCGCACGGCACGAACCCGGCCACCACGAGCATGAGCGGGCTGCGTGTGGTGCAGATCCCGTCGGATGAACGGGGCAACGTCGACATAGAAGCTCTGCGCAGCCAGGTGTGCAATCGGATTGTGGGGCTGATGATCACCAATCCCAACACGCTGGGCCTCTTTGAGGAGCAACTTGCCGAGATCGTGGAGATCATCCACGGCTGCGGCGGCCTGGTCTACGGCGACGGCGCCAATATGAACGCCCTCATCGGCGTGATGCGCCCCGGCGACGTGGGGATCGACGTGATGCACTTCAACCTACACAAGACCTTCAGCACGCCGCACGGTGGCGGCGGGCCGGGTTCAGGACCGGTGGGCGTCGCCGCCCATCTGATCGACTTCCTCCCGGACCCAGTGGTGGTCAAGATAGATTCAACGGTCGAGGGTGAGCCGGCCCGCTACGCCTTCCACCATCCGCCGCAAAGCATCGGCCCGATGCGGAGCTTCTGGGGACACTTCGGTGTCCTGGTGCGGGCCTACACCTACATCCGTATGCACGGCGCTGAAGGCCTGCGCGAGGTAGCGGAGTATGCAGTGCTCAATGCCAACTACCTACGCAGCCTGGTGAAGGACACCTATCACATCCCCTTTGACCGGATCTGCAAACACGAGTTTGTGGCCGAGGGCCGGTTCGCGGGCGTGCCCGACATCGGCGCACTGGATGTCGCCAAGCGACTGATCGACTATGGCGTCCATCCCCCAACCAACTACTTCCCGCTGATCGTCCACGATGCCCTGATGATCGAGCCCACCGAGACCGAGAGCAAGCAGGCCATCGACGACTACGCCGACGCCTTGCTGAAGATCGCCGAGGAGGCCAAGAGCGACCCAGAGCTCCTCCACCAGGCCCCGACTGTCGCCCCGGTTCGCCGCCTCGACGGCGTCACCGCCGCGCGCCATCCCGTGCTGCGGT
>CAZEXX010000120.1:8094-10730 GCA_964516885.1 uncultured Anaerolineales bacterium | reverse complement strand
ACAGCGCTGGTCACTACGCCAGATACGGTACCGTCTGCGGCCCTTCCGGCAGGACCGCGATGCGGGCACCGGGGTTCTTCTCAAGCAACTCCGCGACGCGATCCTCGATGGAACGGCACGGCACCACCATCGCATCCTCCAGTTGCTGATCCGACAGACCATCGGCGTAGACGTGCACGCGCGCCTTGAGCTGAATCTGGGCCTGGATCTGCGCTTCCCATTGGTCGTGGCAGCGGAACCCCGGTGTGTTGATCGTCGCTAGCATCTCCGTCGGCGAGGCAGCCTCACGAAGCAGCCGCCCGTACTCGCCGTGGTCGGGGAGCCCGTCCCAGCACTCCGCAGCAAGGATGATATCGCCGCCGGGCTTCACAATCTGCGCCGCCGCCGACATCCCCTTGACCGCCTGGTAGAGGTTGAGGTCCAGCGGATAGCCGCTGTTGGAGGTGATCACGATATCGAAGGGTGCATCCACCGGCTGCATCGCGTGGCCCCGCACCAAGTCGACCGCAGCCCCGTGTGCGCGCAACAGCTCTCCGCCGAAGACACCGGTGATCGCCTTCTCGCGGTTGAGGACAACGTTGAGCACAAAGGTCGGCTGTGTCGCCAACGCGACATCGCGGAGCTCCTCCCACAGCGGGTTCCCGGCGGTCACCGCCCACGTCGTCTTGGCATTGGAAAGCAGCCGTGCCCCGTGGTTGTCCATGATCGACTCGATGTCGGCGATCCCCGGCAGGACGGCCTTGGGGCCGCCGCTGGCTCCGGCGAAGAAATGGGGCTCCACAAACCCAGTCAGGATGCGTACCGACGCCTCGGTATAGGCGCGGTTCACACGCACGACACGACCGCTCCGGTTCCGGGCAACACCGACCAGTGAGGCATCATCCCAGGCATCGTGCTGCACAATGCGGTAGCGCGAGACGATCTCAGCACCCAGCATCTGAACCAGCTCATCATCGGTCTGCGCCCGGTGCGTGCCCAGCGCGTTGATCAGCGTCACGCGGTCGTCGGGCACCCCACCACGACCTAGCTCCTCCAGAAGGACCGGCAGCACCCGGTCATTGGGCATCGGGCGTGTGATGTCGCTGAAGACCACGGCTACCGTATCATCCGGCCCGGCCAAGTCCACCAACGGGGCCGTTCCCAAGGGCGCACGCATCGCGGCCTGCAGCGCTCCTGTCTCGCACTCAAGCCCGGCCACGTACTGCGGTTCGACCACCTCAACCGGCGTGCCGGCCGGCGCGGTGTCCGGCAGGTCAATCCACAATCCATCGCGCCCATAGGCCAGCTTCAGACGCATCCCTTCCTCCCGTTCACCGTAACTGTCCCCGCTGCAGAGACCCTACCCCGCAGCGCCAGAGTCCACTCAAAGCGAGTATATGGATCCTATACACTGTGTCAACGAGCCTGTAGCAGGGGAAGTTTTGCCACGGGGGCAGGTGGGCAAGCCAGAAAACGGCGCCCCACATCCAGGTGGACGTGGGGCCGTGCTGCCCTGTGCTTTGGCCGGATGCTACAGGCCGATACGCGCCTTCATCCACGGGTTGCTGTTGTGGAAGTCGGAGACGACGTTGCCGGGATGCACCAGCTCATCGAAGAGGACGCGATCCTCGTCGGTCAGCTTCTCTTCCAGCACGCCCAGCGCGGCATCAAGATGCGCCATCGTCCTCGGCCCGATGATGGGCGAGGTGACGCCGGGCTGATCCTTGCACCAGAGCGTTGAGAGCTGTGCCGCAGTCATCCCCCGCTCCTCAGCCATCACCTTGACTTTTGCGGCCACGGTGACGCCCTCGCGGGTAACGCGGCTGCGGAACATTTGGCCGGAACGTGACGCGCGGGAGCCCTCGGGGTACGCATCCTCATCCAGCATATCCAAGGTGTACTTCCCGGCCAGAATACCACCGGCCAGCGGCGACCAGGGCAGGATCGCCAGCCCGTACTTGAGGGCCAGAGGAATGAGCTCATTCTCGATACGCCGGTCGAGCAGGCTGTAGGGCGGCTGCTCGCTGATGTAGCGCGCCAGGTTCATCCTCTCGCTGGTCGCCAGCGCTTCCATCACCATCCACGCCGGGTGCGTCGAGCAACCGATGTAGCGGACCTTGCCCTGGCGAACGAGATCATCAAGGGCGCGCAATGTCTCATCCTGCGGGTAGACCAGATCCGGACGGTGGATCTGATAGAGGTCGATGTGATCCGTCTGCAGCCGTCGCAGCGAATCCTCACAGGCCTTGATGATATGATACCGGGAGTTGCCGTTCTCGTTGGGTCCCTCCCCCATGCCTCCGTGCACCTTCGTGGCCAGCACGATCTCGTCGCGTTTGCCATTCTCCTTCAGGGCCTTGCCTACGATGCGCTCGCTCTCGCCACGGCCATACACATCAGCCGTGTCAATGAAGTTGATCCCAGCCTCCAGGGCCCGGTTGATGATCTCAATCGAGGTACCCTCATCCGTGGGCCCACCGAAGTTCATGGCCCCCAAACACAATGGTGTCACCATCACACCGGTTCTTCCCAACGATCGGTACTCCATTTCAACCCTCCCTTGACTTGCCAAAAACCAGATAACTACATTATTCATACGCCCATCTATATTATACACGAATCTGCCGGCTTGTCGTCACCGAGACCTAACACCACAT
>CAZEXX010000120.1:0-7994 GCA_964516885.1 uncultured Anaerolineales bacterium | reverse complement strand
GATTGCCCCTACAATCGGCGCCCGATAGGGATCAAGATGACACAGGTGCGTTGCGACGAACACGACGGACCGGTAGCAGGCCTTACGACGACTGCATCCCGCTACACATCGACACCGAACAGCTCGCGGATCAGATAGCCGGCACCGAAGCTCAGCGCCGCAATGCTCAGCGACAAGCCGGCCATCTCCGTAAAGCGGCTCCGGAATGGCTGGTCCTCAGCCACCGAGACATAGTAGGTGAACGCGGCGATGATCAGGACAGCCACCAGCAGCGCCAAGCCCAGACACACAAAGAGGTTGTCGAAGAGCAGGTAGGGGAGAATCAACGCCATCACGGTGAAGACATAGGCAATGCCGGTGTAGAGTGCGGCGCGGCCCGGCGTCTTCGTCGACTCCTCGGTCTTGGTGGACAGATACTCAGAGGCCGCCATCGACATCGATGCCGCGATGCCGGTGATCGACGCGGTCAACGCGATCAACGTCTTGTCCTGCAGCGCAAGTGTCAACCCGGCGAGAGCCCCTGTTAGCTCGACCAGGGCGTCGTTCAATCCCAGGATGATGGACCCGGTATAGCGCAGCATCTCCTCGTCCAGCATGCCCAACAGCACTGCCTCGTGGGCATCTTCATCCGCCAGAATCTGCTCCGCCACAGGTATCACCGCAATCAGCTCGGCGTAGGCTTCCTGAGCGCCCTCCTCACCCTGTTCCATAAGCTTCAGCGCGAAGGTCAGCCCTACTGTGCTGCCCAGGAGTGTGTACCACCAGATCTTGAGCCGGTTGGGCTTCACGTCCTGCCCGGTCTGCGCCTTCCACTCCCCATAGTGGCGTTTTTCGTCATCAGCGATCCGTTGCAGCAGATCGCGGTTCTCGGAAACCCGCGTTCTCCGCGCCAGATTGGTATAGATATGGTACTCGGTGATCTCATTCTCCTGGAACTCCAGAATCAGCGACTTAAGGGATGAACTCAGCGCCATCGGCAAGACCTCCTTCTGATTTGTGAGCTAACACAACGTCAACGGGCAGCCCCCACATAGCATACCGGGTGGAGGCGGCAATGCAGAATCCATGCTCCTGCAGCAGTGGGCCGACGAAGATCGGGCGACAATCCACCCACCGCGGCATCGTCCGGCGAGCCAGCTCATAGAGACGCGCAGGCAACGCGTCCCCACTCTGGTCCTTGGCCAGGGCGACGACGCAGAGACGCCCGGCGGGCCTGAGTACCTCCCGGCAGGACGCCAACACCGACGGCAACAAGGGAGTGTCGAAGAGTTCCAGTGTGAAGCTGATGAAGATAGCATCAAGGCTGCCGGCGGCAAAGGGTAGCTGCGCGCCATCGGCCAAAGCCAGTGCAACCCGTCCGGCGCAATCGGCCTTGGTCAGACGTCGCGCCGCAACCGCAGCCATCCCATCGGAGATGTCCACGCCCACCACGTAGCCGGACGGCGCCGCCGTGCAGCCCAACGGCGCAACAGTGTGAGCCAGGCTCACGAGAGCGTGCCCGGTGCCGAAGCCGATCTCAAGGACGCGCTCGCCCGGCTGCGCCGCCAACGCCTGCAGCCCACGATCGCGGAGCGGTCCCTCCGACGCGCCAGCCAGCGCATCGTACCAGCGGCTGAGCCTGTTGTAGGCCCGCCGCGCATCCTTTGCTGACCGCCGCACTCGCCCTATAGATTGCATCGGTGTGCCTCCGAAGCACCTGCCCGGCTCCCTCTGGGACCGCGGCCATCCTGGCCGCATGCGCTCACACGAGAGCTCAGTACGATTCAACGTCTGCGCACTTGGGGCGCACAAGCGAGATCACACACCCGGAGCGGGCAAGATGCCCGCGGTCCAAGAGACGGCAGTGAGCCCTGACCCGGCAGTTATTCCCCACCACTACCAGCCCAATACCGTTGCGGACAGGGCCATCGGGACGGCGCCTGAACTCAGAATAAACTCAACCACCCGTCTCCGCGCTCACAGACCACGGCACGAAGTCCGGGTTAGGTTCGGGGATCTTCGCACTGACCCGGTCGCGCCAGTCGGCAAGCATCTTCTGCAGCCTGGCAGCCCGCTCGGGCTCCGCCGCCACGAGATTGCGCACTTCGCTCACATCCTCGCGCAGATTGTAGAGCTCAATGCTGTTGTCCTCGAAGAACTCGATCAGCTTCCAGTCACCGGCACGGACGGACGAGCCCGGCGTGCCGCCCTGGTTGCCGTAGTGGGGATAGTGCCAGAAGATGGCCTCACGCTCCAGATCACCCGTCTGTCTGAGCAGAGGCACCAAACTCTCACCATCAGTGTGTTGCTCAGGCATCGGATCCAGCCCAGCCATCTCCAGGACCGTAGGATAGAAATCCGGGCTGGTGACGGGAACGTGGCAGACGCTGCCGGGCGCCACAACCCCGGGCCAGCGCACCATCAGGGGCTCTCGCGTCCCACCCTCGTACATCCAGCCCTTGCCCTCCGAGAGCGGCGCATTGCACGTGGGCGAACCCTCCGACGTCGCCAAACCGCCGTTGTCCGACGTGAAGATGACCACGGTATTGTCGGCCTGACCTGTCTCCTCAAGCGCGTCCAGCACGCGACCGATGTTCTGATCGACCGCATAGATCATCGCCGCGTAGACAGGGTTGGACTGCACCAGCCGCCGGATTACCCGCCTCTCCTTCTTGTGCTCGGTGGGGAAATGCTCACCTTCGACGAAGGGATCGATCTCGTCCAGGTGCATCGCCAGCGCCTTGGCCTCAAAGCGCGCGACGTACTCAGCCTTGGCCTGGATCGGTGTATGCACCTGGTAGTACCACAGATTGAGGAAGAAGGCCGCCTCACTATCGTGCTCGCGAATCAGCCGTACAGCCTCGTCCGTCAGGCGATCGGTGAGATACTCACCCTCCGGGCCTTCCGGCAGCGTCGGCAGTTTCCACGGGCTGAAGTAGCCGTTGAAGGGCGAACCCCACTTGCAGCCTCCCACGTTGACATCGAAGCCGTGGCGGTCCGGGTAGGTGGGCGCCTCGCCCAAATGCCACTTTCCCACGTGCCAGGTCGCATAGCCGCCCGCCTTCAGCGCGCTCGCGAGGCTGGTCTCCATCAGGGGCAGGTGGTCGACATAGGGTGCGGCTAGGAGCCGGCCGTTAGCCTTGCCGCCGATGTAATCGGTCACGCCGACCGTCGCTGGGTATTTTCCGGATAGTATGCTGGCCCGTGTCGGCGAGCAGACCGGGCACGCCGCATAGGCATCCGTGAACGACATACTCTGCTTCGCCAGCCGATCCAGGTTCGGCGTCTCATAGAAGCTGCTGCCGTAGCAGGCCAGATCCCGCCATCCAAGATCATCCATCAGAATGAACACGAAGTTAGGCTTGTCGGCCAAGGTCTACCTCCCTCACTCCAGCGACACCAGCACCTGGTTCTCCCCCCACAGTCCTCTTCCCTCGGGCAAATCCAGTCGTCCGATCCTCCGATCCTGCCCGGACACTGAAGAGAGCAGAGAGACCCCCTTCCCCAGAAACGGGAACTTCGTCTGTGTTTTCCCCCGCCAAGGGAAAAGCAGAACGGCGGCTGCGATCCGGTCCTCTCCCCCCGTGGGGGGTGAGAGGGGGTCTCCCCTCTTCTCTTCTAGAGCACCAGGAACTTCACACAGACCGGCATCGAGACCTCGATCTCGTGACCGGTGGGCGTCAGTTTGCCCGTGTCGGCATCGATGCGGAAGACGACAACATTGTCACTATCCTGGTTGGCAGCGAGCAGCCAGGTCCCCGACGGGTCGATCGCGAAATTCCGGGGCGTCTTGCCCTCTGTGGAGACAGTATCCACATAGGTCAACGTGCCGTCCTCACGGTCGATCGCGTAGACGACGATGCTGTCGTGCCCGCGGTTGGAGCCATAGAGATAGTCCCCGGTCGGCAGTACGTGGATGTCCGCTGTGTGGCTCCGCCCATCGAAGTCGTCCGGCAGCGTGGGCACGGTCTGCAGTGTCTCCAGCGCCCCATTCGCGGGATCACAGGCGAAGACGGTGATGGTGTTGCCCATCTCGTTGATCAGGTAGGCGAACCGCCCGCTGGGATGGAAAGCAAAGTGGCGCGGACCGCTCCCGCCTTCGATCTCAACAAAGGCCGGATCATTGGGTGTGAGCTTCCCCGGGTCCTGGGTAAGATCGTAGATCATCATCTTGTCCATACCCAGGTCAGCGACGTAGAGGCGGGCATTGCCGGGATCAAGGGTGGCGGAGTGTGCGTGAGGGCCCTGCTGCCGCCGGGCGTCGGGACCGGTGCCCTCGTGCTGCACCGTATCGCTCGCAGCGCTCAGGGTGCCGTCCTCGCCGGTCGGGAAGACCGCGGCTGTGCCGCTGGAGTAGTTAGCCACGTAGACGTAGCCCTGGCTCCCCACAGTGATATGAGCGGGCGCCCTCCCCTGGGAGGGCTGCTGGTTGAGGAACGTCAGCAACCCCGTCTGCGGGTCAATCCCAAAGGCGCTGACCGCCCCCGTGGGCTGACCCTTGAACTCACCCAGCTCGTTGACGGCGTAGAGGAAGCGCTTGCCCGGCTCGATCGCCAGGAAGGAGGCGTTATCAGACTTGGCCGCGCCGGCCGGCTCAAGCGTGCCGTTGACGGGATCGAAGCGGTAGATGGTGATGCCCTCACCGCCCTTGTGCGTGTAGCTACCAATGTAAACCAGTACGGATGCTTCGTTTGTGGTAGTCATCTTTTCTGCTCCTGATGCGATTGTAGAATGCTCCTCCGGAGTCGATGCTCCGATCGGAGTTAGGACCAAGGGTTCCACGGGAGTCGGAGTAGCCGCAGCCGTGCCGCGATCGGCGGAGATACTATCTTCAGCGATCTTCCCTACAGGGTCAGAGGCGCCGGACGAGAGGCCATCGCTGTTGGAAACACATCCCGCAGTGGCCAGCACGACCGCCAGCCAGATCAAGTGTACTTTGAGGCGCATCTTATGACAAAGTCCTTTCTCAGAACCAGGTCACAAAGTCCACATTCGCTGATTCTCCATTCTTCATTCTATCTGCGTCCCCTTCAACACACTATCGAAGAAGGCCCCCACATAGCCATAGATCTCACCCCAGCGGCCGTGGTCGCCGGGGAAACCGTGCCCCAATCCGCCCAGCATGATCAGGCTCACGGGAACGCCGGCTTCGACCAGTGCCGCGTGCAAGAACTCGCTCTGGTTGGGGATGACCACATCATCGGCCGTGCCGTGCATCAGCAGGAAGGGCGGTGCATCGGGCGTGATGTAGGTGATCGGGTTGACACGGGCCACGAGGTCGGGCCGGCTCTGAATCGGCGCTCCGATCAGCTGCGACTCCGGCGAGTCGGGCGCGTTGTGTTCCATACTGCCGGGGACGTCATCCATTCGCAGGAGATCACTGGGGCCATACCAGTCACAGACAGCCTGCACTGCACTGGAGTACTCCGAGCAGCCAAGGTGCTCCGCGCACCCAAGCTGCTCCGCGCAGCCGAGGTCCCCCTCGAGGTCGGCCACACCGGCCGAGGTGCCCAGCAAAGCCACAAGATGGCCGCCCGCAGAACCGCCCCAGGCACCGATGCGCGCCGGGTCGAAGCCGTGCTCAGCGGCGTGGGCGCGCAGCCACCGGATGGCGGCTTTGCAGTCGTGGATCTGCGCAGGGAAAACAGACTCCTGGGTCAACCGGTACTCGACGCTTGCCACCGCGTAGCCGCGGGAGAGCAGCCGCAGCGCTCGGGGATGGTCCTTGGTGCCCATCCGCCAGGCGCCACCGTGGACCCAGACCAGCAGCGGCAGCGGGCCGTCAACACCCTCAGGCAGATAGAGGTCGAGTCGCAGGGATCGGTCACCAACACCCGCGTACTCAAGATCAATGAGTTTCTTCATCAGCTCCCCTTCGGTGTGAAGGGACAGACCGCGATACATGTGGAGCAGTTCGTCCCGTTATCAAGCCAGAATGTATAGCAGAGATCAGAGTTGACGGCCCACTTGCGCACCCCCCGCCTGGTTGAGACACAGGCAACATCGAAGGACGGCTCTGGCGCCTCTGAGATGGCGCCGACTTCGCAGGCCTCGGCACAGCGACGGCACGTGCGACAGGCCGCCTCAACGCCCATCGTGATCGGTCCATCTGGCAGCAACGGTAGATCGGTGAAGACCTTGCAGAGACGCACACACGAACCGTATTCCGGTGTGATCAAGAGGCCATGGCGGCCCATCTCGCCCAGACCAGCATCAACCGCCAGCGGAATGCTGAGTGCAGTGTCGTTCCCCATCGCCAGCGCCCGGTATCCGAGATTGCGGATAAACTGCGCCAAGCTTGACGCCGCCACCGCCATCCGTGAATAGCCGGCCCCCGATGCAGCAGCGGCAGCATAGGTAGGGGTCTCGCCGATCGCGGGGACATCCATGGGAATCGCCATCACCACCGCATAGGTCAGCTCATCTGGGATACGAAGTGGTTGACCGCGGCGGTCATCGGCATAGACCCAGCGACGATCAAGTGTGCATATACCCGTCTTGCCGGCGCCATACAGCCGCGCCGCCGTCTTCACCTGCGCGCTCATCTCCGCCCGGTCGGTGACAGTGTAGCGCCCCATGTCCTCGAGCATCCGTCTTGCCTGGCCAAGAGGCTCCAGCCCATAAGCGCCGTGGAAATGCTCCGCCGCCGTCCAGGAGGCACCATCCATCGCCGCCTCGACCTGCCCGTAGCCGGGTTCCCCGGCACGTGCCCGGGCCAGGGCCACCGTGTACTGAGAGCGACCGTAGAAGGATGCCGCACTATCCATAGCACGCCGGCCAAAGACGTTCCGGCTCTCAGGGTACCGCTCCAGCGTCTCCGGGTCCACGACGTAGGCGGGACGACTCAGCCGTTTCACACTCATCCGATCATCAGCTCCTTGGCAACTTGGGCCACGCGCGCGGGATCAACGCCGGCCCGAGGCTCCGGGAAAGCATAGGGGGTCAGGTACCACGTCTCAGTGAAGGAAGCCGACGCCCCTGGCGCAAGGATCTCCCGCGGCCCGATGGGCTCCAGCTCACAGACGAAGTCACGCATGTACCACAGCGAGATCGTGAGCCCCGCCATCTCGCCGTAGACGCGTTCCGGATACGTCGGATACGCCTTCACAAACATCAGGTCATTGGGCATCAGATAGGCAAACCAGCCGGCGTGAGAGTCCAGGCCCAGCTTCGGGTACTGCGGCGCATCCAGCAGCAGCAGAAAGTCATCGCGGATCTCGATACTGGGGTCATCAGGCATGTAGTTCATCAGTGGCCCGCGCTCGTACATAATGTATCGCTTGGGGAAGCGGCTGTGCGGGGTCAGAGGCACCACGCAGATGCCGTGACCTACCCCGAAGGTCCGGCTCCAGTGACACGCGTGCAGCACCTGATCGGAGAGGTTATGGATCGTCTGCTTGCAGGTCAACCGTGAGCACTCCTCCGCCAGCGCGAAGTCGCGCACCAACTGGACTCCGGTGGCCTCATCGACCACGCTGGTCATCCGCGCGCTCCACGACCCGGTGATCTCGATCTCCCATGGGCCCACCCAGAGCATCGGATGGGCCGGCGTCGTCGTTTCCGGGCCGAAGTCGAACCGCCCCCCGGACGGGCCACCCATCGGCGGTGTGCCGGTACCGTAGGTCAACCCATCCTGCCGCGGATCCAGCGCCAGCGAGTTCTCTCCATGCCAGGCATAAGCCAGCACCCGTCCCCCACAGTGCGGGCCCAACACCACCTGAACATCATCGTTCTGGAGGTTCACACACTCTTTGTACCCTGCGTAGTCGATATAGCCTGTACCCATCGTCTCCCCTTTCACATACGACTTGCGTCCTATGCGCACAAGCATAGCCCAAACGCTAAGAGATGCCATTCCTGGGGCACTGTAGGCCACGTCGAAGGCAACCTTCTGCCGGCCCAAAGCCTTCCCTCTACGCCTCCAGGCTTTGGGCCGTTCTGTGCGGCGCATTCTCGTCCTGTGTGGATCCCCATTTGCCAGGGATCAGATCCGACGTATGCTTTCTTTGTACCTA
>CAZEXX010000119.1:1628-10790 GCA_964516885.1 uncultured Anaerolineales bacterium | reverse complement strand
AGGCCGGACATCGAGCCTTGACCTCTTCCACGGATCGCGATCACTCGAAGATGGCGCTCGGTGGGTGATGTGGATGACCGGATGGCACGGGACCTGCCGCTGAACTCAGGTGATCCAGCGCCCGACGGCGAGTCACCGGAACTCACTGTCCAGGACTACCGGCACAACTTCCGGTTGGGTGTGATCAGCGGCGCCTTGGTCACCGTCGCTATGGCATTCCAGGATCCCAGCATGGTGCTGAGCTGGTTTTTGGCACAATTGGGGACGTCGAACATCCTCATCGGCCTCGTGCAGCCAATCCGCTGGGGGAGTTCGTTCATGCTCCAGATCCTGGTGTCCGGGTACCTGCAACGGAAGCCCTACAAGATGCCGTTCTACTTGACCGTGGCAGTTCTCAGGTGCCTGCTGCTGGTCGGACTGGCCTTGATAGTAGCGCTGGTGCCCCTCGGCAGCCCGTGGCTGGTGCGTGGGTTTTTCGCGATCTTCATCATCTACAGTCTCATCTCCGGCGTCATGGGGTTGCCCTTCCTCGACATCGTTGGTAAGTCGATCTTGCCTTCCGAACGCGGAAGATTCTTCGGCCGGCGGAATCTCCTGGGCAACCTTGTGGTGCTCGGCGCAAGCGCCACGGTCGGCTATCTCCTGGCAGAGCCGTCGGGCCTGGTCTTTCCGCTGAACGTGGCGGTCATCTTTGTGCTGGCATCGCTTTTCCGCGCCTTCTCGTCTGTCGTCTGGAGCCGTGTCAAGGAGCCTCCAGGTGTTGTGGACACGTCTGATGTGCGGTGGTCGGAACAGTTGCGACGCGGTGTGCGGTTGCTGAAGTGTGATCCCCAATACCGGCGATTTGTTCTTGTGCGGCTGGCTTTGGTGCCTCCTGGCTGGGTGACGCCGTTCTATATCGTGTACGCGCAAACTGAGCTTGGCATTCCGCCGCAGATGATCGGTGTCTATCTTGCGGTACGTACGATCGCGGCGGTGCTCTCCAATCTCGTCTGGTCTCGTATGAGCGATCGGCGAGGTAACCGATCCATCGTCCAGGCTGCGTCAGCGTTGGGGATCAGCATTCCATTGTTGGCGCTCATCGTCGGTTTTTTGATTCAGCGTTCGCCGGCTGAAGCGTCGTGGCCTGCCTATGCCTTTGGCCTGGTCTTTATGGCGATGGGGGCGTCTGGGTCGGGGTCGATGATCGCCGGTATGAGTTACCTGCTTGACATCGTGCCCGATGCGGAGCGCCCGCTCTACCTGGGATTCAACAGCACGCTCTTTGGGATCGCTCGATTCTCAGCACTGGCCAGTGGCTTCCTGGTCGACTGGGTTGGGTTCAGAACGGTTACTGCCGTGGCGTTGGGCTTCTGTGTGCTTTCCCTGGCTATGTCATTTGGACTGACGGATCCGGCAGTCCGATCCGAATCGCAGGGTTGCGCCGGCCAGGTGTCAACTGACAAGGAGCGCCGGGCTGCGCTTGTGGCTGCCCGGCGTTAGTGTCGTTTGCCCGCGGGTTGCATCATTGCATCGTCCCGAGGTGTAGGCCGGCGATGGCGTGGAGTGGTGTTATAGGGCACCACCGCCGGCAGTCCCAGCTCTTCGGATTTCTCACGATAGGAGGGAATAGGTTATATGGCTCGTAGTTCTACTCAGGTTGCTGGCGAAAGATACAGACATTTCAATGTGGCCATCTATGCTCGCGTCTATGAAGTGCTCAAGATGGCCGATCTGGATTGGCTTCAGTCGCGTTTCGATGTGATGCAGCGGTATCTCAAGGTCGACAAGATCTATCTCGAGACGCACCGCGATACGATCGTGGCTGAGGACGCCCTCATCGAGCAACTCCGCGAGTTCTTCGCAGAACGGGGAGTGCGCACGTCCGGTGGCATCACGCTCACGGTGAACGAGCGGAACCGTTTCGAGACTTATTGCTATACCAACGCAGAGCACCGGGCGATGGTCAAGAGCGTCATCGAGCTCACCGCCCGGCACTTCGACGAGGTGATACTGGATGACTTCTTCTTCACTAACTGCAAGTGTGAATCATGCATCAAGGCCAAAGGCGATCAGAGTTGGACGGCGTTCCGTCTCGATCTGATGACCGAGGCTGCACAGTCGCTGGTGATGGGCCCGGCGCGGGCCGTGAATCCTGATGTCGAGGTGGTGATCAAGTACCCGAACTGGTACGAGCACTTCCAGGGGCTGGGCTTTAACCTCGAGACCCAGCCCAAGATCTTCGATAGGGTCTATACGGGTACGGAGACGCGCGATCCCGAGCGCGGCAACCAACACCTGCAGGCATACCATGGCTATCAGGTCTACCGCTACTTCGATGCGCTCAAGCCTGGGGCAAACGGTGGTGGCTGGGTGGACACGGGCGGCATGCGCGACATCGACCGGTACGCAGAACAGCTGTGGCTGACGCTCTTCGCAAAGGCGCCTGAGATCACGCTCTTTGATTTCAGGCAGTTGCAGCGGAAGATCTTCGCCACGGACCGTTCGGCCTGGCAGGACCAGGCAATGGAGCCTCGGCTGGGCGTGGGCGTTGATTTCGACGCGATGATGGCGACTGTGCGACGTGAGGACGGCACGTGGTCCGACGACACGACGATCGCACTGGCCGCCGGGACTACGTTTGATCAGGTCGACAGCATCATCGGGATGCTGGGTGATCCTATGGGCGTGAAGTGCTATCGCCCTCACCACGCTACAGGTGAGGACTATCTCCACAACTACCTGGGTATGCTGGGCATCCCCATCGATATGGGCCCGGAGTTCCCTGTCGGGTTCGGGACTGTTCTTCTGACGGCGTCAGCCAAGCACGATTCTGAGATCGTCGATAAGATTATGGGACAGCTGGTCGCAGGGAAGACCGTGGTCATCACCTCCGGCCTTCTCCGCGCGCTGCAGGGCCAGGGCGCGCCGGGCCACCGCATTGAGGATATCGCAGAACTTGAGGTCACCGACACCAAAGCGTTGCTGAGCGACTACCAGGTGGGTTGGCGGAAGATTGTGCACGCCGAATCCACAATCCTGGTTCCTCACATCCAGTACCTCACCAACGACTCCTGGGAGGAGATCTCGGGCGTGACCCGAACGACGGGCCATCCGATACTGCATATGGCCACCTACGCCACAGGCAAGCTCTATGTACTCACTATGCCAGACAACTTCGACGATCTCTACAAACTGCCGGTGGAGGTGCTGTCGCGCATACGCGAGGTGGTGATGGGCGACCTGCCTGTGCGTGTGGACGGCCCGGGCAAGGTGTCGCTCTTCCTCTATGACAACAACACCTTTGTCGTGGAGTCTTTCTTGCCTGAGACCGCGAATATCAGTATCATCTTGAGCGAGGACGCCGGCGACGTGCGCGACCTGCTGACCGGCGAGCAGCTCTTCGCAGAGGTACAGATGGACTGGCGCCAGCAGCCCACCGGTGAAGTGCGCATCGACACGGAGGTCGGGCCGCACAGATACCGGGTGTTCGGGTTCGCGGGAGGGTAAGGCGAGGGAGCACCGCGAACTGCCTCGGTCGCGCACCGGGCAAGACCTTTGCAGTAACCGATTATGGCTTTATAGAACAAGATAGGAGATAGCAGCATGCACGTTCTCGTATTTGCAGACGACTTTTGGCATCCCGCGGTCACGGTTCGCGGGGGACTGGCGCCTTTGGCGGCAAAGGGGTACACGTTCGATTGGGTTGAGGACGCGGCGGCACGGTCAGCCGATGCGTTGTCCGACTATCCGCTGGTCATTCTCAGCAAGTCGGACAATGTGAGTCAGGCGGATAAGACGAGCTGGGTCACGCCCGGGGTGGAGCAGGCGTTCGCGGATTATGTCCGCGAAGGTGGTGGGCTGTTGGTGCTGCACTCGGGCACGGTCTACAAGGAGACGGACGTGCTGCGGCGGGTGCTGGGTGGCACGTTCGTGCAGCACCCGCCGCAGTGTGATGTTATCGTTGAGCCAAAGGCCGGGCATCCGCTGACGGCAGGCGTATCGGCGTTCACAGCTATGGACGAGCACTACCACATAGCGATGGAAGAGGACGTCTCGGATGTCTTCCTGACCACGACCTCGGAGCACGGGACCCAGCCCGGTGGCTGGACCCGGTTCGAGGGCGCGGGACGCGTCTGCGTGCTGACGCCGGGGCACAATGTGGAGGTCTGGCTGGAGCCGGCATACCAGGTGCTGCTCGACAACGCGATGCGGTGGTGCGCCGGTTCAGAGGAGGACTAGTCGATGCTCTACAGGCGGATTGGGGAGACGGATGTCGCGGTGTCGGTCTTCGGCCTGGGGGGACACGAGTACCTGGACGACGGCCGTTCGCGCGGGTTCAATGAAGATCCCGCGAAAGCGGTGACGCCGGGCCATATCCTTGATGGCTTTGGCGATGCAAAGCGCCGGGATGTGTTGGCGGCTGCCTTTGATCACGGCATCAACTTCCTGGACGCCACGATTGATTCGGAGAAGGATGCACTGGGCCGCAACCTGCAGGTGGTCGTGCCGCCGCACGAGATGTACGTTCAGACGCGACCGGAGGGTATGGTCTACTCCTACGATCCGTTCAACGTGAAGATGGCCCGGTACGATTTGCTCAAGGCCGAGGTCGAGCGAGCGCTGGGACTGCTCCAGAGGGAGTGCATCGACTTCTACAATATCGCGCCCATGGCGACGGCGCTGGAACACGATCCGGACTATCTGAAGAAGATAGCGGACAACGTGCGCCGGCTCAGGCAGGCGGGACTGATCCGCTTTGCTTGTGCCGACACCTTCTCTGGTGAGGCGATGTACCTGAAGGAGATCGAGACCGACGCGTTTGATGCTATCTACATCAACTTCAACTTTGCCAACGACTGCGGACGCCACGAAGTACTGCCCGCAGCCGCCGAGCGTGGGATGGCGGTCTTCACGCGCGAGGCTTTCATGAAGGGCGCGCTCTTCAAGATGGGTGACGAGGTCGGTTTGACGAATCGAGGCCGGCTGGCACAGCTGGCGCTCAAGTGGAGCCTCTCCATCCCCGAGGTCACACTGGTGATGGTGGGTGTCGGCGATCGAGCTCAGCTCGAGTGCGATCTGGCGGTGCTGGATGATCTGGCTTGGAACGACGAGGACGAAGGGTTGCTCACGCGGATCAAGACCTCGCGGACGTACCAGATCTACGCCGCCGACCGTGCTCGTGGCTTTGGGTATGGGTAATGCGTGTCGTGGTAGCCTGAACCGCGCAGCTTCCGCGTGATGGCGGCGCTCAATGTGACAAATCGGGGAATCCGGAAGAATGAAGGCTGTGGCCGCTGGCATATACGACGTAGATCTGCACCGCTGAAAGCGGCGCATTGTCCTGCGGCTGATTACGGTGAGAGGATCTACGGGTCGGAGGAGTTCCCGCTGGCCTGTGGCGCGGGGCTGGTGTGTTGGCGATGCCGGATGCAAACTAACAGTTTGCACTACAATCTAACGCAAACTCCTCTGTGGGGACAAGTTGTATGTTTGCGTTCAGTGTAGTTGACCTATGACCTGCGCCGGGCGGAGTCGATGTGCTAGCGATGACGAATGCAAGCTGACAACTTGTCCCCACGGGGGAGCCTGTACAACATCAGGAGATGAGAGCTTATGAGTGAGCAGATAGACGCACTATTCGCAGTTCAGGCCGCGGGGATGCGCGACCAGGTGAGAATCACGGCGATCAAGGTGCTCCAGCCGCAGCGAGGCGCGACCTTGGTCAAGGTGGAGACCGACTCGGGGGTGTCCGGCTACGGCCCGTGTCACGGCACAGGGCCCTTTGTGCGGGCAGCGATCGCCGGTCTTGAGGGGCCGCGGCTGCCGCATCTGGGCCTGATTGGCAAAGATCCGCTGGCGATCGGGGTCCATTTCCACAATATGTTCTATGCGTATCCGCAGCGCGGTCGCGTGATGGGTGTGCTGAGCGCGATTGACATCGCGCTGTGGGATATTGCGGGCAAGCTGCTTGACCAGCCGGTCTGCACCTTGTTGGGTGGACCGTTCCGGGATGAGATCAAGCTCTACTCGCATTGCCGCGGCGGTGACTTCCTCAGTAAGGCCGAGTGGCACAACCGGGCCCGGGAGCTGAAGGACGATCCGCATGGCTTCACAGCGTACAAGATCGACATCCACCACGTGCTGGGTGGCCAAATGCAGCAGTATCTCCCAGGTATCGGCCCGCGGGAGGCACGGGATGTGGCGCAGGCCTACGGGCTCGCGCGGGAAGCGTTGGGCGACGAGATTGATATCATCGTCCACTGTCACAATGAGTTGGATTTACCCAGCGCGATCAAGGTGGCTGAGGCGGTCGAGCCGATCAAGCCGCTCTTCTTCGAGGACGCAATCGCGCCAGAGTACTCTGACTCGTGGATGGCGCTGCGTCGCACGACGCGCGTTCCACTGTTGACGGGTGAGAACATCGCATTGGCAGAGGGGGCGCTGCCCTTCTTGCAGAATCAGGCTGTCGACTGTCTCCAGCCGGACCTGATCAACTGCGGCGGGATCACGGGGGCGAAGCGCATTGCGGATCTGGCGGCGCTCTACCGCATCCCGGTTTCGTGCCACAACGTGAGCGGCTACGTGTTGAACATGGCCTCGCAGCAGTTCTCGGCTGCGATCTTCAACTGCCCGCTGATGGAGTGCACGCGCACCGCGGACGCTGCGCCCGACGCGGTGGGCGAGAAGCTGGTCATCCACGACGGCAAGATGCAGGTCGCGATGCGACCGGGTTTGGGGCTGGAGCTGGACTTCGACTATCTCAAGGCGAACCGGGCTGAGGGTGAGCCGTGGTGGGATTGATCTTGATCCACAGATCGCATGGATGTAGTGCAAGTTCCTCTGTGGGGACACGTTGTCGTCTTGCAGATTCGCGGGTGCAGAGGCCGGCTGTGACACAAGCTACCTGTGATGACTGTTGAGGGTGGGTGCAAACTGTCAGTTTGCACTACAAAGGCAGTGTGTGGTTATCGATGGAGGAGGGTGAGCCATGGTGCTGAAAGCTTGCGTGATTGGTTTGGGTATCCTGGGCAAGGAGTATGTGACGCGATTGGACGATCGTCCCGAGGTCGACGTCGTGGGCGTGGCCGATATCATTGAGGCGCGGGCGCGAGAGGTCGGGAAGCTGGTTCGCGCGAAGGTCTACACTGACTATGTGCCGATGTTGCGCGAGCAGAAGCCCGACATCGCTGTGATCGCAACGCCTGATCCGCTGCACCGGGAACCAGTGTTGGCTGCTATCGAGGCCGGAGTCCCGGCCATCATTCAGGAGAAGCCGATGGCGACCACCGTGGCGGATGCCGAGGCGATGCTGGACGCCGCTGAGAAGGCCGGCGCGAGGATCTTCGTAAACTACGCCAACCGTGGCTCGCCTCTGGACCGCGCAACCCACTATGTCATCCAGCAGGGGTTGCTGGGTCAGATTGTCTATGGCGAGTCACACCTTGACGATCATATCGCAGTACCGACGCGGCTGTGGGGCAATCGGACGCGGCGCTGGGCCGAGGGTTCGTCGACGGCGCACTTCTTGTTGAGCCACAGCGTGGACTTCCTGAGGTGGGTGCTGGCTCCGGCAGAGGTCACCGAAGTCTTCGCCATCTCGCAGCGTAAGGTGTTGACCTACACGCCCGATCTCTACGATGCTTTCCTGACCTTTGACAACGGCGCGAAGTTCCGCGTCAAGGCCGAGTGGATCAAGCATATCGATGGGCTGGTGGAGTTCAGTCTCGACTTCTCGGGGGCGGAGGGCTCGCTGCGCTACCGCAAGGTCGCTGGCTTCGCCGAGGTGGAGGGCTGGCGTGCCAACTTGAGCGCCAAGCTTGACTATCGTGAACTGCTCAAACATCAGGGCGTCCTGGCGGCGCAAGGTGTGCCCATTGGCGCGCTTTACCATCACGTGGACCCGCTGGCGGATGTGGCGGAGAGGGCGGCGGGTGAGCCCCGGGCCAGCCTGGAGGCCCTCAATGTGCCTAAGGATGGGTGGCGCGTGGTGAATAGCTTCGTGGATGCCGTCTTGGAGGACACGCTCACGCCATCTTCGTGGGCCCACTACGGCCCGCTGCCCAGCGGTATCGACGGCCTGCGCCAGACGCAGGTAGTGGGCGCGATTGTGGAATCGTCCGAGCAGGGGCGGGTTGTTGAGGTGTAGTTCTGCGGGATTCGCGGCTGCGATCTCCTGGGAGGTGGGAGCGATGGCGAAACACTACATTGGGTATGACATCGGCGGGACGAACAGCCGCGCGTTGGTTGCCGACGAAGGTGGGCGCGCGGTGGGGCTGGGGCAGGCAGGGGCCGGCAGCTACGAGGTCGTGGGCTGGGACGGCCTGGCGGCTGCCCTGCACGCTGTAACTGACGCGGCGCTTGCCTCGGCGGGGATCGGGCCTGAGCAGATCGCGGGCGCCGGGTTCGGGATCGCGGGCTATGACTGGCCCGGTGAGCGCGGCCCGCACCTGGAAGCAATTGCTTCGCTGGGGCTGGGTGCCCCGTTTGCGCTGGTGAACGACTCGATAATCGGGTTGATCGCCGGGGCCACAGAGGGCTGGGGCATCGGCATCGTCGCCGGGACCGGCGGCAACTGCTGGGGACGTGATCGCTATGGCCGTGAGGGCCATACGACCGGCGGGGCAGCGATGTTGGGTGAATATGGTGGTGCCGATACGTTGGTCCCTGAGGCCATCTGCGCGGTCTCCCGGGCTTTCACCCGACGGGGACCGACCACGGCATTGACGCAGGCCTTTGTCGACGCCGTGGGGGCGTTGGGACAGGAGGATCTGCTTGAGGGGCTCTATATGGGCCGCTATGAGCTCTCCACGTCGGCCGCGCCGCTGATCTTCCAGGCCGCAGCTGCCGGGGATGCCGTGGCGCTCGACCTGGTCCGCTGGGCGGGCCGCGAGCTCGGCAGCCTGGTCGTGGGCGTGGTTCGGCAGCTGGCGCTGGAGCACGAGGCCTTCGAGGTCGTCCAGATCGGGAGTCTGCTGGGTGCCAGTTCACTGCTCGCCGACACTATGCTGGCAACCATCCACGATGTGGCGCCGGGCGCACGCCTTGCGCAACTGACGATGCCACCGGTTGTCGGCGGCGTGATGCTGGGGATGGAGACGGGGGGCGCCGACGTCGCGTCGGTGCGGGAGGTCGTGGCGTCAACCACGGTCGCCTTGTTGGCGGAGGATTGATCGACAGATC
>CAZEXX010000119.1:0-1528 GCA_964516885.1 uncultured Anaerolineales bacterium | reverse complement strand
CACCCGGAGAAGGTCGCCTTTGAGGTCGCTTCGGAGAAAGTGGAGCGCGTCCAGTTCAGCGTGCCGGGCGAGACGCTGAACTACTACGTGATCTACGGTCCTACACCCAAGGAGGTCCTGGAGCGCTACACGGCGCTGACCGGACGTCCCGCGCTGCCGCCGGCCTGGTCGTTCGGCCTCTGGCTGACCACATCCTTCACCACTGACTACGACGAAACGACGGTGACCAGCTTCATCCAGGGGATGGCTGACCGCGACCTGCCGCTGCACGTCTTCCACTTCGATTGCTTCTGGATGAAGGCATTCCATTGGTCCGATTTCACGTGGGACGAGGACCTCTTCCCAGATCCCGCCGGCATGTTGGCGCGGTACAAAGCGCGCGGCCTGCGGATCTGTCTGTGGATCAACCCCTATATCGCTGAGCGGTCGGCGCTCTTCGACGAGGGCATGGCCAAGGGCTATTTGCTGAAGCGACCCGGGCCGCAGGGTGGTGCGGGTGGTGACGTGTGGCAGTGTGATATGTGGCAGGCGGGGATGGGCATCGTCGACTTCACCAACCCCGACGCCTGCACGTGGTACGGCGACAAGCTGCGCGCGTTGGTGGATATGGGTGTCGACTGCTTCAAGACCGACTTCGGGGAACGCATCCCGACAGATGTCGTCTATTTCGACGGCTCCGATCCGGCCAAGATGCACAACTACTACACACACCTCTACAACAAGACGGTGTACGATGTGCTGGTGGAGGAGCTGGGCGAGGGACAGGCGGTGCTCTTTGCCCGGTCCGCTACAGCCGGCGGGCAGCAGTTCCCGGTCCATTGGGGCGGGGACTCCACAGCTACCTTCGAGTCGATGGCTGAGAGTCTGCGCGGCGGTCTCTCGCTGGGACTGTCGGGCTTCGGTTTCTGGAGCCACGATATGGGTGGCTTCGAGCAGACGGCGTCAGCCGACGTGTACAAGCGCTGGTGCGCTTTCGGCCTGCTCTCGTCACACAGCCGGCTGCACGGCTCCAGCTCCTATCGCGTGCCCTGGCTTTTCGACGAGGAGGCCGTTGACGTGCTGCGCACCTTCACCAAGCTCAAGGGGCGTCTGATGCCCTATCTCTTCGGAGTGGCGGTAGAGGCCCATGAGACCGGCGTGCCCATGATGCGAGGTATGGTCATGGAGTTCCCGGACGATCCGGGGTGCGATATGCTTGACCGCCAGTATATGCTGGGGGAGCGGCTGCTGGTGGCGCCGGTCTTCACGCACGACGGCGGCGTGGACTACTATCTCCCTGCCGGGCGCTGGACCCACTTCCTGACCGGCGCCGAGGTCGAGGGTGGGCGCTGGGTGCGCGAGCGGCACGACTTCATGAGTCTGCCGCTGATGGTGCGGGCCAATAGCGTAATCCCAGTGGGAGCTATCGAGGACCAGCCTGATTATGAGTATGCCGACGGCGTGACGTTCCACATCTTCGCGCTCAAGGATGGCGCGACTGCGTTTGCTCGCGTCCCCGCACTGGACGGCAGTATGGCGATTGAGATCA
>CAZEXX010000118.1:0-10909 GCA_964516885.1 uncultured Anaerolineales bacterium | reverse complement strand
AGACCAGCAGGGCGCTACCCAAGAGTGTGGTGGGCTGGGTGCTGAAGCCGCCGAGCCTGGAGCAACTGGCGGAGGCGGTGGCTCAGGCATTGGCGCGGTCGTAGGGGCAGGTCTCAGACCTGCCCGTACACAGGCCCGCTCGCACACAGGCCCGCTCGTACACAGGCCCGCCCGCACACAGACCTGCCCGTACACAGGCCCGCTCGCACACAGGCCCGCCCGCACACAGACCTGCCCGCACACAGGCCCGCTCGCACACAGACCTGCCCGCACACAGGCCCGCTCGCAAACAGCCCCCCCCGTACGCAGACCTGCCTGTACGCAAACCTGCCCCTACGATTTCGCGTCCAGCAACGCATCCTTCTGTTTCGGCCTGCTTGGCCTGCACGGTGACCTATGTCATAATACGGTCGGTGGTGGGTGGCGAGGCGTTCGATGTGGCCGGCACAAGGAGGGATCGTATGGTGAAGAGGTTTGTGGGTCTACTGACTGCCGGCGGCGATTGTCCCGGTCTGAATGCCGCGATTCGCGGTGTTGGGAAGGCGGCGAACTCACTGGATACCCAGGTGATCGGCTACCTCGACGGTTTCCGCGGGCTGGTGGAAAACCGCTTCATCCGCCTGGATTCCTCGCGGCTTTCCGGGATCCTAACGCTCGGCGGCACGATCCTCGGCACGAGCCGCGATAAGCCGCACAGGATGCCGGCGGGGGACTCGGGGACGGTGGATATGCGTCCCTTCGCCGTTGCCAATTATGAGAAACAGCATCTGGATTGTCTCGTCTGTCTGGGCGGCGGCGGAACGCACAAGAACGCGCTCCGGCTGATGAACGAGGGTCTCAATATCATCACAATGCCCAAGACGATCGACAACGATGTTTGGGGGACCGATGTCAGCTTCGGCTTTGACACAGCGATGGCCATTGCCACCGAGGCGATTGACCGTCTCCACAGCACCGCAGAGAGCCACCATCGCGTCATTGTGGTGGAGATCATGGGCCATAACGCGGGATGGCTTGCTCTAGGTGCCGGCGTCGCCGGCGGTGCGGACGTGATCCTGATCCCAGAGATCCCCTATGACGTCGAGAAGATAGCAGAGGCTGTGCTCCATCGTAGCTACGCGGGAAAGCGTTTCAGCATCGTGGCGATGTCAGAGGGCGCTGTCACCACGGAGGAAGCCCCGCTTGGGGCTCCGGAGGACAATGGTGATGATGACGACGGCGATGACGACATCCCGGTAGGGCATGTGGCCGAGAGTGTGAGTATGCGGCTGGCGCGGCGGTTGGAGGAGCTGACGAGTCTTGAGTCGCGGGTGACCTCGCTCGGGCACCTGCAGCGTGGCGGTGGACCTTCGCCCACCGACCGCCTTCTGGCGACGCAATTGGGGACCACGTGCGCCCGCTACATCACCGAGGAGCGCTATGGCGTGATGGTGGCGATCCGTGGGGGTGAGTGTGTGCCGGTCCCCATTCAGGAGGTCGCCGGCAATCGCAAGGTGGTGCCGCGGGACCATCCTTGGATTGAGAGCGCCCGGCTTGTGGGCACAAGTTTCGGCGACTAGACGTCGCCGGCCATATCAACAATGGGCAGCCGGGAGCGCGAGCTCTCGGTTGCTGCTGCCAGAATGACCCGGAGAGATGAACATGCGAAGCTTAGACCTGCGTAGTGATACCGTGACCCTGCCGACCCCTGAGATGCGTGAGGCCATGGCCAACGCTCCGGTGGGCGACGACGTGTATGGGGAGGACCCCACCGTCAATCGTCTGCAGAGGCTGGCTGCTGAGCGACTGGGCAAGGCTGCTGCGATCTTTGTCCCCAGCGGTACTATGGGCAACCTCGCCTCACTGTTGGCGCACTGCGGGCGCGGCGATGAGATCATTATGGGCGACAAAGCCCACACCTTTCTGCACGAACAGGGCGGCATGGCTGCGCTGGGTGGCATTATGCCCCATACGATCCCCAACCAACCCGACGGCACGCTGAAGCTGGAGGATATCGAGGCGGCCATCCGTGGAGATGACCCGCACTATCCCCGAACGCGCCTCGTCTGTCTGGAGAACACCCATAACGCCTGCAACGGCACGCCGCTGACCCCGGCGTACGTCTCGCAGGTGGTGGAGCTGGCCCATAGCCGGGGGCTCAAGGTGCACGTGGATGGCGCGCGGATCTTCAATGCCGCGGCTGCGCTGGACGTGGAAGTCAAGGCGCTGGTGGAGGACGTGGATTCGGTGACCTTCTGCCTGTCCAAGGGGCTTTCGGCGCCGGTGGGCGCGATGATCTGCGGCGATGAGACCTTTATCGCCGAGACGCACCGCGCGCGCAAGGTATTGGGCGGGGGCATGCGCCAGGCAGGCATCATCGCGGCTGCCGGCATCGTGGCGATCGAAACTATGTCCCTGCGCCTCAAGGATGACCACGCGCGGGCACGCCGCCTGGCTGAGGGTTTTGCGGTACTGCCTGGTGTCAGCGTCGGTCCGGTCCACACCAATATCTTCTACTTCTCGCTGACCGGGGAGTGCCCACTCGACGGTGCCGGATTGGCGACCGCCTTGAAGGCGCGCGGTATCCTGCTCCCGAACCGCGGACCCCGCACCTTCCGTGCAGTGACGCACGTCTGGATCACCGATGATGATGTGGAAACCGTCCTTGGGGCAATGGGCGAGATCCTGGGGTGAGGGGGGAAGCTATCAGCTTTCAGCGGTCAGCCCAATCCCAGATCAGGAGGACATTGGCTGAGCCTTCAGGTCATCACTCATGGAACTGCGGTGCGACCCAGGCGGCGATGCCTGTGGTGAGCGGCACCGCCAACATCAGCCCCACGCTGCCGACTAAAGCCCGGACGATCTCCTCGGCGATGAGCTCGCGGTTGATGGTCAGGTACCATGGCTCCGGGTAGAGATAGAAGAGGATGAAGAGCGGAAGCGCGGTGCCGGCGTAGGCCAGCACGAGCGTGTTCACCATCGACGTGAGATGGGATACGCCGATCCTCATCCCTCTCTGCATCAGTGTGCGGAAGGACGCCTCGGGGCTCGCGGCGGATAGCTCGAAGATGGTGACAGCTTGGGCGATAACGACGTCATCCAGCACGCCGGCGGTACCCAGGATGATGCCGGCCAGGAGTAATCCCCGCATCTCGATGTTGATCCCGGTCGCCTGAAGGTAGAGTGTCTCCTCGGAACCGAAGCCTGTCAGGTAGGCCAGCTGAGTCCACATGATGGCCAGCGCTCCTGTCACGGCGAGACTCGTCAACATACCCAGCAAAGCCGTGTGGCCGACCACGTTCCACCCTTGGATCAGGTAGAGTGTTGCCGCAACAAGAAGCCCGGTTCCGACCATCGTGACAAGCACCGGATCGCGGTGGGCCAGGATCTGGGGCAGGATGAAGCCACCGATGAAGAGGCCGCTCAGGGCCAGGCCCAGCAGGGCACGCAGCCCCTGCCAGCGTCCGATGGCCACGGTGATGACGGCAAAGAGCGCCGTGATGATGGCGAGGGGCACCAGGCGGACGTGGTCCGCGACCTGGTAGAGCACGCGTGTGTCCGTGTTCCCGCCGTTCTCGGTGCCGGGTGGGGTCAGCGAGACCTCTGAGATCATCACCAGCGCGCTGCTGCCCTCGCGGAAGCGGACGGCGCTCAGGGTCGGTCCCATACCGTTGTACTCTGTGGTGATGACCTGCCCCTTATAGGGGCCCGCACTCACAATACGCAGGGTGAGCTTCTGGTAGACGGTGATGAGACCACTCTCGTCCTCGCTCTGAATCTCTTCTTCGATCTTCTCCACGCGTGCCCGTACCGTTGTGCTGATGCCGGGCAACTGCTCTTGTGCGTAGTTGATAGGGGGGCGGGTGAGGTACAGCGCGAGCACGACGGTGGCCAAAATGGCCAGTGCGAGCACGGCGCCTGCCTCAAGGACATAGCGAGCAACAGAGCGTTGTTTGTTTGGATTCATGTGGCCTCCCGGCTAGTATACCGCACTTTTCCGGTCGCGCGGGGAGGAGAGTAATCACGAATCTGCACGAATCTTCACGAATGGGAAGGCAGAGAGGGTAGGGACAAGCCCTACCCCTACGCCTGCAGCCCCGTGGGTGCTGATAGAGCATAGATCGGTCTAGTAGGGGCAACCCTTGTGGTTGCCCTCTGCTGCCGGCAGCTTGCGGTCCGGGTTCAACAGGGCTATAATGGTGGTAGTGATAGCATCGTGAGAGCTACTCGGATGCAGATCGCGTTTGTCGGCACGAGTTGCACTTCACCTATAGAGACGGAGGCCATACCATGGACGAGTTGGTAGCGTTGGTGCAGAAGAAGACCGGGCTGGGCAAGGCGCAGGCCAAGCAGGCGGTGGAGACTGTTATGGATTTCCTCAAGGACAAGCTGCCTGGACCCATCGCGGCGCAGCTGGACAACGTCCTGGGGAACGAAGCGATGACGGACCAGGCCGGGAACTTGCTGGACAAGGGGATTTCGGGTCTGGGAGGGCTGCTGAGAAAGAAGTGAGCGGCACCCCGGCGGCCGAGGACACGCTAGGCCCCGCGCTCAGCGAAGCGACCGGGCTGGGCGAATCCTTGGCCAGGCTCGTCATCGAGACGGCGATGACCTATGTCGCGTTGCGGCGCCCAGGTCTGGCGCGACGGGCCGAGCGATTACTGGCGAACAAAGAGCGGGCAGCCCGAGCGGCTGCCCGCATTGCGCACCTCGCGCGCTCCCTGGATCCCCGGTAGGCCGGCACGGCCTGGTATTGATGGCCAGAGGGGCTCTACAACCAAGCCCAGGCGAGCCAGAGCATCAGCGCCACGAAGCCGATCGCCAACCGGACGGCGGTGGCCCACCCCCATCCGAGGAGCCACTGCCTGGTGGCCTCCCACGCCGTCTCCGTGTTGTGCGTGAAGGCGGTCTCGGCGGCGAACAGGGCACTCACCGAGACGAGGATTCCGCCAATGGGCGTAAGCGTCAAGCTGGCGATGAGGCCAATCACGGAGGCGATGGCCACCGAGGCCCATCGCGCGCCGCCCTGGCGCGCACCGCGGATGGTGAAGAAGTTGTCCGCCAGCATCGAGATGATCGTCAGCACGGAGATGATGGCGAAGAAGATCCACCCCCGCGTCTCAAACCCCGCCGAGATGCCATAGACCAAGATCAAGCCCCACATGACGGAGGGCGCCGGGAAGATCGGGATGATTGTGCCGATCCAGGTGATGATCAGGCCGATCAGGACAATGGTGCGCACAGTTGTGTGAAGCCACGGTATGGGCATCGTTTACGCCTCGGTTAACCGCCAGCCATCAGATGAATCACCCGCACGTCGGATTCATCCGGAATTGGTGTCTGATCATAGGTATCGTAGGGTACCAAGACGCTGTCAATCGACACGATGATGTGTGGATAGGTGTAGGCCATAAGGGTGAGCAGCTCGGCAACCGTCATGCCCGCGTGCCACGCCACACGATCGCGTTGATTGACGGTGATCACAGTTCGGCTCCCTGGGATGACATCCGGTACCGGTGAATCATTCACAGGTGCTTCTGAATGACCTCGAGCACCTCGGGATAGTCGATCCCCAGGTCCCGGACGGTCTGCAGGGTCGGCACGCCCTGTGAGGTCCAGCCCCGGCGCGCGTAGACGGCATCGATCAGCTTCTCGTACCGGCCCATGCGGTAGGCGCGGTGTTGGGCAAGCTTTTCCCCCAGCATCATCGTTGTGGGATCGAGGCGCAGCCAATCGATCAGCTGCCGGTCGTAGCGCTCCTGGCGCGAGGTATACTCCGCTGCCGTGGCAGGGCCCACGGAGCGGTACGGAATGGCGTCGTCGTCGCGCAGGCCATGGCCCATGCGGATGTTGAAGATCCGCTGGAAGTTGTAGACGCGCTCCGACATCCGGATCAAGTCGCCAGCCGTGGCCTCGGCGCCGGTCACGCCGTTGTAGATCTCGACATAGTTAGCGACGTGATGGGGGATCTTGGTCGGCTCGTCTGCGGTGGCGTTCTTGGGGTCCACGACGTCGTTCCATGGCAACTTGCAGAAGCCGCACAGGCCGAACCAGGTGCGCCACATGGGGAAGTAATGGAGCGCCTCTGCTTTGTCCTCGAAGGTCGGCAGCTGGTTGTTGACCTGATCCATAAAGATCAGCCAGGCCTCGTCGTGCTGCGGCCCCTTGTTGGCCAGCCCGTAGCCGCCCTGCTGCGCGAGCGATTCCTTCGTCACATACTCAGAATACTCCAGCCCCTTGGCCTCCATCCCGATGTCGTCGAGATACCGGCGGTCGATGCCGTAGCTCTCCGCGAAGATGGCTTTCATCCTCCGGATGCCCTGGCCGAGGATTCTGCCAAAGCCCTCGCCGGCAGCCATCTGGTGGAGGACCTCAAGGGCGCTCTTCGCGTTGCCGAAGGCAAGGTCAAGGCCGCCGGTCATCTCCCTGGTCAATTCGCCGGCCTCAAAGCACTCCATCACAAAGGCCATCCCCGTGCCGAACGAGATCGTGTCGATGCCGTATGTATCGCAGTAGAAATTGATCTCCAGGATCACGTCTGGTTCGAAGATGCCGCAGTTGCTGCCGACCCCGGCGATGGTCTCGTATTCCGGGCCGTCCACGATAACGCAACTCCCGGCATAGGGGCCGGTCTGGAGCTTGAAGTTGTCCACCGCGTGGGCACAGGCGAGAGTACAGCCAAACCAGCAGCCATCCGGCATGTGCTGGGTGTAGCGTTTCTCCCAGATCTCGCCGTTGATCTTCGGCGTCTCGGGGTGCGAGCCGTACTGGAAGTTCTTGACCGGCAGCAAATCGTAGTCGTCCATAATCTGAACGAGAAAGGAGGTGCCCCGGCTGCGCATACGGTTCTGCACGGGGTCCCACCTCGTGACCTCGCGGTTCATGTCTGCCCCGGCCCTGGCGATGCGCTTGAGATCGGCGGGCCGGTTGGCGCTGCCGCCGAAGGGATGCGTGCGGACGACGAGGGCCTTTACGCGCTTATGCCGTAGGACGGTGCCAATGCCGCCGCGTCCGGCCTGCTTGTAGCGCAGGTCTTTGCGCTTCCGGTCGTAGAGGCTGAAGTTGAGGCAGCCCATCAGCGTGTGCTCGGAGCCGTGGCCCGCGCTCACGAACGCCATCAATTCGCGGTCCTTTTCCGTCTCAGCCAGTTGCTCGTTGAGCCAGTGGCCGAGGAGGTGTGTATTCGTGGGGCAGTCGTCGGGCGCCGCCAGGATCTGGATCTTGCCGGCCGGCGCGTCGATCAAAACAATGACCTCCTGCTGGGCGATGCCCTGCACCTCGATCGCATCCCAGCCAGCGAACTTCAGGTAAGGGCCGAAGTGGCCGCCGGCGTTGCTGTCGATGGGGACTCCGGTTAGGGGTGAGATGGCGGCGGCGATGGATTTTCCCGAACCCGGATACTGGGTGGTGCCCCCACAAGGTCCTGAGGCGATGACGATCTCATTCTCTGGATCGTCCCACTCTGTGGTGCCGCGAACGCCGTGCCAGAGCAGCCAGAGATCGAACCCGCGGCCGCCGATGAAGGTCTCGCGCATATTGGCGCTGACCGGTTTGGCCGCGATGCGACCCTCGCCGACGTTGACATAGAGCGTCTGCCCCGTGTAGCCGCGCTGCGGTGCTGCCGGCTCGTAGGGGGCCTCTGCCAGGACTCTGAGCATGTGATGGGTCATCGTGCCACCTCTTCTGATTACGTGGTAGCCGCGGCGGTCATACCACTGGGACATTGTCGTTGTTTCCAAGTGTATTATAGTTGGCCGGGAGGCGGTTGCCAATGTCAGAAGATCACCAGAAATCGCGCGGGGTTTCCCCGTGCCGCAGCGGAGCACAGATCGGGCGTAGTGTGCCGCCAACCACGGCGCCAGTCTCGGAGGAGAACGATCGGTGGCTCTGCGGACCGCGTGCATCAGAATGCCCGGCGTCTCGCCCTCTCTGCTCCGAAGGCACCCAAGTGAGCGGCGACTGTTGTGAGCGGACTGCTGACAACTTGCGCGAAGATGCGGGCAAGACGCCGGGTATCAGAATGCCTTGGGTCCAGGAGAGGGGATCCTCGGCACGGATGTTCCCACGGTTGCAGCGGACGCTCCTGCTCTTTCTGGCGTTCGTGGCCCGGGTCAGTACGCTCGAGGCACAGGGCCTCTGGCGTGATGAGGTGGACCAGTGGCGGTTTGCCTTCCAGTCGCTGGGTGAGCTTGTTGCCAACTTCACCCGCCCGGGGTGGAACGGGCCGCTCTATTCCCCGATCCTGCGGGGGTGGATTGCGTTATCAGGTGAGAGTGTCTTCGCCATGCGCTTGTTGTCGGTGATCTGGGGCGTGCTCACCGTGTCGCTGGTCGTCGTGCTGGCGCAGCGCATCACTCGTGATCGCCGCACCGCCACTGTTGCCGGTGTGTTGGTCGCCTTCTCGCCCTATCTGATCTGGTACGCTCAGGAGATCAAGATGTATACCTGGGTGCCGATGCTGGTCGTGTTGGCGCTCTACGCGCTCGATCGCGCCTGCCGGCAGCCGCGGCTCGTGTGGTGGGCGGTGGTGCTAGCGGCGACCACGCTGGCCGTCTACAGCCATATCCTGGCCGCGCTGCTGATCCCCGTCCTGGTCGTATGGTTCTTTGTGCATCCGGCGCGCGGTCCACGGGCGTGGGGCGGGGGACTGTTGGTGCTGGCCGGGCTGACGCTTCCCTATCTGCCCTTGCTCGGCTGGCAAGTGCCTCTGGTGCTGGTCGACCGGCAGACCGGCTATCCGGACTATTCGCTGGGCCAGATGGCCTCAGCTCTTCTCAACGGATGGACTCTGGGCATCTCGCAGGGGGCCTGGGGCACACCGTCGGTCACGCTGGTCGCGATGATAGTGCTGGGGGGCCTGGCGTGCGTGGGGGCCGTGTCCCTGGGGCTGTCCGGGACGCGTGCGCGTACGCACTGGCGCACGGCGGTGCGGTTGGTGGTGTGGTGCGGCTTGCCTCTGTTGGGCGTGTGGTCCATCTCACTTCGGGGTCCCATCTTCACGGACCGGTATCTTGTCTGGTCGGCGCCGGCCTTCTACATCCTGGTGGCGGCCGGAATCGTTGCCGCGCGCCGCTTCACCCGCCCGCTGGGGATCGTCTTCATCGCCGCGCTCTTGATCTTCAACGGTCATGGCTGGATGGCCCAGGCCACCGTGCCGATCAAGCCGGCCTTTGAGCGTGCCGTGCGCCTTGTCGAGGACCAGCGGGAGGCGCGGGATTTGCTGTTGTTCCAGATCCCCTACAACCACTACGTCTTCGACTATTATGCCACTGATGGACTGGGTGACTGGGCCGAAGCTCCCTTCACCAACTGGCGCGAGGCGGATGGCAGCTACCGGGTAGGTGTGGACTATGTCGGTCAAGAGCTGCGGGGTCTGCTGATGGGCCACGATCGTGTCTGGCTGATCACCTCTGAGGTGGCGCTGTGGGACGAGCGGGAGTTGGTGAAGCAGTGGCTCAGCGACTCTTACGTTCCGGTCTCGGTTGACGACTATCCCGGCGTGTCGGTCTTGCTGTTTGGGCGTCCGCTGCGGGCAGACTAGACATCACGTTGTGGGAGTGCAGTCTGCCATCCCGGACCGCGGGCATCTTGCCCGCATCTTTGCGCCACATATCACCGATCTGCTCTCGACAGCCGCTGCGCGCTTAGGAGCCTTCAGAGCAGAGCGGGCGAGACGCCGGGCGTTCTGGTGCCCGCGGGCCGCAGAGCCGCTGGACTTTCTCCTCCGAGACAAGCACCGACTCCGCGAACAATGCGTCATTCTCGAAGGGGTTGATTGACAGGGGCTCCGTACAAAGCAACAGCGGCGCTGCATTGAGCAGCGCCGCTGTTGTGGTCTCGCGACCGCGAATCTTCTACGGGATACAGAGCACCTCTCCGGGGAAGATGAGGTTGAGGTTCACGATGGAGTTGGCGGTTCCGATGCTCCAGACGTTGGATCCATAGCGGATCGCGATGGCCGTCAACGTGTCACCGTAGACCACGGTATGGTAGTATCGGCAGCTGGGCGCAGGCACAGGGGTCGGCGCGGGGCCGCTTCCCGGGGTGAACTGCGCAACTGCGACCGGTCCGGCGGGGATGGGGGACCACGGGTCCACAGGAATCCCCAACTGCGTGCCGACGAAGATGCTGCTCGGGTTCACGATACCATTGCACGATGCGATGGTAAAGGGCTTGGTGGCGTAGGCCCGGCCGATGGAGTACAGGGTCTCACCGGCGCGCACGGTGTGGTAGCCCTGGAAGGTGCACGTGGAGGGCACCGATGGTACCGTCGTCGGCGCTGTGGTCGGGGTTGCCGTGGGCGTCCCGGTCGTCGGGGTAGCGGTCGCCCCGCCGGTCACGGTGACCGTGCCGTTCTGCGCGGAGGCAGCGATCTGCCCACCGCCGGAATCGGCCAGCAGGACGTTGGTGAAGGCAACATTGCTGGTGCCCGAGCCCTTGCCCTTGAAGGAGATCGTAGCCAGCGTGCCGCTGCCGCTCACAGCACCGTGGGGTGCCATCTGCGACATGCCGAAGTCGACCTTGCCGGCAGTGTTGTCCGCGACGTTCTGGGCAATAAAGTCGGCAGCGAGGAAATCACCGATCCCGATCTGAAGGCCGTCAGTTGCGGCATCGGCATCCACGACCTCGACCAGGTTGGGGTCGAAGGTGAGATGGAACTCGGCGCCGAAGAGGCTGGTGACATCCTCGACGGTGACAGTGACCACCACGGTCTGGTCAACGCTGATGGTGCTGGCGGCCGGGCTAATCTTGACAACCGGATCGGCTGCCAGGACCAGTCCACTGGGCGCGCCAAAGAGCGTGACGATCAGGACGGCAAAGGATAGCAAGCGTAGGGTTTTGGTCTTCATCATTGAATACTCCACAGGGTATGTGCTTCTACCATCCCAACGGGCCGTAGGTTCCGAAATTCCCGGCCGCGATGGTCAGA
>CAZEXX010000117.1:9570-10968 GCA_964516885.1 uncultured Anaerolineales bacterium | reverse complement strand
TAACCGGCCTGCTGCGTGAAAGCACGGTTCAGGATCAGCGATTCATCCACAGGAATCCCGGCCTCTTCCAGTGCACGGCGGTACCCCACCACACGCCCCTGCGCAGTCGGCACGTCCACAGAGCCGCCCAGGAGGGCAATCCGCCGGTGCCCCAGACTCAGCAGATGCTTGGTAAGCTCGTGAGCCCCACCTTCAGAATCGCCTCGCACCGTGTCAACGGGGATCGGCATGCGCCGGTCCAACACCACAATCGGCACGGCGCGCTCCTGTATCAGAGAGACCGTAGTCACATCCCGGGTGGCCGGCACCAGGAGGAATCCATCCACCTGCTTTTCAAGAAGCAGGTTCGCGTATTGGTCTTGCTTGGCGTCGGACTCATCAGTATTGCATAGAATGACGCTGAATCCTGCCTGACTCGCGGCATCTTCCACACCGCGCGCCACCGTCGTCCAGAAAGGGTTTGTGATATCGGTGACGATTAGGCCCAGTGTCTGGGTCTGCTTGGACCGCAGCCCACGCGCCAGGCGATTAGGCGTATACCTCAATTCGTCAATCGCACGCTTGACGCGAACCCGGGTCTCCTCGCTCACATAACCTGATTCGTTGATCACCCGTGAGACCGTCGCTGGAGCAACACCGGCACGTTCGGCAACATCGTAGATCGTGGGCATAATCTCTCCTGCGGTAGGATGAAATCGAGTTTATATGAAATCGATTTCATCCTACAATGGAAAAGCAGCATTGTCAAGCTCTTTGCCGGAGGAATCTCGGAAATTGACAGAATCGACATCCCTCCTAGGATAGAAAGTGGCGCCATCGAGCTCTACAGCGCCCTACCCTGAAGACGGAGGCCCAATGCAGAGCGTTCACACCCACGCCTGGAACCGGGCGCGGTACTTCGATCCGCCCACGGTGCGAGAGGTCTATGATACGTACGGCGTCCTCTGATCGGCCGGGGCAAGGAGACGCCCAGACAGGCATAGGTGGAGCCCTCATACTCGGCCTCCTGACACTGGCCCTCTACACCCGGACACTCGCCCCTGACGTGCTCTATGGCGATAGCGCCGAATTCCAGACGCTGGCCTATACGCTGGGCACGACGCACTCCACGGGGTATCCGGTCTACCTGCTCCTGGCGCGGCTGGTCGGCTTTCTGCCGCTCCGCACGCCGGCGTGGCGCATCAGCTTCTTCTCCGCTATAGGCGCCGCCGCAGCCGTAGCCGGGACATATCTCGCCATCCACAGATTGACTATGAGCCGAGTAGGTGCTGTGTTGGGGAGCGCAGCCCTGGCTCTCTCCTACACCTTCTGGTCGCAGGCAGTGATCGCCGAAGTCTACACCCCGGCGGCGGCCTGCTATATCATCTGCATCCTGCTCCTATGGGATTGGCAAACTGG
>CAZEXX010000117.1:4207-9470 GCA_964516885.1 uncultured Anaerolineales bacterium | reverse complement strand
GCATGATGGATGCCCTGGGCAGATACGGCGCGCGGCTCTTAGCTATCGAGTTCTCACCGCTGACACTGCTTTGCGCAGCCATGGGCTTTCCACTCGCAGTGAGGGCTCATCGAGAACGAGGCTGGTTTCTGCTGGGCGCCTTCTCTGTCAGCCTCATCATCGTCGCCAACTACCACCCAGGCGACTGGTACGTCTTCTTCCTGCCGGCCCATCTGCTGATCTCCGTGGCTGCCGGCGTGGGAATTGCGCACGGGGCTGCTTGGTGGAAGTCGAAGGCCTGGCCACAACATCAGCACCTGCGCACGAGTATCTGTGTCATACTCCTCATCGGCGCCATCGCGTGCATCTTGGGGCCCTTCCTACCCACACGGATAGACGCCCTCCGCGCCGGAATCACCTCGTTCAGCCGTGAAACCTATGTTTTCCCCGTCGAGGATCCGGCCGAGCCCCGAAGAGTGGCAACAGCGATCCTGAAGCCCATCCCGGATGGCGCGCTGCTCGTCCTGGACTGGCGGGCCCTCTACTCCGTCGCCTATGTAGCATATGTGGAGGGACTACGACCTCACATCTCCGTGTTCGAGGCCGCGCCCCACGGGAGCGACGGCAAGATTGCAGCATCGCTCCTCCAGACGATTGACGAGGCGCTCGCCGCAGGGCGACCTGTCTTTGTGGACACCGCGCGCGACCAATATCGGCTGCGATACCAGCTCTCCCCGGTCAGCGAGAGCACCTTACATCAGTTGACCTTGAAGCCAACACAGTAGTCTGACCGAAGTCCAAACAGAGGAGAACCACGTGGCGGGTCTGCATTTCACACAGAATGACTGGGAGCGTGTCGAGCGGGACACGGTTGCCTGGTGGGAGGGCGAGCTTGAGCGCCCGTTGGTCTACCTGACAACCACAGACCGGACGGAGACTCTGCCAACGTACAACCTCATCGCCAACTACCCTATGGACATGCCGGCGGAGGAGGTCGTCGACCTTTACGCTCCGGCAATCGAGGCCACCCACTACTATGGGGATGCTTTTCCGCAGTGGTGGATGAACTTCGGGCCGGGCATAATGGCCGGCTTCCTGGGGAGCACCGTCAACAGCGTCTCCGACCCCTCGGAGACGGTCTGGTTCACACCGGCCGAGGAGAAACCGGCCGAGGCCCTGACCCTCGATTTCGATCCCAATAACGCCTGGTGGCAGCGCGTGCAGGCTCAGACCCGGGCTGCGGTCGCTCGCTGGGACGGCATGGTCGCCGTAGGGCACACCGATCTGGGCGGCAACATGGGTATTATCGCCTCCTTCCGCGACACGCAGCAGCTGCTCTTTGACGTGATTGACCAGCCCGAGCAGGTTGATCGGCTGGTAGCCCGAACCACCGAGCTCTGGATCCAGTACTATGACGCGCAGGAAGCGGTCATCCACCCACCCTGTCGCGGCACCACGTGCTGGACCCCTATCTGGTCTCCCGGCAAGACCTATATGCTGCAGTGCGACTTCTCCTACATGATCTCACCGGCCATGTTCGAGCGCTTCGTGATGCCGGATCTGGTCGCCTGCTGCGACTACCTTGACCATGGCTTCTACCACCTGGATGGCAAGGGAGAGATTGCCCACCTGGATCACCTGCTCTCTATCGAGCGGTTGCGGGGTATACAGTGGATCCCGGGAGACGGCCAGCCGGCACCCCACGAGTGGCTGCCACTGCTCAAACGCATCCGCGATGGCGGCAAGCTCTGCCAGGTCTTCGTGACGCCGGAAGGTGCCCGGACGGTCGTCAAGAACCTGGGCGGTGGCGGCTTCCTCTTCGTGATCCATCAGGCGGAGGCTGAATCTCTCGATCCGACAGAGGCGCAGGCGTTCCTGAAGACACTTGAAGTAGAGGATATCTCCAAATAATCCCATAGGAGGATAACCACATGACACAGAGACCGTTCACAAGAGTACTTGGCCGATCCGGCATCGAGATCAGCGCGATGGGCCTCGGTTGCTGGGCCATCGGCGGCCCGTTCTGGCGCGGCGATGTACCCATAGGCTGGGGCGACGTCGATGACAACGAATCCATCGCCGCGATCCAGAAAGCCCTCGACCTCGGCGTCACCTTCTTCGACACCGCCGATGTCTACGGCACCGGCCACAGCGAACTGGTGCTGGCGAGAGCATTGGCGGGCCGCCGCAGTGACGTCGTGATCGCGACCAAGTTCAGCAACGTCTTCGACGCGACCACGCGCCAGGTCATCGGGGCCGATGCCTCTCCGTCCCACATCCGCAAAGCCTGCCAGGCCTCTTTGAGACGGCTTAACACCGACTACATTGACCTCTACCAACTCCACAACGGCGGGCTATCTCTGGAAGAGGCCGCAGGCGTACGGGAGACGCTGGAGGCGCTGGTGACCGAGGGCAGGATCCGGGCTTATGGCTGGAGCACGGATGACCCGGAACGTGCCGCGTTCTTCGCAGAGGGCCCCAACTGTGCCAGCGTGCAGAATCAGATGAATGTCTTCTCAGATGCACCGGAGATCATCGCCGTCTGCGAGAAGCTGAACCTGGCCAGCATCAATCGCGGACCATTGGCTATGGGACTGCTTTCCGGCAAATACAAGGCCGACTCCAAGCTGGCGGGCAATGACGTGCGCGGCGAGAACGCGCCGTCCTGGATGCAGTACTTCAAGGAAGGAAAACCCAACCCCCTCTTCCTGGAGAAGTTGGCCGCCATCCGCGAGATCTTGACCGCCGATGGGCGGAGCTTGGTCCAGGGTGCCCTGGGTTGGCTCTGGGCGCGCAGCTCCAAGACGGTGCCGATCCCCGGATTCCGCACCGTGGCACAAGTAGAGGAGAACGCCAAGGCGATGGCGTTTGGGCCACTCGATCAGGCGCAGTTGCAGGAGATCGATCTCCTCCTGGACCGCGCGTAATAGAATCGAAACGAGGTGAAGAAAATGCAGCGAGAACCATTTGACAGAGGTTGGCGTTTCCACTTGGGCGATCCTCCCGGAGTCCCGCACGGCACACCGGACGACACGAACTGGCGCGTTGTGGATCTCCCGCACGACTGGAGCGTGGAACTGAACCGCACCGCTGATGCTCCCAGCGGCGATAACGGCGGCTACTTCCAGATGGGCCGCGGATGGTATCGCAAGACCTTCCCCGCACCGGAGACCTGGCAAGGCAGGCGCGTGTTCGTCGAATTCGAAGGCGTTTACATGAACGCCGAGGTTTGGCTAAACGAGAACTTCGTCGGACGCCATCCGTACGGCTACACGACCTTTAGCCTGGATCTCACGCCGTACCTCACGATCGCCGAGGACAACGTGCTTGTGGTCAAGGTGGACAACGCCGCCCAGAAGAATAGCCGCTGGTACTCCGGCTCGGGCATCTACCGCCACGTGTGGCTGCAGGTCGCTCAGCCCGTGCACGTTGCCCACTGGGGCGTCTGCATCACGACCCAAGAGGTCTCAACAGCTGAGGCTACCCTGGAGGTCGCCACTACCATCAACAACGGTGAAACCACCGCCACCAGAGTAACGCTGCGTTCTTGCGTCCTCGCACAGGACGGCGCAGCAGTAACTGAAGCAATGGCTACTCTGAGCGTCTCTGGCGACCAAAGCCAGGCCTGTTCACAGCGTCTCACCGTCGCGGAACCGCACCTCTGGTCACCCGACACGCCCTATCTCTACCGGATCGAGACCGACGTCCTCGTCGATGGCGCGGTTGTCGACACCGCAGTGACGCCATTCGGCATCCGCACGATCGAGTTCAGCGCCACCAACGGCTTCCTCCTCAACGGGCAGGAGACCAAGCTCCGCGGCGGCTGCGTGCATCACGACAACGGCATCCTGGGCGCCGCATCCTACGACCGGGCTGAGGAGCGCAAGGTTGAGCTTCACAAGGCCAATGGCTATAACGCCATCCGCTGCGCCCACAACCCGCCCTCGCCGGCCTTCCTGGATGCCTGCGACCGATTGGGCATGCTCGTGATCGACGAGGCCTTCGACTGCTGGCGGGAAGGCAAGACTCCCTACGACTACCATGTAGCCTTTGCCGACTGGTGGGAGCGCGACCTTAAGAGCATGGTACTGCGCGACCGGAACCATCCAAGCATCATCATGTGGAGCATCGGCAACGAGGTCCAAGAGCGCAATGGTCGCTCCAACGGCGAGAATGTGGCGCAGGCCCTGGCTGGTCGCACCCACGAGCTGGACCCCACCCGCCCTGTGACCTCAGCCATCTGCGGCAGCAATGGCGCGTGGCCATGGGAGCAAACCGATGCTATCTTCCAGGTCCTAGACGTCGGCGGCTACAACTACCAGCAAGCCGTGTACCGCTCCGACCACGAACGCCACCCCGAACGCATCATGGTCGGCACAGAATCCACAGCCCGGGAAGCGCTGGAGCACTGGGCAGCGGTTGAGGAGCTTCCCTATGTCATCGGAGACTTCGTCTGGACATCCCTGGACTACCTCGGGGAGGCCGGCATCGGCCGGGTCTACATCAAGGGCGAAGACTCTCCCTTCCTGGGCGCCTACCCCTGGCACCAGGCGAATTGCGGCGATCTGGACCTCTGCGGGTTCAAGCGACCGCAATCGTACTACCGGGACATCCTGTGGCAGCGTGTCGGCGGCCGCGACAGCGTCGGCGGCCTTTACATAGCGGTCCATCACCCAATCCCTGAGGGCCAGGAACCCGCCATCACCTACTGGGGTTGGCCTCTGGTGCGCCCAAGCTGGACCTGGCCGGGACGCGAGGGCGAGACCGTCACAGTCGACGTCTACAGTGCGTGCGAGGAGGTCGAGCTTGTGCTGAATGAGCGCTCCCTGGGCAGGCAGCCCACAGGGCGCGAGCAGCGGTATACCGCCACCTTTGAGGTCCCCTACACACCTGGCATCCTGCGGGCGATCGGCTACGACGCAGGCCAGCCCGTGGCGACGTGGGAACTCCAGACGGTGGGCGCCCCGGCCAGTATCCGGCTCACGCCGGATCGCGCCAGGCTCCAGGCAACGGGCGACGACCTATCCTTCGTCACCGTCGAGGTGGTGGATGCGCAGGGCCGCATCGATCCGAATGCCGATCACGAGATCTTCTTCACCGTGCAGGGGGAGGGCGTCATCGCCGCGGTCGGCAGCGGCAACCCGGTCAGCGAGGAGCCCTACCGCGGCAATCAGCGCAGCGTCCACGAAGGCCGCTGCCTCGTCGTGGTGAAAACCACCGGCACGCCGGGCACAATCACACTTCGCGCACAGGCCGACGGCTTCGATCCGGCGGAGATCACGCT
>CAZEXX010000117.1:0-4107 GCA_964516885.1 uncultured Anaerolineales bacterium | reverse complement strand
CGGAGGCGCTATCGGTGCGAGCATCCAAAGCGGTCGTGGTCGGCCTTGTGCTGGGTGTCATCCTGCTGCTCGGCGCAGCCGCAGGAGCCATCGCTATCGGGGACCAGTACCGGGAGCGCATCTTCCCCGGTGTCACGGTTGTCAGCGCCACAACTGCTGGGATCGATGTCGGCGGTTTGAGCTCTGAGGAGGCCCGAGCGCATCTGGCGCGTCATCTCCCCGACCCGGCGCAGACATCACTCGCAATCCGAGCCGCCGGACAAGCGTGGCAGCTCACGTGGGCGCTCGTCGGCCAACATTACGATGTCGAAGCCGCAGTTGATGCCGCCTACCGTGTGGATCGCGAGGGTGCCTGGTGGCTGGGCGCTCTCTCGGTGCTGCAGCCGGCAAAGATCCAGATCACCGTACCGCTGGTGCCGGCCGACGCCGCACTTGCGCGCACATACGTCGAGAGGATCGCCGCGCAGATCGCGGCCCCGGCGGCAGATGCGACACTCTCCATCGTGAATGGGCAGATCGTCGCCACCCCGGCGCAGGCGGGGCGGGAACTCAATATCGACGCCGCCACCGCACAGGTGCTGGCTGCCCTGGTCCAGGAGAGCTCGGACGTTGAGCTGATACCCGACTCCATCCCCCCCCGCATCACCACCATGGAACCTGCCCACACAGACGCCCTGGCAGCGGCGACAGAGCCCTTCGTCGTGCAGGCACACGACCCCTTGACCGGCGACCAGGAGCAAGGCGGCTACCGCGCTGAGTTCGCAGCGTCACCGGTGGAAGTCATGACCTGGCTGCGCATTGTGACGCGCAACGACCGGTTCCACCTCAATGTCAGTCCCCTGGCAATCCGCCAATGGATCGCAGCCCTGGCCCCTTTGGTGGGCGAAGAGCGGATCCTGGACGTGGACACGACGACGGCGAGGATTGCCATAGCGCTTCGCGGCGGCGGACATCGCGCAGAGGCGCGCATCCGCCATCCGGAGACTGTCTATGTCGTCCAGCCCGGCGACGTCTTCTACGACATCGCCTACCTTCACGGATTCCCGCAGTGGCGGCTGGAACAGGCCAATCCCGATGTGGACCCGGGAGTCATCGATGTGGGGCAAGTCTTGACCCTCCCCTCCATCGACGTGCTCTTCCCCCTTCCACTCGTACCCGGGAAACGTATTGAGGTCGACCTACCCACACAGTCCGCCATCGCATACGAGAACGACAGCGTGGTCTTCGAACTCGCGATTTCCACCGGGATCTCGACGACGCCGACACTGGCCGGACAATTCCAGATTCTGTTCAAGGAAGAAGATGCCCACGCCCGGCGCTGGAGCCTTGATATGCCCTACTTTATGGGATTCTATGAGGAGGATGAGGACTTCTTCAACGGGTTCCACGAGCTGCCGATCACATCCTACGGCACACGCCTCTCCAGAGGCGTCCTGGGATATCCCGCGTCCTACGGTTGCATCATCCTCGACGTCGAGGACGCCGAGGCTCTCTACCGCTGGGCCGATATAGGGACCCTGGTGCGCGTCCACGGGGTTGCACCGGGCACACCGTTCGGGCAGCAGACCCTCAATGATATCGCCCCACTGACGGGAGAGCCGGAGCCGTAAGGAACGGCGCGTCTGTACTGGATGGGGAATTTGGGGGAATGGCTCACGCAGAGGCGCAAAGAACGCAAAGAAGACAAGTTAGGCCCCGGGATCGCATAGCGCTTCGCTACACGGATAGAAAGCCTGTCTTAGTTTCTTGGCGGCTTTTCGCCTTTGCGTGAGTTCTTTCAGCAGACCCATCTTTCAGAGTTCACCACAACCGGGCACCGGTGAACCTGCTCCGCCGGTGAACCTACTCCGCTGGATAGAGCACCGACCCGTCGTAGGGAATGATGATCGCCTCCGGGCCGTCCTCCGGCAGCAGCTTTGCCCACGCGCACGGATCGTAGGTACGCTTGACAAAGCATGCGTAGTGCGCCGGCACCGCGGCCTTGAGACCAAGCCCCACCGCAAGCTTGACCGCACCGTCGAAGTATGGGAACTCGCCCTCGGTCGGATGCATCGTCAGCAGACCGATCTCCGGCTTGAGCGCGACCACCGGCGCCATCAACTCATCGTGATCAGCGAACGTGTTGATCATATCCCCTGTGATATAGACGCGGACGCCGCCGAGCTCGATGACCAGCCCCAAGTGCTGCACATCCGGAGGGCGAATACCGTCCTCTGGCGCACCCTCAGGCGGCTTCGACCACACGGCGTGCACGGTGATCGCCCCCAGTTGGATCGATGAACCAGCAGTCGCCGTTATCAGAAGATCCTCGGGGAATCCGGCGTCAGCCATGCGCTTGATGCTCTCCGCCGGCCCCATAGAGCGAGCCTCAGGATACGCCCCGTGGATACGTCTGAGTGACTCGATGCACGTATGGTCGCCGTGGTCGTGCGTGAGCAAGACGAAATCCGTCTTCAGCTCCGCCTCATCAAGTGGCGGCTGCCGGTATATAAACCGCTCAACCGGACGATCGTGAGGAAAGTAGGGATCGACCAGCAGCACCGTCCCCTCAGGATCCTTGAGCGCAAAGGAATTCTGACCAAACCAATGGATACCGATCTTGCCAACAGGTACAGACAACTCGTTAAATGGATGCATGTTATCTCCTTCCACAGGAACCAAGCCGAGGGCACTTCATCTATAGTACCCCTATAAGTGCACACCCATCTCACGGAGACGTGTCTGCAACGCCACAACGTCCAACTCCCGAGGCGATACCCCGGCAGCACTGCACAACGCGGCGGCAGTGCCGGCGGCCTGCCCCAACTCCATCATATTGCCCATACTCTTGCCGGCGGCGTGGCCCAGGAAAGTAGCCGACCCACAGCGTCCGGCCACCAACAGGTTATCGATCTCTTTCGGCAGCATACTGCGGTAGGGATACCCGAAGCCCGAAGCCATCTCCCCGATATACAGTTGGTTGGCATCGATGGCACCATACTTTCGGGCCACCACATCCGGGAAATCCGAGGCGGTCCGTGCATCCTCGACCGTCACGACGTACTCGCCCACCAGTCGCCGGGTATCTCGCACGCCGACGGCGGCCCCCACGCGCATCAGATGGCAAGATTCGAGCCCCGGTATCCGCTGGTCACGCGCTAGCCGCACGAAGTCAGCCGCGACCTGAATCCCGGCACGCTCAGCCACGGTCAGGTCCTGGGCTTGCGTCCCATCGAGGTTGCCGATTTCGCGCAGCGCCCCGTTATTGACGCCGAGAACGCCCGGCACGGTGCCGCGGTTGAAGCTGTACCACGCTGCCACCGCATACCCCGCATCAGCGGCGGCGTCAATGGCGGTGTTGAGCGCCTCTCGATCGGCGCTGATAAAGGCGAAGAAGCGATCGGTGTCGACATTGGCCAGCGCAAAGACCAGGCTCACCGGCATGGAGCGGCCATCCTCCTCCCGACCCACGACCATCTGGGCACCGGCGTGATAGGCCACATCGCCGTCCCCGGTAGCATCGACCGTGACATCCGCGGTGAAGATCTGTGTGCCCGTCTTGGTCGTGACCGTCACGCCACGGACGAGGTTGTCGTGCATCACAACGCCGGTCACCGGACTGTAGAGCCGGTAGTGACAGTCGACCGCCTCCAGCGCCTCAAAGCTGGCGATGCGAAGATAGTCAGGATGAATGTTCAGGCCGTCGCCGTCGATCATGTTGGCCCGGCCCGGCAGAGAACCATCCTCCCCATAGGCGAGCACCTTCTCGACAAAGAGATCGTGCACGCCACCCCGCTTGCCGCCGTCCAGCATCAGCCGGTTCACCGGCATCCAGGGACTGGTCGTCGCGATACCACCAAAGAAGCTGCGCGACTCAAGCAAGAGCGTGCGCGCCCCATTCATCGCCGCGGCCAGCGCCGCACCCAATCCCGCTGGTCCGCCGCCGGCCACGATCACGCCGTAGTCCGCATCCGCTCGCGGCACAAGACTCTCCATCTCAGCCCGCTTCAACATATCCACACCCTCCATAAAGGCGCGTGACATCTATTCCGACAATAACCTTCTTCGATCTGCTCTCCGGGCCTAAGGGCCTGGCTGCGGGCCTTAGGGCCTTCTTCGCGTTGCATT
>CAZEXX010000116.1:3724-10982 GCA_964516885.1 uncultured Anaerolineales bacterium | reverse complement strand
CACAGCCTCATCATAGAAGATGTTCTTGGCGCGCCGCCCATGCGCCCCAAAGAGCTCGCCGTGGTCGGATGTGAAAACCAGGACCGTGTCCTCACGCAGCCCTAGCTCGTCGATGGCGGCGAGCAGGCGCCCGATGTTCCAGTCGAGGTTCGCCGTCATCGCGTGGTAGACCCGCATCCACTCGGTGATCTGCGCGCGTTCCTCATCGCTGAGCCGCGCCCACGCATCGGCGTGGGCATCGTTACCCGCACCGTAGTTCGGCGGCAGCTGGAACTCAACGTCGCTGAAGGCCTCCAGGTATGCCGCCGGCACGTTCTCGGGCACCCAGGGATCGTGCGGTGTGCCATAGGAGAGGAACATCGCGAAGGGGCTCTGCGAATCGGCCGCGGCGCGCAACTGCTCGATCGCTAGATCCGTCTGGCCATCGGGCTCATAGCCCTTCAGGGTGATCTTCTCGGGGCTGTTAGTGTGATAGTAGGCATCAACGTACTCGTGATGGAAATTGTAGGCCGCCCAGTAGCCGTCAAAGCCCAGCCGGTCGGGTCCCGGTGGCGTATAGGAGTTTCTCGCATCGTGGTGGTGCCCCAGCTGGTTGGCCCACAGATGCCACTTACCGATATAGGCCGTATCGTAGCCGTTCTCGGTCAGCACGTGGCCGACACAGCGGTGATGGGTGTTCATCCGCAGCTCGTTGATTACCATACCGGTGCTGGTGGTGTACTTACCGGTAGAAAGGCTAGCCCGGTACGGCGCACAGACCGGATGGCCCGATACGGCGTTGGAGAAACTCAGGCTCTCCTCAGCTAGCGCATCGATATTCGTCGTCCGTGCCAGCGGATCGCCGGCATACCCGCACGACCGGTACCGCAGCTGGTCGGCGAAGACGTAAGCAGATTGGGGGTGTGTTGTTCTGGCATTGAGTACCTCTGTAAGAATCAGCGAATGGAAGAATGTTAGAATGACAGAATGAGCGAATAGAGAACCCACCGCTGTGTGAGCCGCAGATGCTCCCATTCGCTGATTCTTCCATTCGCTGATTCTCTATCTCCTATCCCAGCATCCCCCGGATCTCTGCCAACTCGTCCGCTGTGAAGACTTTGTCACCCACCGCAGCGTTCATCGCGGCTTGCTCAGCCGACTTGGCACCGGGGATGGGGACCGGCATCGCAGAGTGCGAGATCACATAGCGCAGGGCCGCGGTGACCATCTCCGAACCTGGCGCGAAGCGTGACTTGAGCGCCTCAACCTTGGCAACATCGGTCTCGTACTGGGCTCGCTGCGCGCCACCCTCGTTCCACGACGAGCGTACAGCATCCGTGAAGACGGAGTCCAGGTCGTACTTGCCCGAGAGCAGGCCCCGGCGTAAAGGGCCACGGACCATAACCCCGATGCCGTTCTCCTCACAATAAGGCAGGAGTTCAGCCTCCGACGCGCGGTTGAGCATCGAGTAGTTGACCTGCACGACACTGCAGGTGTCGTTGACGTTGAAGCGCTTGAGCACGTCCAAGCTGTCCGTGGAGATGCCGTAGGCGCGGATGCGACCGCGCTGCTTGAGCATCTCGAACGCCTCCAGGTAAACGCTCGGGTCCTCGATATTGCCTTCGTGGCAGAGCTCGACATCCAGGTAATCCGTCTGCAGACGGTGGAGCGAGGCGTGAGCACAGAGGCGGATCATATCAACCGTGGTCTTGGGCACGCCCTCGCCCGTACGCTTGCCCCAGTGGCCGATCTTGCTGACGACAAAGACACGGTGGCGAATACCGGCCAGCGCCGTGCCAAGCCGCTCCTCCGAGAGCCCATTCGGTACACCATAGGACTCCGCCGTGTCGAAAAGATTGACACCGCAGTCAAAGGCCTTGCGCACCGCGCCCCAGGCCGTGACATCGTCGATATCACCCCATTGATTGCCGATGTTCCACGTTCCCATTCCGATGGCAGAGACCTGCCAACCGGTTGCTCCGAAGTCTCGATACAGCATTAGGTGCCTCCTGTAGTAGGTAACTAGTTAACAGAATCAGCGAATGGGAGAATCAGCGAATCACAGAAAGCCCAACTGCTGGCTCTGTCATTCTCAGATTCTCTCATTCTTTCATTCTTCCATTCTACCCCCGCTGCTCCGCCGCACAACCAGATCGGTGGGCAGGACTATCTCCTGCGCCGGGCTGGGCGTTTCTTCCGTGAGACGCTGCAGCAGGAGTTGTGTCGCGCGCCGGCCCATCTCATAGGCCCGCTGCGCTGCGACCGTCAGGAACGGCTCCATCGTGAATGTGGGCGGCAGATCGTCGAAGGCCACCAGCGCGATGTCCTCCGGCACCCGCAGCCCCACCTCGCGCAGCGCCCGGAATGCGCCGATGGCGATGAAGTTGTTGGCGGCGAAGAGCGCAGTGGGCCGCGGCCTGACCGCCAAGACCTCCTGCGTCATCAGATACCCACCCTCCTGCGTGAAGGCGTGGTAGCGCACTATCCGCTCATCCACAGACACACCGGCCTCTGTCAGTGCCCGCCGATACCCCACGGCGCGATCGACCGCCGTGGAGACTTCCTCGGGGCCGCTGAGCATCGCAATACGCCGGTGTCCGCGCTCCAGCAGATGCTGCGTGAGCAAGTACGCGCCGCCTTCGGAATCCGATCGCACGATATCAACCGGGGCCGGCACAGTGCGGTCAAGAATCACCAGAGGTACCCTCTGCTTCCGGATCAGGGTAACGGAACGTGACGTGCGATTGGCAGGGACCAACACAAACCCATCGACCTGCTTCTGGAGCAGCACGCGAACGTAGCTGTTTTCTTTGGACTCCGACTCATCCGTGTTGCACAGGATCACATTGAAACCGTCCGCACTGGCAACGTCCTCTACCCCGCGCGCCACCGTAGTCCAGAAAGGGTTGGTGATGTCGGTGAGTATCAGCGCCAGCGTGTGCGTCTGTTTGGAGCGCAGGCTCCGCGCCACCCGGTTGGGGACGTACCCAAGCTCCTCGATGGCAGCCTCCACACGCCTCCGGGTTTCGTCACTGACGTAGCCCGAATCGTTGATCACCCGTGAGACCGTGATCGGGGCAACCCCTGCTAGTTTGGCAACATCTTTGATCGTGGGCATAACGTGATATCTCTCGGCCCCGCAATCGACGACGCCGTCGCAGGGAACGAGGTACGTGCCCATTGTACTCCGAGGACGCCATCGCGCCAAAGACACAAATATAGGGGATTGCATACTTGATTAGGGGTGCTTTTGCTGCTACTATAAGGATAGAACATAAGTTCTAGGATAAGAATGCAGAATGAAAGAATCAGCGAAAAGGCGAGAAAGCGGAAAACCATGCGATCACTCACTCACCCATTCTCTATTCTGTATTCTTCCATTCGCTGATTCTGCCATTCTTCCCATTCTCTCACGCTAACTATGAAAATCATCTATCTTTATGTACCCCATCTGCCATTGCAGGTAGAACGTCGGCGGCGGACGAACAAAGGCTCGCCGCACGGAACGATCATCGGAGGGCGACCGTGGGACCCGTCGGTGGTGCTGGACTGTTCCGCAGAGGTTGAGGCCGCCGGGGTCGTGCCTGGCATGTCGTTGGCACGCGCGGCGCTGCGTTGTCCCGAGGCGCAGTGCCTGCCCGCCGACCACAGCGCCTATCAGGACGCTCAGGCCCAGTTGGAGGCGACACTGCGCGGCTTTACCGACCGCGTCGAAACGGCGGGGTTAGGCGCGTTCTTCCTGGAAGTTGGGCAGCTTGCCCGCCGTTTTCCCGAGGATGAAACGCTCACAAGCGCTATCATCGAGACCGTGCGTGGAATTGACGCGTTTGATCTCCAGGTAGGTCTGGCGGAGCGACGCTTCACGGCGGAACAGGCAGCGCTGGCAGCACGCCCTAACCAGGCCGTCATCGTCCCACGGCGCCAGGGCCGCGGCTTCCTGTCGTCACTCCCGCTCGCCGCGCTGCCGGCGGAGACAGAGTTCATCCGCCGGCTGGGTCTGTTGGGCGTCCACACCCTGGGCCGCCTGGCTGCCCTGCCCCGCACTGCCCTGATCCGGCAGTTCGGCGCCCAGGCCGCGTTCTTGCACGACCTCGCCGCCGATGCCGACCCCCGCCCCGTGCAGCCCGATGCACCGCCGCTCGAACTGCAGCACCAACACACCTTTGAGCCGCCGACCGCCACGCGCAGCTTCTTACTCACCGCAGCCGAGCAGATGGCCACGGCGTTGGGCCGGACACTGAGCCGGCAAGGCTATCAGGCGCAGGGCCTGCGCGTCGAGATCATCGACACCGCCGAGGTGCCGCACACCACAACGACCTCTGTCGAGCCGCCCACAGCAGAGGCGGAACAGCTCTCACGCCGCATCCAATTCCTGGTCAACCGCCTGCACCTGGATCACCCGGCAGAGACTATCGAGGTTGTGGTCTACCCCTTGCGCCCATCCTACCTGGGCGCCACCCAGATGGCGCTCTTCTCAGCCACCCGCGACCACCACGCACGGCAACTGCAGGAAGCACTGCGACGCATTCGCACCCGCTTTGGCGAGTTCATCGTGATGATCGCCTCATTGATCCAACCACCCGGTCCCCGCCCTATCGAGGTCGTGACCGATACAACACACGCGCCGCAGACCCTCACCTGGGAGACCAACGCTCTGGGCCAGAGGCACATCCAGTACCAAGTGCACCGGATCTACGAGCACTGGCGCGAGCGCCGCTGCTGGTGGGCACACCCGATCTTGCGGGATTACTACCGCCTGGAGGACACCACCGGGGCTGTGCGTCTCATCTATCAGGATCTGGTCACCCACCGCTGGTGGCTGGAGCGACGTGGTTAAATGTCCACGAACGCAGCGTCCGCACCCACTTACATCGAACTCCACGCCCATTCAAGCCATAGCTTGCTGGACGGTGTACCCTTCCCGGCGGATCTTGTGGCGCAGGCAGCGGCGTGCGGGATGCCGGCCCTGGCCCTGACCGACCACGACGGGCTGTACGGCGCCGTCCCCTTTGTCCGGGCAGCGGAGGCGGCAGGGATCAAACCCATCCTCGGCGCGGAGATGACCCTTACGGACCTCACCCACCTGATCCTGTTGGCCGAGACCGCGCAGGGCTACGCCAACCTCTCACACCTGATCACCCTGGCCCGTCGGGATCAACCCAAAGGCACCGCCCGGATGGACCCGGCATGGCTCTCCGACCACAGTGAGGGGTTGATCGCCCTCTCAGGATGTCGCGAGGGCGTTGTGACCCGACCGCTTCTGGCCGGGAAACGCGACCAGGCACTCGCGGCGGCCCGGCACTACACGAGGATCTTCGGGCGCGAGCATTTCTTCATTGAGATTCAGCGCCACTACCACCCTGGCGAAACCCACCTGATTCGCGATCTTCGGGAACTGGCCCGGCATCTGAACCTGCGCGTCGTGGCCACGGGCAACGTTCACTACCTGACGCCCGAGCAGCGGGAGATCCACGATGTACTTTCCTGTATCCGGCTGCACACGACGCTGGATCAAGCCGGAGACCGTCTGCGATCCAACGATGAATATCATTTCCGAACCCCGGCGGCGATGGCAGAACTCTTCTCCGATATGCCCGAAGCGCCGGCAACCACAGTCCACATCGCCGAGCGCTGTGCCGCGGCTACGACCTTTCTGAGTGGCGGGCACCAAATCCTGCCGACCTTTGAGACACCGGACGGCAGCGCGCCCGAGACTTACCTGCGCCATCTTTGCGAACAGGCAATGCACACGCGATATCCTGCCAACCCACCGCGCGACCTCCTGGAGAAGGAACTCCGCATCATCGGCCAACTGGACCTGGCAAACTACTTCCTGATCGTGAGCGATATCGTGCACTTCTCCCGCACACAGCGCATACGCTGCCAGGGACGGGGCAGCGCGGCTAACTCGTTGGTGGCTTACCTGCTCAATATCTCGCCCATTGACCCCGTTGCCATTGACCTCGTTTTCGAACGCTTCCTGGCGCCGGAGCGTCCCGGCCCACCCGATATCGACATCGACTTCGCCGCCGACCGGCGTGAGGAGGTCATCCAATACGTCTACGAGCGCTACGGGCGCGATCACGCCGCCATGGCCTGCACGCTGGTGACCTTCAGGGCGAAATCCGCCGTGCGGGACGTAGCCCGCGTACTGGGCTTTCCGCCCGCACTGATCGAGCGCCTCGCCGGCGACCTGGATATCCACGATGAACAGAGCGTCAGCGAAGCTGAAGGTATGGTGAGTAAATTTGGGTCGGATCTCGGCGCTGCGCCGTTCCAACAGCTGCTGCGGCTGGCGCCGCAGCTGGAGGGCATTCCCCGGCATCTGGGCATTCACAACGGCGGGATGATCCTCTCCGGCCCGCCCCTCTCCACATTGATCCCTCTGGAGCCCGCGACCATGCCCGATCGCACGGTGGTGCAGTGGGACAAGGATGCCTTGGAGGGCGCCGGTGTCATCAAAGTCGATATCCTGGGGCTGCGTATGCTCTCGGCCATCGAGGACACCGTCACCATCGTCGAGGAGCTCACGGGCCGGCGTCTGGACCTTGCCACACTGAACCCAGACGATGACGAGGTCTACGCGATGCTGGCCCGCGGCGAGACGATCGGCGTCTTCCAGGTGGAAAGCCGGGCACAGGCCAACCTTATCCCCAACTTCAAGCCGCGCTCCTTCGCCGACCTGGCCATCCAGATTGCACTGATCCGGCCCGGGCCATTGCAGGCCAATATGGTGCGCCCCTACCTGCGGCGCCGGCAGGGCAAAGCTCCGGTGCGCTTCCTCCACCCGCTCCTTAAACCCGCGCTAACAGAGACGCTGGGCGTGATCATCTTCCAGGAGCAAGTGCTCAAAATCGCGCGGGATCTGGCGGGATTCACACCAGGCGAGGGGGAGCAGCTCCGGCGCGCACTGGGTAACAAACGCGGTACCGAAGCCGTGGCCGAGTTCCATGAGCGGTTTATCAATGGGGCAATCGCCCGCGACGTGCCCAAACCCGTCGCCGAGGAGGTCTTCGCGCAGCTGCAGGCCTTCGGCGGCTACGCCTTCGCCAAAAGCCACGCCGCCGCCTTCGCCGTGCTCACCTACCAATCCGCCTGGCTGCGCCGCTATTACCCCGCCGCCTTCTTCGCCGCCCTGCTGCGGCACCAGCCGATGGGCTTCTACCCGCCGCACGTCATCGTCTCCGAGGCCCGGCGCCACGGCGTGGAAATTCGCGCCGTCGACATCCACGCCTCCGATGTCGGCGCGACCGTCGAACTCTCTGGAAATGGAGCAAAT
>CAZEXX010000116.1:0-3624 GCA_964516885.1 uncultured Anaerolineales bacterium | reverse complement strand
GCAAATGGCAAATACTCAGATCACAAATCACAGATGCACAAATCGCAAACCGGAGCACCGGACCGGCGTTGGGAGGACGATCTCAACATCACCTCCGCCCCTCCGCTCCCCCGCCCCCCTGCTCCCCCGCTCCGCCGCTCCGCCGCCCCCTCCGTGGATGATTCGCGCCTATTCGAGCACGCCGCCATCCGCCTGGGGCTACAGACCATCCGCGGTCTGGGCGACGAAGCCGGGGTCTCCATCGTCGAGTCGCGCCGCGAACGCCCATTCCAATCCCTGGCCGACCTCTGCCGCCGCACCGGGCTGGCCCGCCGGGTTACAGAATCCCTGATTATGGCCGGCGCCCTCGACCGCTGGCACAAGCCCCGCCGCCAACTGCTCTGGGAGCTCCAATCCGCGCTCAAAGCCGCCAAGGCTGTCCCCGCACTGGGCCTGAAACCGCGTGGAGAGCCCGCCTTTTCCGCATTGCCCCGCCACGAACGGCTGTGGTTGGAACAGACCTACGCCGGCGCTACCGCCGGGGCGCACATCACGACGCTGGTGGCGCGCCAACTGCGCCAGATGGGGACAACACCCAGTGACAAACTTGCCGGCTGGCCCGACGGCACCCACATCCGGATCGGCGGCGTCGTGGTCGCACGCCAGCGTCCCCCAACAGCCCACGGCATCGCCTTCCTCGCCATCGAGGACGAACACGGCATTGTCAACGTCATGTTGCCCGCCGATATCGTCGATGCCTACCGCCGGCCCATCATGTCCCGCTTCGTGATGATCGAGGGGCAGATCCAGCGAGACGGCGCAGCGATGTCAGTAGTGGGGCAACGCGTGGTACAGCTGGCGCCGGAGTGAGCGAGCAAGCGAAAAGGCGAGAGCCCCACCAGGTGGGGCCAGAATCAGTGAATGGAGAATGGGAGAATGCGGAACGGAACGGTCCCGAGCTCGGGATGAACTCGGGACCACACGAGTGTAAACAGCAGTAAGCAGTACGGAGTAAGCAGTATCTGAACGCTTCCCCTACTCCTTACTTCTTACTCCTTACTCCTGTCTTCCGCTGACTGCTAACCGCTTCCCATCACGGGAAGATTCCCCGCTCCAGGTAGACTTTCTCCAGCCGGCCCAGGGCCACGACGTAGGCGGCCGTGCGCCAATCGGTATCATGCTTGCGGACAGTGTCCCTCACGCGGCGGTAAGCACCGAGGATCTGCTTGTGTAGCTTGGCATCGACCTCTTCCAGATCCCACATCTCACTGCGCTTGTTCTGCAGCCACTCGTAATAGCTCACCACCACACCACCGGCGTTCATCAGCACATCGGGCAGCACCGCAATGCCCTTCTCCGCCAGGATCCGGTCCCCGTCGATGTCGGTCGGGCCGTTGGCGCCCTCCACCACCAGGCGCACATTGAGCCACGGCGCCGTCTCAGCCGTGATCTGACCCTCCAGTGCGGCGGGGACGAAGAAATCAGCCTTGGTGCTGAAGAAGGTCTGATGATCCACCGGCTCACCGCCGGCGAAGCCCTGGATACGGCCCTCCTCCTCGACATACTCGGCCAGCGCCTCCGGATCGATCCCGTCCGGGTTCACCATCGCCCCCGAATGATCCTCAACGCCGACCAATACCGCACCCAGCGGCTTGAGCAGGCGGGCCGCCCACGAGCCCACGTTGCCGAAGCCCTGCGCAATATAGGTCGCCCCGTTCAGGTCGAAACCGTGATCCTTGGCCCAAGCTACAAGCACGTAGACCAGGCCCTGTCCCGTCGCCTTGTTGCGGCCCTGGCTGCCGCCAGACTCCACCGGCTTGCCTGTCACCACATGGACCGAGCGGTTACGCTCCAGTGGCGGCATCATCTGCAGATACGTGTCCATAATCCAGGCCATAATCTGCGCATTGGTGTTGACGTCCGGGGCCGGAATGTCATATTCGGGGCCGATATTGCTGCCCAGCGCGAAAGTGAACCGCCGCGTGATCCGCTCCAACTCGCCCTGGCTGTACTCCCACGGCTCCAACCGGATGCCGCCCTTGGCCCCACCGTAGGGGATGCCGGCGATGGCTGTCTTCCACGTCATCCACGCCGCCAGCGCACGGACCTCATCGATATTCACCGCCGGGTGGAAGCGCAGGCCACCCTTGTACGGCCCCAGCACGTTGTTGTGCTGCACCCGGTAGCCGGTGAACATCTTCACACACCCGGTATCCATCACCACCGGGAAATTCACCACAATCTCGTTCGTCGTCTTTGAAAGAATCTTGCGAATCTCAGGGTCCAACCCCATCAGGTCAGCAGCCTTGTTGAACTGCACCATCACTGTCTCGTAGACGCTCAGTTTGACCATTCACACCCTCCCATGGAAGATATAATTCTTATACCATTTTTGTCGATCGCAGCGTATGGACAAATGAGCCTGATTGCGGTGACGACCGTCCTCATATGGGGATGCGAGAAAGCGAGAAGGCGAGAAGGCGACTGAGCGAGTAGGCTCGTCCTCTGCTCCGGCCGGTGTCCGCCCCGACTGCGTCGGGGGCCCGTGCCGGTCTTTGGGGAGCACCCCGTCCAGCTGGATACGTGCATATTACGCCAGGCCTTGGTATAATCACTGCCAGAGGCGAAGCTAGCCCATGGGAGGCAACAATCCGGTGAACAGCAAGCCACAAAAACTCGATAGTGAATCCGTCACCGACGGCGACAGACCGCGCGCGGCCTTCATCTCAACGCCGGCGCTGTGGCGCAACGGATTCGGCGGCAAGCACCCGCTCAAGCCTCAACGGCTGGCGCGCACCGTCGCGCTGCTGGAAGCGTACGGAGCCTTCGACGCTGCCAACGTGAGCCGGATCAACCCGCCATTGGCCACGGACGAAGAGCTGCAGCTGTTCCACACACCCGACTACATCGACGCCGTACGTGCCCTCAGTGCGGGAGAGACGCCGGCCACGCCGGCGCGCGAGTTCGGCTTGGGGGTAGGTGACAACCCGATCTTCAGGGGGATGAACAAGATCTCCCGCCTCAAGGTCGGCGGCGGCCTGGCCGGCGCCCGCCTGCTGCTGGAGGGTACCTGCAGCGTCGCCTTCAACTTCAGCGGCGGCCTCCACCACGCGCGTCCCTCCCAGGCCTCGGGCTTCTGCATCTTCAACGACGTCGCCGTCGCCATCCATTGGCTGCTCACGCAAGGGCAGCGCGTCGCCTACGTCGACATCGACGCACACCACGGCGACGGCGTCCAGGCCGCCTTCGACGACACCGACCAGGTCCTGACCATCTCGCTCCACCAGGATGGCCGCACCCTCTTCCCCGGCACGGGCTTTGTCGACGAGATCGGGTACGGTCGAGGCGAGGGATTCAGCGTCAACGTGCCCCTGGACCCGGGGACCGATGATGAGACCTATCTCTGGGCCTTCCGCGAACTCGTGCCACCGCTTGTCAGCAGGTTCGCGCCGGACGTGCTCGTGACGCAGCTCGGCGTCGACACCCACTATCTCGACCCGCTTACGCACATGGGGCTCACCACAACCGGTCACATCGCTCTATTCCGGGAACTCGCCGCGCTCAGCCCGGGGAAGTGGCTGACCTGCGGCGGTGGCGGCTACAACCTCGACGTCGTCGCCAGATCGTGGACGCTGGCATTCGGGG
>CAZEXX010000115.1:0-11060 GCA_964516885.1 uncultured Anaerolineales bacterium | reverse complement strand
AAAGAGCCTGAGGTCTTCATGTATGGATGAATTGATCAGCGCGTCAAGAGCATTGCGGGCCAAACTTCAGGGCGATCCCTATCGTCCGGGTCATCATGTTGTGGCGCCGGAGGGCGTCTGTGCGCCGTTCGATCCGAACGGTGCGCTGTTCTGGAACGGACGGTATCATCTGCACACCATCGTTCAGACAGAGAATGGGCATTGTTGGGCACATATCTCCAGCCACGATCTCGTTCACTGGCGTCATCACCCGTATTCCCTGGAGCCCGGCGGGATCGATGAGGGCATCTTCAGTGGTGGCGCCTTCATCGACAGGAATGGCGTGCCCACAATCACCTATTGGGGTCTGGGGGAGAAGGCCGGCATCTGCATCGCGACCAGCACCGATCCTGATCTGGACCAATGGACTAAGAGCCCGCACAACCCTGTGATCCATCAGACCGAGTTTGGGTATTCAGTGGGGGAGGATGGTCGTGTCTACGGCGCAGCGGATCCTTCCGCGGTCTGGGTCCAAAGGGGCCGGTACTACATGTTGACCGGCAACCTGCTTGTCCTGCGGGCCTATGGTCAGGACCAAGATCTTGACGCCCACAAAGGTGACACGACCTATCTCTTTGCGTCCGATGATCTGATCCACTGGGAGTACCTGCACGAGTTCTACAAGAGTGATAGAGCCTGGACGCGAGAGGATGAGGACAATATGTGCCCTGACTTCTTTCCACTCGGGGATCGACATATGCTGCTCTTCATCAGCCACAATCTGGGCTGCCAGTACTACATCGGGCGGTATGAGGACGACCATTTCCACCCTGAGACGCACGGGCGGATGACGTGGAATGACAATGCCTTTTTCGCTCCTGAGAGCCTGGTGGACGACATGGGGCGGCGCATCATGTGGTCTTGGATTTTCGACGGGCGCGCCTCGGAGACCCAGCAGGCGAGCGGGTGGTCCGGGACGCTGAGCCTGCCCCGTGTATTGTGGCTGGGTGACGACAAGACGCTGCGTATGGCGCCTGTTGAGGAATTGTCGATGCTGCGCACCAACCCTCGCACGTATGAGTCGCTTGAGGTGCGCGATGGTGAGGCTCAGTGGCTGGATGAGGTCACCGGCAACAGCCTGGAGTTGTCCCTCGTCGTGAGACCGGGCGATGCACAGCGTGTTGGTGTCAAGGTCTGCTGTTCGCCAGCCGGCGTGCCGGATGACGCGGAAGAAACGGTGGTGTTCTACGATGCCGTCGAGCGACAGCTCAAGATCGACACGTCGCGCTCAGGCCTGGGCGAGGGGCCAAAGTCAGTCGAGGGCGGGCCACTTGACCTGGGCTCTGGCGAGGTGCTGAAGCTGCGCGTCTTTGTGGACCGGTCCGTCGTCGAGGTCTTTGCCAACGACCGGCAAGCCGTGATGCGCCGGATCTATCCCACGCGGGCTGACAGCGTGTCAGTGTGCCTGTTCAGTGAAGGGTCGGATGTGGTTGTCGAGAGTTTGCAGGCCTGGGATATGGCGCCGTCGAACCCGTGGTGATGGCTTTTCGCATCTGACGGCAAGTGGAGGAACCGCCTTGAGAGTCCTGAGAGCCATTGCCGCTGCCCTGTCAACGCTATTGGTGTATCTCGCGCTATCGCTTTTCGGCTGGGGGCTTGGGGATCTGCGCGGCTACTTCGCGCTGGGGCCGAGGGTCGCGTATGCACTCCTGGTTGGGGTGTTCGCCATCGCGGTCGCCATCCAGGCCTATGGATCGCTTGCCGGGATCCGCGGACGCCGCGGCGACGCGACTAAACGGGTTGGACGTCAAACGCTCTTCACGATGGCACTCGTGCTTGCCATGTATGCAGCACTGGTGCTCTTGCCTCACGTCGACCGGCGCGAAGTCGCCACGCTTCCCGTTGGGCTTCCGCTACGGTGGTTGGGGGCGTGCCTGGCCGGGTGCGGTTTTGCGCTCGTCTATTGGTCGGGTGTGGCACTCGGAGACATGTACAGCAAGGAAGTGACAATTCAGGCGGATCACCGATTGGTCACGACTGGTCTTTACCGGCACATCCGTCACCCGCGGTACATGGGCGTGCTCCTGATGGCGCTGGGCCTTTCTTTGATCTACCGGTCGTGGCCCGGGTTGGCAGCATGTGGTTTGCTCGTGCCGTTTCTTCTCTTGAGGATCCGGGATGAAGAAGGGGTCCTGCATGCGCAGTTCGGGGAAGCGTGGGAGGCCTACGTGGAGCGCTCCTGGCGATTGGTGCCGCGGGTGTTCTGAGGGGGGACAAGAATCCAGAATGGGAGAATGGCAGAATGGAGATTCAGAACGGACAGGTTCCAGGCGCGGCACCAAGGCAACCTATCATTGATCGTCTCTTGCCCATCCCTCGGGACTCGGGCTTTCGTCAAGAAGGCTACTTCGTCTGGTGCGCCTCGGTGATCCGCGTTGATGGTACCTATCATATGTTTGCTTCCCGCTGGCCGGAAGCGACCGGTGACCCAGCGGATTTCCACGGGATTCTCGCAGGATACCGGACTCAATCCGAGGTGGTGCGGGCGACGGCGGACAATCCTGTGGGGCCCTATACATTCCAGGAAGTGGTGCTGAGCGGGCGTGGCGCTGGGTATTGGGATGGTGTCAGCTGTCACGGGCCGAAGATTGTGAAGGTAGGGGAACGCTTCGTGCTCTACTATCAGGGCATAGCGACCGACTCGCCGCTGCGTAAGCTGGGGTATGCGTGGGCCGATGCGATCACCGGCCCGTGGCAAAGGATTGATGTGCCGTTGCCGTTAACTGACGACGCCAACAATGCTGCGCCCTACGTCCACCCTGATGGTTCAATTCTGATGGCCTATCGCGATCGCGAACTGCATATGTACGTCGCCCGTGCCGCATCTTACGATGGCGACTACCAAACCGTCGCACGCGACATCTACCCGCAGGCCAGACTGGAGGACGCCGACATCTTCGTCCTCGACGGGTGCTATCATCTGGTGATGGAGGACAATGAAGGCTCGCTCACGGGCGACGAGAGGCACGGTGGCCACTTAGTGTCCGACAATGGTGTGGACTGGGTACCCTACGATCCCCCGAAGGTCTACACGCACGCCCTGGTCTGGGACGATGGCAGCGTGACGGAGGTAGTGCGCCGGGAGCGCCCTGAACTCTTCAACGACCGGGATGGCGTGAAGGGCAACGGCGAGCCGACGCACTTGATCACCGCGGTGCTGGTTGGTGGACATAGCTGGTCCGTAGTCCAGGAGATTGCGCCCGCCTAGAGGTGGTTTGCAGCAGGAGGCAACGGTGCTAGAGCGTCACGAGCTAGATTCTCGGATCATCCTGGCCGATGCGGTGGCACTGCGCTACGGCGAGCACGCCCAGGTTGAGTCCGTCGCGCTGGGCGGTTCTCTGTCATCGGGGACAGCGTGTCCCGGCTCTGATGTCGATCTGTACGTGTACGTGAATGCGGAACTTCCAGTGCTGGCCCGCGCGAAGATTGCTCGGGAACACGCATCCTACGCAGAGGTGGATAATTGCTTCTGGGAATCCGGGGATGAATGGATCGACGCCGATTCCGGTGTCCACGTTGACGTGACGTTTCGTTCGCTTGCCTGGATAGACTCCGAGCTTACCCGTGTGCTGCAGAGACACCAAGCCTCAGTGGGATATTCGACGTGCCTGTGGCATAGCGTGAAGTCTTCGATTGCGCTGTTTGACCGCAACGGCTGGTTTGCGCGGCTGCAGCAAAGTGCTTGCCGACCGTACCCTGAGGATCTGCGGCGTGCCATCGTTGCCAAGAATCACCCTATCCTGCGTGAGACGGTTTCCTCGTATCGCTATCAGATCGCCGGTGCTGTGCAACGTGGCGATCTGGTCAGCGTCAATCACCGTGTTACGGCCTTGCTTATCAGCTACTTCGATATTCTCTTTGCCGTCAACCGAGTGCCCAATCCCGGTGAGAAACGGCTGGTTGAGCTTGCTGCGGTTCAGTGCAGTGTTCTCCCACCGGCGATGGCAGATCGAGTGGCGGCATTGGTGGCTGCCGTGCCGGGCCGTGAGGCTGTGTTGACCTGTCTTGACGTGCTTGTCGATGATCTGGATGCGCTGCTGCGGGCGGAGGGGCTGATCGGCTCGCAACGGGCGTCCTTGGTGTGAGCTTGAGTGCCGGCGTTCCCTTCTGCAATCCCAGATGGCGGCGGCGCACTGATGTGGTCAAGATGGCTGGGATCGGGCGCGTTTCAGAATGGGCAAGCGACATCCTGATAGTCTGACGGCCAGACGTCTTCGGGTCTTGACCCCCATTCTGAAACACGCCCGGATTCTAGTTCACCTCACGTGGCGCTTGATCTTCTTCAGCAGGGCTTCCGGCTCGACGGGCTTGGAGATAAACTCGCGGATCGAGAGCAGCTGGTTCGTGGGGAAGCTGGAGGCGTACTCGGACGCTGTGATGGCGGAGACCATCAGGATGGGGATGCGGCTGAGCTGCGGGTCGTCGGCGATCTGCTGAGTGGTGTGGTAGCCGTCGAGTGGATTTGCCATCATCACATCCATCAGCACCAAATCAGGTTTGTCGGCACGCATTTTTTCTAGCGCAATCTCTCCGTTGGCTGCTTCTTCTATCTCGTAGCCGGCGCTCTCCAGAACCAGTCGGGTCGCCAAGACCAGGTCGGCGTCATCATCAACAATCAGGATCTTCTTCGTCTCCATTGGGTTCCTCCATTTGGCTATTGAGTAGGCTGGTTCCAGAGTCCGCCACGCGTGTATCTTGGGGTGTGTCGGCGGTCACGTCTGAGGTCGCTTTGTCTGCAGAAGTAGCGACGGTGGGCAGAATCACTGTGAAGATGGTCCCCTCGGCCTCGGTACTGCTCACGCGGATGGTGCCGCCGTATCGAGTCACGATGTCTCTGGTGATGACCAGGCCCAGTCCAGTACCTTGCTTCACCTGGGCCTTCGCATTGGGCGCCCGATAGAACTCCTCAAAGAGATGCGGCAGGGCTTCCTCCGGGATGCCGATGCCTGAATCCCTGATGACCAGCTGGGCTGTGTCCGGTTGTGCCTCGAGCGTGATCTCGATGACGCCTCCCTTGAGCGTGTACTTGACAGCGTTTGAGACCAAGTTGTTGATAGCCCTGTCGAGCTCCCCGCTCGTCGCGGCAATATGGATCGGGTAGCCGTCGCTGACCTGGACTTGCAGATCGATCCCCTTCTCCACCGCCGGCACACGGTAGCGCTCGACGATCCGTGCCAGCACGACCTGCAGATCTACAGACTCCGTCTTCTTGGTGATGCGCAGGCCGGTCTTGCCGGCGGCAAGATTCAGCAGGTCATCGATGAGCGTCTGCAGGAACTCGGTGCGTCGCACGGCGCGCCCCATCATATCTTGCTGCAGATCCGAGAGGTCCCCGGCATAGCCCCCGGCTATGGCATTCAGCAAGCTGCGCACGACCCCTATCGGTGACCTGAGCTCGTGGGTGACGAGGAGCACAAACTTGCGTTTCGATTCCTCCAGATTCTGTATTGCCTGGAAGGCCATCGCGTTCTCGATGGCGATGCTGCCGTGGACGGCGACCGCGGAGAGAAAGTGATCATCGTCCTCGGTGAAGCACTGGGCGCTGTCGCAGTAGACGCGAATGATGCCAAGTGGGCCCGTCCTGCCCTGGAGGGGCGCCGTGAGCGTGGCACGGATGCCCTCCGCTGCGGCTTCCACGGGGTACTGGAGGCGATCGTCGGCCGCGATATCGGACACGGCGACGATCTCACCAGCGAGAACCTGGCGCACGAGGGGGTTCTGGGCGACCAGAAGAGGTCCCTTCTGCAGATATTCATCCCTCAACCCGTAGCTGCTGGCCAGGGAGAGCTGCGTGCCGGTCTCGCGCAGGAGGCGGATCGTACAGCCCTTCACGTTCATAACCTTGGTGGTGCTGCGCGTCAGCCGGTCGAGGACCTCCTGAAGCTCAAGGGTTGAGCTCACGTCCTGGGCGCTGTGGTACATCGCCTCCAGTTGCCGGTACGCGCGCTGCAGATTGCCGCCAAGTCGCATCATCTCTGCTTCGTGTCCACGCAGCCGGCGCGTGATCCGCGTGGCCAAGTAGGCGGAGACGAAGATGGTGCTGGTGAAGAAGAAGAGGGTCGACGTGAGATAGAGCGGATTCCGGTAGAGGTCGACCGGCAGGAGCCCGGCGACGTGGTGGTGCGGCAGGATCGACCAGTACTCGAGCAACGCAGTCCCCGTGACAAGCAACGTTGCCCCGGCCGCCGAGATGTAGGTGTCTTTGTCGGAGAGCAGGAGTGCTGCCAGGGTGGTGTGGAAGAAGTAGTAGAGGATGATCGGACTCTCGATGCCCCCGGAGAAGTGGGCCAACGCCGCAATCGCGATCCAATCGGCCGCGATCTGGAGTCGTGCTAAGGTGTGAGGTTGGGCACTGATGCCAGGAGAGTCGCGCTGGATGCGGTTCAGCCACCACTTGAATCCTGCGTTGTAGAGGCAGATGCCAACGCCGATGACCATCAGTGGGACAGCCGGGATGCCCAATCCAAGGATACTGACGGTGATCCAGGTGGCTGCTAACACAGCGGCGCCAGCGATCCACCTGAGGTTGCTCAGCCAGCTGAGGCTCATGCGCAGTTCATAGTCAACCGACGCCCGGGTCAGCGGCGCAGACAGCTCCAGGGCTCTTTCTCTATTCACTGGTCACTCCTCTGCGTTTATAGAGAACTTCACGATATCGCGTGCTGCATCGGCTGTATTTGGAGTTGGAGAGGCGACGTCGACGGCGTTGGGCCGGCTGTCTCCCCCAATAGGTCCGCGCAGAAGTCTCTAGGTGTTAGGTACTCCTGCCTTCATGTTGAGCTTAGCGCAGTCTGTTATATGCGCAAGTCCGGCTTGCCTGGACCTCGTAGTCAATCCACCAGCGGATGGCTGTCGGGGCGCCAGCGAGTGCTCGAAGAAGGGTTCCCCGGAAGAGGTGTTGGTGTTGCTCCAGATGGTGAGAAAGCCCGGGACGGCGACCTTGCGGAGCTCATCCATCTCCGGATGCAGGATTGGGGTGGGGAACCGGCGGCAGGAGAGGGGGCGGTGGGCGCTGCTGACCGCGTTCTCCGGGCGGGTCGTGCGCTCTTTCAGGGCCACCATCCGCGTCAGCGCGATACCGTAACCACTGAGCACGTGGGGTGCTGTAATCCGGACAGAGGAGTTCCCTGCCTTGATGTCCCACGCGCACCACTCGGTGACCTGGTTGTTGCTCAGACCACCGAGACTGATCCCGGGGATCAGGGCCAGTCCGTCAGTCGGCACCGGTACGCCCGCGGTGCGTGGGTTGCCAGGGCACCGCAGGGTCAGCACATTGAGGACATCCGGAATCCCATCGTCCTCCACAGCGATTGCCCCGGCCATACTGAGCGTGTCACCCCGAGAAGGCCAGAGCTGCCGGTAAGGCAAGGCAAAGCCCAACCAGAAACCTGCTCTGTCGCCTTCGCCAACAGCAACGAGCTGTGCCGGCGCTTGTGTCGATGCCAAAGTGCGAGTGACAACTGTCCGGCTGAAGGCGACCGGCTGCTTCCGTACACTAGACAAGGCCAGGACATCCTGCGAAATCCGCAATGGCCTCTCAACGGCTCGCAAGACCGGGCAGGACGCCCTCATCCTGGACGTCCTGTGCCTGGCCCTGCTGTTACTGGCTTGCCGGTCCGACTTCCTGGCGTTCAGTCCCAGACCGCACCATCCTGAAGAGCTGCCCTGCTAGCTCAATCTCAACGATCCAACCCGGAAAGCACCTCCTCGATACAGGCAAGCAAGTTCCTACCCCATGGCATAAATCCCACGGCATCTCGCAACCGTGACTGTTCTTGAGCCAGCATATCGTCTCTCAGCTCATGGCCCTGTTCCGCCAGCGCCTGCATAACCAGGGGAAAAGCCTCGGCATCATCAATCAATTCGCCAACCGTGCTGTCCAAGGACAGCTTCTTCCGTTGTCCCTCGGGAACCTGATATGCATAGGTCCAGGTGTGTTTCCCTGAAGCAATCTCGATTGGGGCGTCATCCTTCCCGGGCAAGATCACGCGGGCCGTTGTATTCGGCGGCACCTCGACCTCGACAGTGATATCCTCTCCTGTGAGCCGCCATGAGCAGGCGGCTCTGCCGTAGGGTGTGCTGTGATGCGCCGCTGCATGAGACAATCCGCCGCCCGGCCGGGGTTGGATTTCCAGGGACCGGTAACCCGGCTCGCCCGGAGCCAAGCCGGCCACCGTGCGGTGTAGCCAATCGGCCACCGCGCCGAGAGCATAGTGGTTGAAAGAGGTCATCTCGCCCGGATTGACCGAACCGTCGGGCAGCATGCTGTCCCAGCGTTCCCAAATGGTCGTAGCGCCCATCGTCACCGGATAGAGCCACGAAGGACACTGGCGTTGGGTCAGCAGACGGAAAGCAGCCGCGTGATGCCCCTGGCTACAGAGTGCATCACAGATCAACGGCGTGCCCACAAAACCGGTGCTGATGCGATAGCCGCGGGCGCGAGTCAGGGCCACCAGCCGCTCCGCAGCGTGCCGGCGCTGAGACTCGTCGGGCAGCAGCGCGAACTGCAGGCCCAGGGCATAGCCCGTCGCGGAATCGCTGAGCATCCGGCCCGACGGGGTGACATACTCTCGACCGAAGGCTTCGCGCACTTCATTGGCGAGGGTAAGGTAGTGTTCTTCCTCCTCCTTCCGGCCCAATATGCGCGCGGCCTGGCCCAGGATCTCGGCCGAACGGGCGAAATAGGCGGAAGCCACGATGAATCCTGGCGTGGCAGCGTCTGCCGGTTTCTCCGGCGGAGCAGTCGGGTCCAGCCAGTCGCCGAACTGGAATCCCTGATCCCACAGCCTTCCCTCACCTGCGGTGCGATCAATCAGATCGACCCAGCCGCACATGCTCTCAAACTGGTCTGCCAGGATTCTCACATCACCGAAGCGTTGGTAGAGCACCCAGGGGACAACGACCGCCGCATCGCCCCAGGCGGCGGCCGGAGGAGTCGGCCTACGCATCACCGTAGGCACGACGAATGGCACCACGCCGAGCGCCTTCTGTTCAGCCGCAAGGTCGGCCAACCAGGACGCGAGAAAACCCGCAGAATCAAACAAGAAGGAAGCCGTCGGTGTGAAGACCTGGATATCTCCGGTCCAACCGAGGCGCTCATCGCGCTGAGGACAGTCTGTCGGTATATCCAGGAAATTGCCCCGCATGCCCCAGACCACATTCTCGTGGAGCCGGTTGATCAGTGGATCGGAGCAATCGAACCAGCCGGTCCGCTCCATATCCGAGTGACACACCACTGCCCGGATGTTCTCGCTTTTCAGCTCGCCCGGCCAACCTTCGACCTCAGCATAGCGGAACCCGTGGAACGTGAAGCGCGGTTCCCAGATCTCCTGATCGCCGTTGTTGCTGCCGCGCAGAGTGTAATGGTCAGTAGCTTCGGCGTGCCGTAGAGGCCGCGTGCCAAGCTCGCCGTTTTCGAGGACCTCGGCATGGCGCAACGTGATCGTCTGGCCTGCTGGTCCGCTCACAGTCAGCCGCAGCCAGCCGACCAAGTTCTGCCCGAAGTCGATCAAGGTTCGCCCCGATGGTGACAGGAAGATCTCTTTCGGCGCAACGAGCTCGATCCGGCGGACAGGCGGGCCCAGCGGCGCAAAGAGGGTGGCGAAATCCCACTTAACTGCCTCTACGCCCGCCCAATCGCGGTCGTTATGAGCTGACTGTGACCACCCCGGCTCTTCCAGGCGAGCATCGTACGCCTCGCCATCGTATATGTCGTTGGTCAGAACTGGCCCACGCTTCGCTCGCCAGGTTTCATCGGTAACAATGCGCTCGGTTACGCCATCCGTGTATTCCACCTCTAGCTGGGCGAGGAGCGCGATCCGATCGCCGTAGATAGCCGGTCTGCCACCCCCAAATCCCAGCCGCCCACGGAACCAGCCATCGCCCAGCATGGCTCCAATCGCGTTGGGTCCTTCGTGCAGCAGCTCGGTCACGTCGAAAGTTTGGTAGCGCAGGCGATGATGATAACTCGTCCACCCCGGGGCCATCACATGGTCGCCCACCCTGGTTCCATTCAAACTTGCTTCGTACACGCCCAGCGCGGTGATATAGAGGCGCGCCTGCCGTACGCTTGTGCGCAGGGTGAATTCCTTGCGCAGCAGAGGGCCGGGCTGAGGGCTGGCAGTGTCCTCTTCCCAATCGGGCCGGATGAAACGCCCCGTCCAATCGCCTGGATCGAGCAGACCGGCCTCGACCGGCGCGAGCTCGCTCCACGCGGACACCTGCCCGTCGCCTCCCCAGACTCGCACGCGAACCGCCACTCGCTGGCAGGAAGCTAAGGGCGCAAACGGCCAGGCAACCAGCACCGAATCCGACGACTCAACCCGGCCCGTCTGGCCGTACAGGGACCCCGCCGGCGTGAAGGCCTCAATCTCATGGGCCACCTGTGTCCATCCCGTCGTGCTGGTCTCAACCAACCAGGACAGCCTTGGTTGTGGCGTACCAATCCCGAGAGTCTCCTGCAAATGCTCAAAGCGGATGCGGACCACGGCTGTGTCTAGGTGCGTTGTTTGTGAGTTGATCTGTGATGGTGTCATAGTTCTCCCTGCTTTCAGAAATGATAGGACAAGTGACTTCAAGGAAACCGGCAGCTGTACTTGCCAGGGCCTACGAGGGGAGGGAACTAGCATGCAGATGGCATATCACCCGTCGGCCTCCCCGCATAGTATATGGTGGCGCAACTTGCGCGCAAATGTCAGTCGTCCGAGGACAACGGGCGGCGAATCCAAACCCAGCTTGGAAGAATTCCTCGAGTTCCTTCGTTTCAGAACGATCTTCTCGGACCACTTCCCAGCCGGGTCTGGGCCAAACGCGATGCATCTATGCACGCCACGTCGCCAAGATGGGAACTGCGACAGCGGCGGAAACGGGATAGGGGCAGAGGTGCAATCTCCCCGTCGCCGAGCCCGCTGTTCGGGTTGATCTCTGCGACTCGGCGGGAGATGACTGCCCTGGCTAGAATTCGTAGTCAATCCACCAGGTGATGGCCTGTCGGGGTGCCAGCGAGCGCTCGAAGAAGGGCT
>CAZEXX010000114.1:4589-11151 GCA_964516885.1 uncultured Anaerolineales bacterium | reverse complement strand
CAAATCGGAGGCACTCTGTGAAACACGCCATACTCTTCCTCGTCGATGGGATGCGGCCCGATGCGCTGCAACAAGCGCACACGCCCTTCATGGACAAGCTCATCGCCAGCGGGGCCTCAACCCTGACCGCACGAACCGTGATGCCGTCTATCACGCTTCCGTGCATCACCTCGCTTTTCATGTCGACCCCGCCACAGGAACATGGGGTGACCAGCAACATCTGGAATCCGGACAACGTCGGCACGGGTCTGATGGACGTCGTTGGCCGTGCCGGTGGCAAGGCGGCCAGTTTCTACAACTGGGAGCAGCTGCGTGATCTCTCCCGACCTGGCGCCCTTCACACCGGCATCTACCTGAACAACTGCCACGAGCCCGAGGGCGCCGGCGATGCCGAACTGGCACAAGTTGCTGTCGAGACACTGAAGGACAAGCCGGTGGACTTCGCCTTCATCTACCTGGGCTACACCGACGCTGCCGGCCACGATCACGGCTGGATGACCGACCCGTACCTACAGGCTATTGAGAACGCCGACATATGCATCAGGAAGGTGGTCGACTCGCTCCGAAACGGGAGCGCCGACGACTGGCTCGTCGCCATCACCAGCGATCACGGTGGCCACGAGACCCACCACGGCACCGACATGGACGTCGACATGACCACACCGATCATTCTCCACGGAGACCCGGCCATCACGCCCGGCACAACGTTGACCGGGCCGGTCAGCATCATTGACATTGCCCCCACCATCACGCGGTGGTTGGGGCTGCCGGCGCCGTCGGATTGGCGTGGACAGGCAATCAGTTACACAGCAGGAAAGGACTAGCTCACGATGCATGTTTTCAGCTTTTCGGCCATCAAGGGACGGCATATCTCCGCTTTCGGCAGCAAGGGCGCCACGATCTCCCCAATCACCAAGGGCCCCCGCTCGCAGCAGACCGTCGCCCTCCATCTGGAGCCCAACGGTCTGCTGGGGTCGCACAAAGCCGTCAGCGACCAGCTGCTGATCATCACATCCGGCGTCGCCGAGGTCACGACCAAGAGCGCCAAATCCAAGAGCTCTTACACCCTCTCACCCGGGAGCGCAATCCTCTGGCGAAGCGGTGAGGTGCACGAGATTCGGGCAGGGCGTGATGGTCTCTTGGGAATCATCCTGGAAAGCGACACCCTAGCCAAATACATCGCCATGCCCTCACGCCGCCTCTGACCTGAAAGGCAATCCGACGCAGCACCGCTCGCCAGGAGCCGGCCCGGCTACACCAACCTTGGTCACGCCGAAGATCTGGAGGCGTCCGGTGAGGCGGCCATGATGGAAGCTCGAAGCCACTACACACAGAGAGGAGCCAGCCGTGTCGAGAGAACCCGATACGGCAACTAAATCTGGTGTCCGTCGCCGCATCGTTCAAGTCGCAGCTATGCTCGCCGTTCTCCCTCTGGTCCTCTTCGCCGGCGCGGGTACGCTGAGCTGGCTGTGGGCGTGGGTCTACCTCGGCCTCACGCTCCTCGGCATCGCCGCCACCGCAGTGGTGATGCGCCAACACCGGGAGACAATCGCCGAACGCTCGCGCGCCAAGGGCATGAAAAACTGGGATAAGGTCGTGGGCGGCCTCTGGGGGCTCTGCTACTTCATCGCTATTCCCCTCGTCGCAGGACTTGATGCCCGGCTCGGTTGGACCTCACAGGTTGCCATCGCCTGGCACACCGCTGGCGTTGGCCTCTTCGCCACGGGCTTCGCCCTCACCGCCTACCGCCTAGTTCCCGGGATCTGGTAGAACCGGGGGCAACCCGGCAAGGGGACAACCTACTATACAGGAGCCCACATATGACACCTGCACCCAGATTTTGTACTCAGTGCGGCACCGCACTCTCGACCGAGGCCCGCTTCTGCGCGCAATGCGGCACACCGGTGAGACAGCCGGCCTTGCCACCAGCGCACCAACAGCCACCCGCTGTGAATCCGTCCACGATCGCACCACCGCCGCCGCCTGCAGCCCGTCCTCGCTTCGCCCAACCGGCGCCGCCCGTGGCTGCGGCTGCAGGCAGGAGGGCCGAGCCCATACTCTCCATCATCCTGGGTCTGCAACGTCAGAAAGGGCTCCTGGGCATGGGGATCGACAACTACTCGCTCATCATCACGCCATCCCGCTTGGTCTTCGCACACCTCGACAAGAGAGCTGTGCAGGCCTACGGCCAGCGGGCCCGCCACGAGGCCAAGACCGAGGGCAAGGGATTCTTCGGCCAGTGGGGAGCACAGCTGGGCTGGCTGGCTTTGCTGGAGCGCGATCTCCAGGCCGCCACACCGGACCAGATCCTGGCACAGAGCCCGAACAGTTTCTTCATCCCCAACGCATCCATCTCACGCATCCGGATCAGGCGGAAGACCGACGCGGATTACGACAGTACCACGTATGTGGTCCTGTTGATCAACACGACATCCGGCAAACACAAATTCCAGATCCCGAGCAACTTCAGGGCAACGCCTCGGGACCTGAAGCAGCGACTAAGGCGAACGTTGGGCACTGTCGTGAAGTAGCTCTCCTTCTCACTCCGAGCGGGAGCGAGCCCCCATTTGAAGCAGCCTCCAGGTTACATCAAACCAAGAGGTATCGCTGGATTCCATCCTGGATCGCCCTGTAACCCTTCTGTAGCCGCCGTTCTCAACCGAATTTGACAGCCTGACCCAGCTGGATACACTGTGCTTGTCCACGCCAAAGATTCTCACTATGATGGAGCGAACCAATGGCATCGAAACCGGACCTCTGCACAGTCGGCAGCATAGCACAAACACCTAGTGTACTTCGCTCACTGGCCTGCGGGAGGAACCTGGGATACATCCGGTTGGAGCGAAGCCACACACCTGAGCGATGCGGACATGGATTGGGCCGCAAGCCCGTCCATCATCGCAGCAGACGACGGCACACTCCACGCAGCGTGGATGGAGCGGGTTCCCACCAGCGGAGCGACCTATGACTTCCAGATCGTGGTCGCTTACAGCGCGGATCAGGGCACCACGTGGGCTCGGCAGGTCGTAGAACGTGTCGTTGGGTCCTCGGGCAGTAACAGCGCTTTCGTGGATGCACCTTCGCTAGGGACAAATGCAAATGGCCAAGTCAATGTTGTGTGGCTGTATAGCCCGGACTCCCAAGCATCAACAACCAGTGTTGAGTTCTCACAAAGCCCCAATGGTGGGGAAGCCTGGACAGGACCCGCTACCATCAGCGCCCCTGGCGCGACAGTGGACGTCACTACGGAGCCGGTAGCCGCAGTTAATAGGATCGGCGGTACCGTCGTCACCGTCTGGGGGGACTTCCGTGAAGGCAGTAGTACACAGATCTATGCTTCCCGCTATCCTGGGGCGCGCTACGCCCCGGCAGGTGTGTGGACGCGCACCTTTGACGCCGGGATACCGGCAAGTTGGGACAGAATCACGTGGACGGCGACCATCCCGGCACAGACGCATCTGCAGGTGTCAACTCGCGTGCTTGATGGGAGCAGCTGGACGTCTTGGACCCAAAGCCTGCCGTCAGGGGCGCCATTGACGCATCCGGACACACGCATTCTCCAGGCCCGCGCAAGATTCACATCGACGCTGTCGCTACCCAATGACACAGCGATTCTGGACGAGATCCTGGTTTCGTACACGCCCTACAAGGCAGTCTACCTGCCACTGGTCCTCCGTTGAAGCGGAATCTTCTAGGAGAGTCCTGGGTTCAGACAAAGGAGTGTGCCGGGCTAGGCAGGTGAACGCCATCGCCATGCCCGGCACACATCGCTTCAGTTGCCCACCGGTGCGGTGAGATACCGACTACTCACAACTGGATTGACATACCGCGTTCCACAACCTACAGCGCCTCATCCCCGGCGGCCAGCCCGTGCCGCAGCGCCAACACCGCTGCCTGCGTCCGGTCGGCCACGTCCAGCTTCGTCAAAAGGCTGCTCGCACTATCGCGCACCGTCCCCTAGGAGAGGTACGGCCGTTGCGCGATAGATTTGGGGATCGCATTGGCGCACCGCAATGAACATGCAGCAACCGCCCAGACCTCCGCGGCACTGGATGCCGGCGTAGCCCGAGCGGAGACACTGGACACAGTAAGAATCTCGGCTATCATGGCTGGTGCTCGGGCGGCCTGCGCGGGGGAGCTGGTGGTTAGGATCTTGGGCAGCCCCAAAGAGCGTGTGGCCCTGAAGAGCCGCAATAGGGACTATGGGATCAATGGCGCCGCGATAGACATTGATTCCGAGACAGGAATTGCTGAGGCTGCGATAGCAGCAGAAAACGCAGCGCTCCACTGATCTCCGTTTCAAACACTATACAGCTTCAAGGAGAAGACTATGCCCTCAATTACATACAAAGCTACATCACGGAAGTCGCCCGGCGGCCTGGCCGTCGAGAGTGAGTCACGCGGATTCAAAATCACCATGGACGAGCCGAAGAGCGTGGGCGGTACCGACACTGGGATCAGCCCGGTCGAGGCCGTGCTCTGTGCGCTGGGCTCCTGCCAGTGCATCGTGGCAGCAGCCTTCGCCAAGTCCAAAGGAATCGAGTTCGAGGATCTGTGGGTCGAGATCGAGGGTGACCTCAACCCTGCCGGCTTCCTGAAAGGTGCACCTGACGTTCGCCGCGGCTTCGAGGAAATCCGCTTCACACTGCACATCAAGACCAGTTCGGATGAGGAGAAGGTCATCGACTTCGCGGAGTTCATCCAGGATCGCTGCCCCGTCGGGGACAACCTGACAAACGCAACACCGGTTGTTGTCGGTCCGGTTGTGATCGAGTAGCTTCGACAATTTCAGACCAACACTCGCGTGCCGGACTGAGCACGCGAGTGTTTTTGCTGTCCAGTCTCAACGTCACCAATAGATGCTGCTACGACACCACATCACGCTTGAAGAACGGCGCTGACAGAAATCGCCACAGGATCTTGGGAAAGCTCAGCCACTGGAACGTCGCGCCATGCTTGGTGTTGGCTAAGACCTTGCCAGCCAGCCACGGCGTCACCGTCTCCACCCGGTCGGCCAGAATGTTGAACATACGCTTGGCCTGCTCCCACTCCTTTGAGCTCTGATCATACCGGCCCACCAGGAAATCCGTCGTCACCATGCCGGGGCTCAACCGACCCACGAGCACCGGCGTCCCTTTGATCTCGATCACCAGCCCCTCAGTCAGGTAACGCACCGCCCGCTTTGTGGTCCCATAGAGCGTCAACCCCTTGACGCGCCGGCCATCGCTGCCCAACCCCTCCATGTTGTACACGGCACCGAAGCCCTGTTCCAGCATCCCCGAGATCGCGATCTTGGCGCCGTGCAGCGTGCCGATGATGTTCGTATCCACAACCGCCGCCATCTCCTCCTCGGAGTGCGTCCACAGATCCCGCTGATCAGTCCCAAGACCGGCATTGTTGATCCAGATATCGACGTGGCCAAACTGCCGGCAAGCACTATCCCACAGCGCCTGTACCTGCACAATTGAGCGCACGTCGCAGGCCCTGCCACACACGCGCTCGGGAGCGTAAGCCTGCACCAACTTCACCACAGCCTCATCGGTGCTCTCCTGAGAGCGGCCACAGACCACTACATTGCAGCCAGCCTTCAAGAACTCCGACGCCAGCCCATAGCCGATACCTCTTGTGCTTCCCGTCACCACTACGACCTTTGATATCTGCCTAGTCACAAACCAGCTCCTTCACCTGAGCAGCAAGTCGGAATCTCGCCCGTGCCCCCACCCTATCCCTCCGACATCACAGCTTCACCACAACTCGCTCACATCGTCCTGCGGCACGTAGCCAAGTTCATCCCTCGCCCGGCTGATATCCAACACCACCGGTGTATTCCCGGATGCGCCATTGTAGATGCCGTATGCGACATCCGCCTCCAAACTCCGGTGGATCAATTGTGCCATGTCGCGGTTGCTGATCCAGACACCGGCGTGTTCCCGTCCACCGTATGGGAACCCCGCACCGCCCTCACGCATCCGCCGCGCACGCGACCGTTGGGAGTTAGCATCGTCGCCACCGTGGCACGAGCCGATCCGCAGGCAGATCACCGACATCCCGAAGCGATCCACGTAATGCCGGCCCAAGGCCTCGGCGAAGGCCTTGCTCACCGCGTAGAGGCTGTCCGGTCGGACAGGCGCGGTGGGCAGGCCCGGCGTCTCACACGCGCCATCCTCTCCCAACGCATATCCGCACACGTGGTGTGTGCTCGCGTACACGACTTTGCGTACCCCAGCCTCACGGGCCGCCTCGAACACATTGTACGTCGCATCGATGTTGTTCGGCAGCACCGACGCCCACGGCGCAGTTCCCCGCGTGTCAGCTGCCAGATGCACGACCGCATCCACACCCGCAGTCGCCGCCAACACCGCATCGTAGTCCGTCAACTCTGCGACCACCACGTCCTGTCCGGGATCGGCCGGGAACTCAGCCACCCGGTCCGTCAGTCGCAGCCGATATCCACTCGTGGCCGGATCGCCATAGTATCGCCTAAACGCCTGCCCCACGTGCCCGGCAGCCCCTGTCACCAGCACAGTCTTCATTGTCACCTCGTGAGAAGCTGTCAGCTTGT
>CAZEXX010000114.1:0-4489 GCA_964516885.1 uncultured Anaerolineales bacterium | reverse complement strand
GCTGCCCCCTGACAGCCTTCACCCCACTTCCATCCCCAGCCGCTGCATCTCGATCACCGCAGCAGGCAGCAGCGTCCGCAACGCCTTCGCCCGCTCCAACACCCGAAGCAACCATGCCTCGCTCGGGTGCTCGGGACGCAGCACGTCACGCGCCTCCGCTAACGTCACCCAACGCACCGCCGTGTGCTCAGCACTGAGGCGAATAGCCTCCGGCGTCGACAACGAGCAGTGGTAAATCACACCAAGGAGCTCGTTGTCGGGCTGTGAGGCACCGCGGTAGAAGTGCGTGGTGCCGATCACAAAGTCGACCTCAACCGTCACCCCCAGCTCCTCACGTACTTCGCGAACCAGGGCCTCAGTGAACCCCTCGCCTTGGTCCACACGCCCTGTCACACACTCCCAGACGCCGGGTGCGAAGTCCTTGTGCGGGGACCGCTGCAGCAGCACATACCGCGCCAGAGCCGGCGCCCAGACCACCGCACCGATCCCAGCCAGAAACCGTCCCACCATCACGCGTCCTCCCCCCTGTCACAGCCACGGACGCCCCACTCGAGCGTCCGTGATGCTCATATACGTTGACCTTGCTCGACCTTGCACGTGACCCGTCTGAATATCCTGTAGTTCACCACAACGGGCCGAGCGAACGCACCATCTACACACCGTAGGCAGCCTGATGCCCGGCATCTTCGCCGCTCTCCGACTCAGCACCGATGTTCGCAACCACCAATGGTACTGAGGACCTCCTGAATCCCTACCGCCGCCGCTTCATATGCTTCTTGTAGTGTGGATCGGATTTCAGCGCCTTCCGACGCCGGAGCTCATCGCGTCCCTCAACACGCACCTCAATCCAAGCCGCCGCAGCAGCAAAGACCGCGACGGCAATACCAATAAGCGCATAGAGAAGCTCGTTCTCAGGCATACACCCGCATCCTTAGATCCGCCCCGGTGAGCGGCTCACCAACTCGATGGCGACCGCTTCACAGCTGCCCTCACGCCGGCTTGACAGCGCCAGTTGAAGCTCGAAGATGGACTCGTAGCTGGGAAAGTCTTCAAGTCGCGCGTTCGGGAGCAGGTCACCGTCAACGTATCGCTTCCGGCTCCCACCATAGCGATAGACGTTGGACGCATCCATAGTAACACCGACTCGAGATGAGGACCTCAACTGTAGCACCACTCTAAAAAGACACTGGCCTGACTCACTCCCGCATTCTAGGCGGCACCCGCGCGCAAGTCAAACGCCGGCGAGCCCTTTCGCACGCCAACCAGAGGCTCCGCACAGCGCTTGCCCAACGTCACCACAGGCCGCTCCTCAGCACCTGCTTCCAGCCCATCGCCTGCGGCACCGCCGGCCGGTGGTCAACCCATTGATCCTGGTGCACCACAACCCGACTAGACCGCACTGCCGCCTGCGTGACTCCCAACGACGAAGTGCATACACCGTCCCGAGCTAGGGTGCAACAACCTCCAGCTCCTGCAGCCCAACGTAGTCCCAGTCGTTCTCCCTCGGACTCACCACCGGAACCCGCGCGCCCGCCGGAAAGGGATACAATCCCATCCCGATCACGTAGTCCCCCTCCGGCACCCCCGCCGGCACCGCGAGCGTGAAGCTCTGGATCACCGTCTCCTCAGACGTCCACAGATGTGCAGGATAGCTGGTGCACAGTTGGCTATCCGCCTGCGACCACATCGTGCCACCTTCATACGGCGTCGGGATGCTGTAAAGATGCAGGAACAGGCTCGGGGCAATCTCCGGCGTCCGTAGTGCCCGCACCCCCATGGTCACGGTCAGCATCGTCCCAGGACTCACCGTCTCCGGCAGCGGACTCAGCCGTCGCACCTCGAACTGGTCCCCAAACTGTACCACCGGCCCAATCGACTCCGGCATCGCCGGCGTTGCAGCATAGACGCTATAGCGGGGACGCGGCGCTGGATCCGCAACATCCTCGTAAAGCAGTGAGACATCAGCCCACCGCGAAAGCTGATCTGCGAAGCTCGGTTCGTACAATGTCAGAGAGATATAGGCCGCGCCGCCGTCCCCAGACGCCGCAGCGTCCGGTACCACCCAACACTCATGGCTATTGAACGCGCCGATCGGGCGCGGAGCTAAGTCCTGACCACGAAGAATGACCACCGGGTGCGCCAGGGTGAATGGACTGAAGTAGACAAAAGTGTGCGGCTCGGTCTCCTCGCGAACTAGATTGGCAGCCTCGTTGATGTGCATCTCCATCACCACAAAAGTCTCGGGATGTGTCAGCCAGCGGTTGTGGAAATCCCGCTCCGTGACGATCCCCGCTGCCAGAAGAAGGAGCACCAGCAGTACCCGTGATTCCGCAAGCCGTCCAAACCGTTCCAGTACCGACGATAGCGTCGCACCACCAGCACCCAGAACCAAACAGAGGGGCACGATAAACCCAGAGCCCCGCAGGAAGTGCGGCGCAAAGTTGCTAAAGAGCGACGGCACAAGCGCGGACACGCCCAAACCCAGGATCAACAGGCCCTGCACGCGCCAACGCCGGTTCAGGATGAGCCCTGCCACACCGACCACACCTAGAAAACCCAACAGTGGATCCAGGATCGGGCGCTCCGGCAGATTGAAGAGCACGTTCGGATCGCCGACCTGGAAGAGCGCCCTGCCCCACGCCTTCGAGTTGGCCACCAGCGCGGCAACGCCCACATTCGAGACCGTGGTCGTTCGTTCCAGCACCTGGCCGGTATTGGCGACCACATACCAGGCCATCGGCGCAGCCACGACAGCGGCGCAGGCCAGCGCCATGAGAGCACCGCGGCGGCGGCGATCCATCGCCACAACCCCGAGCAGCAACAGACCGAGATAACCGCCCCAGGCAGCAGAGGCGAAGTACGTGTACGCCAGCAGCCCCAGAGACACGCCCCCAGCAACCCACAGCCTCAGCCGCTCCCGGCGGTATGCTCGCAGCAGCAGCGCCGCCGACAACGTACCGACCAGGACAAAAAGATTCGCTCGCAGCGCTAGGTGAGAGAGATGCACGTGCCAGTAGAGCACCCCGATGCTCCCCATCGCCCAGATCGCCACACGCTGGGGGGGGCCAGAGGGAAACAGCTCGCGCCCCAGCCGATACGTCGCCAGCACTGACAGCAGCCCCGCCACGGTCGCCGCAAACCGGATGGCAACCAGCCCACGCCCCAGCGTGGCGAGGAACGGGATGAGCCAGTACGCCCAACCACTCTCGCGGCCGAAGTTGCCGGGAAGGAACGGGGTCAATCGAAAGTCGCGCATCAGTCCCAGCGCATCGACTGCATTAAACGCCTCATCATAGTGCAGCATCGTCGTGCTCATCGGTGCCAGCGCTGTCCACCGGAGCAGCGCTCCAAGCAGCAACAACATGAAGATCAGGAGGCGCTGCGGCCACCAAGAGGCCCCAGCGTTGGTCTTACTCACCATGGGTTGACTCCGAGCTCGACATAGTGGCTGGTATTCTAGTTAGCCCCCTGGGCTTGTCAACACAGTCATACGAATCGGCCTTCAGTATGCCAATGTGATGTAAGTTCATATTGCATTCACTGGAAACTTATGGTAGGATGTATGGTATCAGCAGCGGGTGCCATGGCTCGCACCTACGTGCGACCCAGGTTTGCGGAGTGGGTTAGCCGGATTGCCTCCATAAGCATGCCGTTGCGGTAACTTTCAGTGTTCTAGTGGTATAGGGAGTAGAGACGTGAGCGAACGAGAAACTGGTACCGTCAAGTGGTTCAACGATTCCAAGGGCTTTGGCTTCATCTCGCGAGAATCAGGAGATGACGTCTTCGTCCACTATTCGGACGTGCAAGGCGGAGGGTTCCGCTCGTTGCGCGAAGGTCAGCGCGTCGAGTTCTCCGTGGAGCAAGGCACCAAAGGACCCAAGGCCACCAATGTGCTGGCTTTGGACTCGGGTCCTACCACCGAGAGCCCTACGAGCTGGTAAGTACGTAGGCTGGGGCGCTTGTCGGTCCGAGCGAACTGCGAGGCGAGGTTTCTTACCAGGTGTCAAGCCGTTTCCGCAGTGTGAGTAAATGGTTGAAACCGCACAGCTACTCCGCAGGCTGTGCGGTTTCGCTTCTCCGTGGAGGACCTCATCCACGTTGGAACGTAGTATAGTTGGGACACACAAGCGTTCCCATACTCACAATCCGGATACGGGCAACAGCGAAAGGTATCTGCCATGAACGCCGCACGGACCTCACCCAGCAGCCGCGCCGCCAAGTGGTATTGCGACCGCGGCGAAGAACTATACCAGGCCGGCCACTACCGCAGAGCCTCCGGCGCATTCGCCAAATCCATCCGCCGCGAGCCCAGCTCGCCGCTGGCCTACGCCGGTCGAGGACTCGAGCCTCGTCAGACTTCACCGCTCGCAACGTGCCCTGCGCAACCTCGAATGGGCTATGTCGCTGGCAGCCGAGGCCGGTCACGGCGACGTCTCACCGTGGCTGCCAAAGGCCGCCTATGAGAGCGGCCGCGCCTACGAGCGCCTGG
>CAZEXX010000113.1:0-11238 GCA_964516885.1 uncultured Anaerolineales bacterium | reverse complement strand
TCAACCACCCGCGATGCTTGAGATAGAGCCGGGCACGGCTTTCCCAAAGATAGGCCGTCGTCGCTGGACGTGCCTGTTGGCTGCTTGCGCCGCCAATGTGAGTCACCTCGGCCGAAGGCACGAGCCAGGTCTGCCAACCGGCTCTCCGCATCCGCCACGCCCAATCGATCTCCTCGCAATACATAAAGAAACCGTCATCGAGCAGCCCGACATCGCGTATGGCATCGGCGCGCGCCAACATCGCGGCACCGAGAGGGTGATCGATCTCGAATCCATCCCGCTGTCCAAAGAGGGCACGGGCGTAGCGACCGTTGAGTGCAGTGTGGTAGAGCCGGTCCGGCAGTTTGCCCAGCGAGAAGAGTGTTTGCGCGAGCCCCGGGAAGCGAAAGGCGCATTCCTGAAGCGATCCATCCGCGTTGAGCAATTTTGGCCCAACTAGCCCTGCTTTGGGATGCGTCCTGAAAAACGTCAGAAGCGTTCGGATTGCACCCTCCGGGACGAGGGTATCAGGGTTCAGCAGCCAAAGGGCCTCTGCCCTATCCCGCAGGGCTGTGAGGCCCAGGTTGTTGGCCCTCACGTATCCCAGGTTCCTCTCTTGTGCGTGTAGTTCAGCCCAAGGATGACGCTCTCGCACCATCTCCGCTGTATCGTCGTCCGAGCCGTTGTCGACGACCCAAACCACGGCTTCTACTTCGTCAGTGGTCAGCGCTTGCTTGAGTGTGGTCAGGCAGCGATCCAGGTGCGCGGCGACATTCCAGGAGACAATGATGATGGCAAGGGGAAGCTTTTCGGCAGCCATAGCGGTGTTGTGTGCCGGCCTAGGGTTCCCAGATGGTTACAAAGTTCGGATCCACGCGGTTGTTCACAAGCGCGATCTCGACGTCCTCGTGGATCAGCCCTGCCCAGTAGTAGAGAGGATTGCGTACAGGCACCTCAACTACTTGCAGACATCCGGTCACGGTAGAGCGCGCCTCAGGCGGCAGATACCAGGAGTCTCCGATCTGTACCAGATCAACGCCCGGCTGTCCGATGCCCCAACGGAACGGGTAGTTTCGGAGACTTGTGTCGAAGTCCAGGGCCACTCTGAACACACCAGATTCCTCACTCCATCCCAGGGTGTTGAAGTTCTGATCGGTGCGGTAGAGTGTGCCGGGCCAGGGACCGGTCGTTCGGAGATATGTGATGCTGTCGTTTTCCACGGTCAACGTGAAGCATAGCGTCTCAGAGAGCACGAGTGTCGTGGTCGAGTACTCAACCTCGCCATTGAGAATATAGGCACGGGGGAGACCGGCGTTGATCAGCTCAAGTGTGGCGCTGACGACAACGTGTTGTCCCATAGCATCCTGTGCCTCAGCAAAGAGCGTGTAGACGCCGTCCTCGGGAGGGTGGCTTCCGGCATCAATGCCACCATCGTAATCATAGGTGTGCCACCCCTTGGCCAAGGGCTCGGTCGTTTGCTCGGCTTCCGCGATGGAATGCTGGATGCCATCGCTACCCTTGAGGTACACGCGGAGATCAGCAACGTCTTTGTCAAGCACCAAGTTGATGGTCACCCGATCGCCGATACCGTCCTGGTTCGGTGAGAATGAATCCGGCGATACCGTGAAGCCACGGATAACGGGAAGTGTCGTGTCGCCATCTTGGAGGATCAGTCTTCCAGTCTCCACGGCCTCTGTACCGTCCTCACTGACCGCAGTCAAGCTCCAGCTGTAGCTGCCATCCGGCAACATCCGCTTCAGGACAGTGTAATCCGTCTCCGGTTCAGCCTCAAGTCTGTAGCCCTCGACGACGCCGCCAAAGTAGACTTTGTAGGGATCCTCATTGGCTCCCAGGGGTGTCGGGGGGCGGAAGGTATACTCGGTGCCGTCGGCGCCCGTGAGACTGAGGCCGACGCTGGCATTGCGCGTTAGGTAGAACTCGATCTTCGCCAGGTCAGTGGTGCCATCGGCATTGGGCGTGATGAGCGACGGTTCCACAGAGACGCGCTGCAGGAGTGGTTTGGGCCGGCAAGACACCAAGAAGAGTGAGGCCAGTCCCACAACGCAGGCCAGCAGCACGTTGGGAACGCGATGGAGGATGCGCGCGCGATATAGAACTCGCGGCGGCCAAGCGGCAGCTGATCGCGGCTCCGAGTCGCCACCTTCCTGCGCACGAGCGAAGTCGTCTATGCGATTCAGAACGGCTCCTGCAGTCGATACGCAACGGGCGCTGCACGGTGCAGTTCCTGTAGCTATGGATGTGGGATGCTGCTTCGTTTCGGTGCTCACAAGCAACGAGTGTACCAGGCAATCGTTCGATGGCAACTACGGTTGCCCAGCACGCCTGATGGGATACAATAGTGGAGGAGGAGAGTCAAACGATGAAACCCCGCGTATATCGTCACGGGATCTTGCTCTTGCTGCTGCTCTGTATGACGGTCGTCCCACCATTGAGCGCTCAGGAGACAGCGGATGATCCCGTACTTGAGCTAATGTCGCTTATGTCCCCCGAGGCTAAGGTAGGCCAGCTTGTCCTGGTGACCTATCCGGGCACTGCTACTGGAAGTGGGTCAGACATCGCACGTCTCATTCGTGATTACCATATCGGCGGCGTTCTCCTCAGACCCCAGAATGGCAACTTCGGTGTCGGCATCACGCCGGGGGATTTCGTGTCGATCACTAACGCACTCCAGACGATGGTGTGGGAAACAGCCCAGGCAGTCCCTCTGCCTGCAGTGACTGAGTCCGGTTTGCTGCAGACCACACCTTATGTGCCGCTTCTTGTCGGCATCCAAGCCACAGAGAACGGGATTGCACCCTCGACCCTGGTCAACGGGGGTTCCGCGCTGCCGACACAGATGGCGATCGGCGCTACGTGGGATCCTGAGATCGCTGAGACAGTCGGGGCCGTCCTGGGTGGTGAGCTATCTGCTTTGGGCGTGAATCTCTACCTGGGACCGGATCTGGATGTGCTCTACACACCGCGTCCCGGCGATCCAGCTGACCTTGGCACGCAGGTGTTCGGCGGTGACCCGTTCTGGGTCGGTCAAATGGGAACTGCCTACATCGCAGGTTTGCACGCGGGAAGTGAGGGGCGGTTGCTCGTAGCACCCCGCCATCTTCCCGGGTTGGGCAGCGCAGATCGTCCTCTGGAAGAGGAGATTCCCACGATTCAGAAGCCGCTGGAGTTGCTGCGGCAGATCGAGTTGGTACCGTTTTTCGCTGCTGCCGCGGAGGCTCCCGGGAGCGCGACATCCGCCGATGCCTTCGTTGTCACACATATTCGCTATCGCGGCTTCCAGGGCAGCAACATCCGGCAGACGACGCGTCCCATCAGCCTGGATGCCACAGCGCTGCAGCTGGTCACCAGCCTTGAAGAGGTCGCTCCGTGGCGCGACGGCGGTGGCGTGTTGATCGCCGACAACTTGGGGATGCGCTCTGTGCTGCTCTCCTATGATCCGCGGGGATTGACCTTCAACGCGCGCCGGGTGGCCCAGGATGCCCTTTCTGCCGGCAATGATCTGTTGATCCTGGATCGCTTGGGGTCGCTCGATAACTGGGACATCCACTTCACCAACATCCGGGATACACTGGAGTTCCTGGCCTCCCGCTATAAGGATGAACCGGCTTTTCAGGTGCTTGTCGATGCCTCGGTCTACCGGATCTTGTCGATGAAGCTTGGCATCTACCCACGGCTTCACATCGATGAGGTCCGTGTCGACGCCACCGAAGCGCGTGCAAGCCTTGGTGGTGGGGAACTCGTCAATGCCCAGGCCGCATCAGGTGCTCTGACACTTGTCTTTCCGCTAACTGAGGACCTTGCACCGCCGCCACCTCAAGAGGGTGATTCGGTCGTCGTCTTTGTCCAAGAGCGGGCCTGGCCGATCACCACTGCCGAGGGCGCCGTGCTCACTCCCTTGACGGCCCAAGCGTTTGCCGATACGATCCTCCGGTTCTATGGGCCCGAAGGGGCCGGTGTGATTCGGTCGTATGCCGTGCGTGCGTTCCCGTTCACGGGCCTCGTAACAGCCTTGGAGGAAACCGGCGAGGAGACGATCAGCGGCACCGGCGATGATGAGACTGAGCCATCGACACTCGTCACGGCGATCGATAGCGCCCTGGCAAACGCCGACTGGATTGTCTTTGCCACAAGCGGATTGGACTCCAATAGCGAGGGGGCCGGAGCTCTGAAGCAGTTCTTGGCGACTCGGGCCAACCTACTCGATGCCCGTATTGCAGTGCTCTCCTTGGGCCCGCCCTACGAACTGGATGCTACTGAGATCAGCAAGCTTGACGTCTTCTATGGGCTCTATTCCACGGGCGAGGCTTTCGTTGAGGCAGGGGTTCGCGCGCTCTTCCGAGATGTCGTGGCAGCGGGCGATTCGCCGGTGGACATTCCGGCCCTGAACTACTATATATCTGAACAGACGATGCCGGAATCCGATCAAGTGCTCACCCTCGCCATTGTGGACGACGCCGGCGAACCGTTGACGCAGACAGCGCGCTCCAACATCCACGTTGGTGACGTGATCAATCTCAGGACGGATGTGATTCTCGATCGTAACGGCCGCGTCGTGCCGGATGGCACGCCGGTGAATATCACGCTCAACTATCCGCAGGAGGGCGTCCACGATGTGATTTATGGCGAAACGTCGAACGGTACGGCTGCGGCTGCCGTGACTCTGGATCGCATAGGACAGCTGGATATCACCGTTCAGTCTGAGCCGGCCACGTCATCGGTGAAGCTGGAGCTGGTCATTCGTGACGATGGGGTGACCATCACTGAAGTGGAACCGACGCCGACGCCAACGCCGACGCTCGAGCCAACACCAACGCCATCGCCGACACCGACCGCGACGCCCACACCCGATCCGGTGACGACAAAGGGCGGCCAGTTGCCTGATCCTCCTCAGCTTCCGGTGCCGATCCGCGCCAAGCTCATTCGTTGGGGATTCTCGGGAGCCGCGGCGATTACACTATTGGCGTTCTTGTTGGCGCGTGAACAGACCTTGAGTGCAGAAATTGCCACGCGCATCGCACTGGCGAGCCTGATCGGTTGTCTCGTGGGCTATAACCTGCTGATGGCGATCAGCAGCTGGTGGTTCCCGTTCGTCCGGTACACACTGGTGGCCAGAGAGTATCTTGGAGGAGCTGTCACGGTCACCGTGGGTGGCTCTGTGATGGCGCTCTCTCTGTGGTTAGCCGAGCCTCAAGGTGGGCCAGAACGCGGTCGCGCCGAGACACGCAATGCCGACAAACGCAACTTTGGGTCCCGTCTTTGAGCTGAGGGGCTGCCTACGGCGTGATAACGAGGGCCACAAAGACAAGCATAGCGGACACGATCATCAGGGGTATATTCCTGCGCAACGTTCCACGCCACTCCGCACCGGTGAGAATAAGGGGGGCGATGGAGGCCGGGATCGCGCCGCCTCGCAGGGATTGTGCGAAGAGCTGGATAGAGGCCGGACGATCATCCGGATGCAGCGAGAGTGCTTGCTTGATGGCCCTCTCGACACCGGGCGAGACACGGGGATTAGTCTCACGGAGTGGTATCAGCGAATCGGCCCGTAGGAAGCGGTCGCGTGCGCTGGCTGGAGGGCGACCTGCGAGTAGATGGTACAACGTGGCGCCCAAGGCGTACGTGTCCGTTCGTGTGTCGGTATGGACGTCGTCGCCGCCATACTGCTCCAGCGGCGTGTAGGCTGCGGTGCCCTGGCCTTGGACTACCGTGACGGTTCTGGACTCGTCAGCGGTCAGCAGCTTCACCAGCCCGAAATCCACCAGCTTGATGAGGCCCGACGGCATCAATTTGATGTTGGACGGCTTGATATCGCGGTGCAGCACCGGAGGAACCTGGCTGTGGAGATAGTGGAGGGCACTGCATAGCTGCTGCGCCCAGTCGAGCACATCGGATTCCTCCAAAGGCTGATCCTCGGCGAGCGCTTCCTCGATGATCTCACGCAGGTTGTGGCCCGGCACATAGTCCATCACCAGGTACTCGCGTCCATTGTGCGTGAAGTAGTCGGAGACTTTTGGTAAATTGGGGTGGTCAAGTCTGGCCAGTACCGAGGCCTCCCGCCGGAACTGCTCCTGGAGCTGCGTCAACACCTCGTCAGGGTTGTCCGGGTCGAGGGAGATCTCCTTGACCGCACAGATCCGGCCTGAGAGGAGTGTGTCCTCAGCGCGATAGACGGCGCCCATGCCTCCCTGCCCAATGGGGCCAGCAATGCGATATCGGTCCTTAAGCTGGACCTGGGGCTCAAGTAGCTTTGCCATAGTGCTTGATGATAGCGTGGGCCTGGTATAATGTCAAGGTACCGGGCACTCGGTGCCCGGTACCCGGGCGCGTTTCAGCCCTGACGGAGGGGGACATGGTTGCAGCTCACGGGCCAAGACTGCTGCCTGGGTTCAAGGTAGTAGGGTGTCATCGACACGGGTGAGATAGGAAGTGAGGTGCAGTTGTATGCAGGAGCATGCGAACAGCCCATTGCTGGTCGTCTACAAAGGTGCACTGGCCGGTAACCGTTGGCCGGTGAGGGGCGAGCCCATTACGCTGGGGCGCGCTCAAGACTGCGATATTGTCTTGCCGGAGCGACAGATTTCGCGCTATCACGCCCGGATCGAGCAGGACGAAGCGGGTTTCATCATACGCGACCTGGGCAGCAAGAACGGTACCTTCGTCAACGGTGAGGTCGTACGAGATCAGCCTTATCGTCTTCGTGATGGCGACGAAATCGAGTTGGCCCATGTACTGCAGATAGGGTTTGTTGCCGGAGAAGCGACAATGCCCCTGACGAATGTGGGCATGATCCGGCAGGACAGCCTCCAGGTGAATGTGTCAGCCCGGCAGGTCTCTTTGGGGCGGGTCATACTCGATCCACCGCTCTCGCCGGCGCAGTTCACGCTGTTAGAATTTCTCACCAACGCCGCTGGGGCAGTCATTACCCGTGACCAGGCCATCGGGGCTGTGTGGCCCGATGCTGTTGGCGGTGTGACTGATCAAGCCCTGGATGCCTTGGTCTACCGGCTTCGTGAACGCCTGGCGGAGTTGGATGCCGACTACGACTATGTCGTCACCGTGCGCGGTCACGGGTTTAGGTACGTGACCCACTCGCTCTTCTAGGTCACTACACGGTCGCGCGACTGCGGTCGGCGTCTGCAATCTGGAGATATCGAACAGACAATATGCACCGAAGACTTCCTGTGAGCGTCTTGTCGCTGATTATTGTGCTCTGCATAGGTCTGGGGGCGGCGTGGCCCTATTTCCACTCCCCGGGACTTCCGGCGCGGACTGATGCTGAGTTACACATCTACCGGACTGCCGAGCTGGGTTACAGCCTTGAGGCAGGTAACCCGTATCCCCGCTGGGCCCCTGATTTCTTCTACGGTTACGGTTACCCGATTTTCAACTACTACGCCCCGCTCACGTACCATCTGGGCCACTGGCTCTCGATGGGACATCCGGCGAGGGCTGCTGAGGGTGCGCGGCTGCTCTTTATCTTGGCTCTGGTGGTGGGTGCGCTGGGGGCCTACAAATTGGGGCGACTCTTTGGTGGGCGTGGTGGGGGGCTTGTAGGGTCCCTCGTCTTCTCGTGGGCGCCGTACATCCTATTGATCAACCCGCACCTCCGCGGGGACCTTGCCGAGAGTTTGGCGCTCGCGTTTGTGCCGTGGGCCCTTTGGGCTTGGGAGCTTGTCTGGCGGCGCGGTGGCGCGCCTCGTATCCTCGCTGCTGTTGTCGCGACCTCAGTGGTTTTCCTGAGTCATAATCTGACCGGGCTCACTATCCTGGCTCTGATCGCCGGCCTTTCACTTTGGCGCTGGCTCCTATCGGCAGAGGGCGCCCGTGTGCCACAGGCGGTGATGACAGCGGTCATCTTCGTTCTCCTGACCTCATTCTTCTGGCTACCATTTCTCGCCGAGCGCCGGTACGTGCGATTGGACGTGGCCGGCGACGGGCACTACGATTTCCGCAATCACTTCGTCCTTCCTCAGGACCTTTTCGCGCTGGTTATGCCCCTTGACGGACGGGCGAGCGCTCCCGATGTGCGTATGACGACGGGCCTGGTGCCGGTGGTGTTGGCACTGGGCGGCACACTCTATGCGATAAGCCGGCGTCGTTTCAGGGACATTGGGTTCTATGCTCTGAGCAGTGCGCTCCTGCTGTGGTTGATCCTTCCAGCTGCCCGGTCGCTCTGGGAGTGGATCCCCGGGCTATCTTACTACCAGTTTCCCTGGCGCTTCCTGGGGCCTGTCGCTGCGCTTCTGATACCACCTGTCGCGGGCCTCGGTGCTCTTCCCAGGTCCCGGGGAGACGGGTCGCACCGCTTCGCAGCCCTCACACCGGCGATCCTGGGCGTGGTTGCGGTCGGCATACTGGTGAGTGCGCTTCCAGGGATGTCTGCGCTATCGTGGGAGCCGGGCCTTGGGTTTATCACCCAGCAAGATATCATTGCCGCGGAACTTGATGGCCGCTGGCGAGGCACGACTTCGACCAATGACTTTGTCCCGACATCGGTGGAGATGATCCCCGGTCCGCAGGAAAGCCTCATCGCCTCGTTCCGGAAGCCGCCGGTGGATCGGGTAAATCGCCATACCTTGCCCGATGGCGCCGTAGTTACGGTTGTGCCGGATGTCCCGTGGGTCAACCGTTTTTCTGTGACAGCCAGTGAAGCCTTCCAACTGCGTCTCTACCTATTTGACTTCCCGGGCTGGCAGGCATACGTGGATGGGACCCCGGTGCCCATTAAGATCGCTAATCCGGAGGGTTTCGTCACCGTCGCCGTCCCTGGGGGCCGGCACGACGTAGTGGTGCGCTTTGAGTCCACACCCATCCGGGATCTGGCGTGGGGCTTGTCGGGGCTGGGTGTGGCCGTACTGCTGGCCACGATGGCTTACTTAGCGCTACGTGACCGCCGCCACTTGGCTTCTGAACTGGCGACGTCGGCCCGGCGCCCGTCCGATACGCCGCGCCCCGAGACGGTCAGTGCGGGACGTGAGGCTCGTGCCGTCGCCGCGATAGGTAGCATTGTCATCGCCGTCGGGTTGCTCAAGGCCACCGTCTTCGATCCCCAGGCGTCGTTCGCCATTATGTCGCCACTTGACACCCCCCTCCCAGCCGATTTCCGGCAGCAGGCCAGTTTCGGCAGCGAGGTCTCTCTGCTGGCCTACGATTTCTCGAGCGACACCGTCTTGCCCGGCGACACACTGGAGGTCACGCTCTACTGGATCGCGGAGCATCCCATCACGGCGACGTACCAATCCTTCGTGCATCTCGTCTATCCAGAGGGACAGATCCAGAGTCAGTCGGACCATCTAAACCCGGGCGGCTTCCCGACGAACCTATGGCCAACAGATCGCTATATCGTGGACCGGCACCAATTGAGGATACCGGACGATGCGGCGCCAGGATCATATCTAGTTTCGATAGGGCTGTTCACGCTGGATACCCAGGTGCGGCTTCCCGTCGTCGCAGCGCAGTGCGGCCACCGGCTGGACTCGGTGATCCTTTGTCAGAGCATTTGCGTGGAAAGATAACACAACAGATGGCGAAAAGCAAAACATCATCGAGATCACAACACCGAAGTCGAAGAAGCCGGCAGAGGTCTCAGCGCTGGTTACCGTGGGGTATAGCCGGCGCTGTTCTCCTGGTTGTCGTGCTGGTCGCAGCGCAGTCGCTGCAATCTCCGAAATCGCCCGGCAAAGGCCTGCGTGAAGCCGAATGGCTCTCAGGTGTCACCGGTTACTCATACGATGCTGGCGAGACCGACTATCTCTATCCCAACCCGGGTGTGTTGGGAGCAGGTCGGAAGTGGCTGCCGGCGCTGGGGGAGGCAGACGCACCGGTGGTCATCGTCGAATTCAGCGATATCTTCTGCGGCCACTGCCGCAACTACGGCCTCGATAGCCTACCCGAGATCTTGGATGAGTACGTGGCGACCGGCAAGGTCCGCTATGTGGACCATTTCTATGGATTCACACGCAGCTTGGAAGAGGGTACCGCTCTCGCCACCCTGTGCGCAGCTGAACAGGGACGCTACTTTGAATTCAAGCATGCACTCTTCCAGTCTCTGGAGCTCGGCACCTATGATGCTGGCCGCGCCGCTCGTGTCGCCGGTATCGAGGCAGATCAGTTTACGGCGTGTATTCAGGATCAGCGGTATCTCGACGCGCTGCAGGAGATGGTCTTCATCGACAATAGCGGCGTGTCGGCCACACCTACGTTCTTCGTCAACGGCACAATGATCTCAGGAAACGACCCCGAGGGTATCCGGCGGCTGATCGAGGCGGCTTTGTTCGAGGGCTAGTCTTCACGAGGTCGCACAGCAGAGTGTGACCCCATCATAAGACGGGGCGGCTTGCGGGCCGCCCCGTTGACGTTATCTGTAAGTCCGTGAGTCAGTGGCCGGCTACTCGCCGAGGGTGCGGCGGTATATATCTTCCATATCCTCGCTGCTGCCACGGCCCCGTCGCCTGCTGCGATTCCCGCGCTCACGGAAGCGGCGCCCATCGGCCTGTGCTTGTTCCTGCGCCTGCAGGAAAGCGATCTCCATGGGGGAGACACCAGGCTCTTCGTCTTCGATGACGTCGGGCTGCGCTTCTGCTGTGTTCAGCGTGAAATCAATCTGGCGCTTGCGGCGATCCACGCTGCGGACTGTGACCTGAATAGTCTCGCCCATGCGCGTGATTTCCTCGGGATTGCGGACGTAGGTACCCATTTCGCGCACGTGCAGCAGACCGGGGCGCTCTGCGCCAATGTCTACGAAGACACCGTATCGCTCCATTCGCACGACCTTGCCGTAGAAGGTCTGTCCGGCCTCCAGGTCGTGCCACTCAACGTCGGGCGGCTCGACCATGGTGAGGGCAATTCGACCTCGATCGGGATCCACACTCTGGACCCAAACCGAGACCTCGTCACCGACGTTCACGACATCGGTCACCTTCTTGACCCTGCTGGTGGCAAGCCTTGAGATATGCATAAGTCCATAGCGTTCCAAACCCACATCTACGAACGCACCGTAAAGCTCCGTTCGTGCGATGGTACCCTGCAGGTACATCTTGGGCTGCAGCTCCCCGATCGAGGTGGGTTGTTGTGTCGTCTCTTCCGGCATTCGCTTAGTAACTCCTTGAACAGGTGGATGCTATTTATAACAGCTATATATTATAGTGCAATGTACAGGCTTGTCAAACGTGATTCACCCCTGGGCGTTCCATCTTTCGCTCAGGAAATGCGCTGGACCACAGTCCGGCGCCAATCTCC
>CAZEXX010000112.1:0-11282 GCA_964516885.1 uncultured Anaerolineales bacterium | reverse complement strand
TTTCTATCGTGCGCTGCTTCGTGATCAGATCGAGGAGGCCGACCGGCTTTGGATGGAGCTTTGCGAGACGATCCCGGAAGAGAGCAGCGAACTCCACATAGCCGGCGCCCGGTTGGCGCTCGCCCAGGGCGATTTGGAGCGCGCGGGTGATCGCGCCTGGGAAGCCACCAGCCTGACCCCGGATGATGCCCTGGCCTGGTCTCTGTTTGGCGTCATTCTGGACCGCACAGGCGAGTCGAAGCAAGCGGAGCTGGCACTAGCTATAGCAGAGTCGCTGGATCCAAGCCTGGCCTCTGAGCTGCTCCCCAGCCGTTGGCGGGCCGCCATCGCATCCCGAGACGCCGCGGTTTTGGTTGCGCTGGCTGAGGACTTCGGCGAGCGTCACCCCGGCAGCATCTTCGCGCCGTACTATCGCGCCGAGGCCCTCCTGATGACGGGGGCGCCATCCGATGCCATCACGCTGCTGGTCGGCGTGCTCACAGACGAGCCTGACGCACCGGCTTTGCTCTGGTACACTCTGGGACGGGCCTATCTGGCTCGCGGCGGATACATCGAAGCGGCGACGTCGCTAGAGACCGCTGCTTACCGGTTCGCCAGGGGAGATACAAGTCTCGAGTTGATCAGTGAACGCCCAGTCGATGACCTGAATGCGCATCTGGGTCAGGCCTATCTGCAGACAGCTCGTTGTGCCGAAGCGGAGATGATCTTCCACCGGCTGGAGTCTGATGAGCCCGGCTTCAGTAGCATGGTCGAAGCTGCCGTCATCTGCCAAACGCCGACCCCCACCCTCACACCATGGATCCCCTTGCAGATCGGCACGGTCACTCCCCGGCCCTAGCGTAGCCCACCGCGGGACGCTTCCCAACCGGACAGGCGTCAGATGACGAACGCGCCGTTCTTGTAGAGTAGATCTCCGTCAACCCAGATTTCGCCACCGTCGTGCATATCACAGATCATGTCCCAATGTATAGCCGAGCGATTCTTGCTTCCTGTATCAGGGTAGCCGGCACCGACTGCCATATGGAAGGTGCCCCCGATCTTCTCATCGAAGAGGATGCTCTTCGTGAATCTCCGGATGCCGAAGTTCGTGCCAATGGCAAACTCACCCAGATGGCGCGCGCCGGCATCCGTATCCAGCATCTGATGCAGGAAGGCCTCGTTCTTCTTCGCTGTCGCCTCAACCACCTGACCCTCCTCGAAACTCAGCTCGATGCCCTCGACCTCACGGCCCTGAGTGATCGCGGGATAGGTGAAGCGGACCCACCCATTGGCGCTGTCCTCAACGGGTCCTGTGAACACCTCTCCACTTGGCATATTGTGGTGTCCATCTGAGTTGATGAAGGTGCGACCCTCGACCGACAGTTCCAGATCGGCATTCGGGCCCAGGACACGAACGTGCTTGCGTCCATCCAGCCACGCAATGATGCGGGCCTGGTCACGATGCACCTTCTCCCAGGCTGCCACGGGATCCTTCCGGTCGCAGAAGCAGGCGCCATAGACAAAGTCCTCGAAATCACGCAGACTCATATCCGCGTCCTGCGCGGAGGCATCGGTGGGGAAGAGTGTGCCGTTCCACTTTAACTCACCGGTCGCCCCGCGCGCCATATAGGTCTGCCGAATGGGGGCCATAGCCTTCTGCCGCTCAGCCTGTCGCGCGGGGTCAATGCCGCTGAGCTCCCGGGTGTTAGTGGCTGCGCGGATGCTGATCAGCGCCTCGTATTCCTCGAAGTAGAGCTTCTGGACCGGGCTGACGAAAGCCAGCTGTCCAGCACTGGCCGTCCGGAAGTAGGCCTCCTGCATACCCGGCAACGTCAGACTGACATCCGGGTGACCACCACGTTCCAGGATGCGTTCGTAGACGGCCAGCACCAGCGGTGCGGCGGCCGGCTCGGAGATCACGACGACTCGATCCCCGGTTTGGACATCCACGGAGTAGTCCACCAGCAGGTGCGCAAGTCGCATAACGCGTTCGTCGCTCACACTCTCACCTCTCTCGTTGCAGATTTCCAATCATTCTAGCCACAAAGGAGAGACGCGCCAGGCTGATTGCCGGCGCGTCTCTCAGGGGTCTATCTCATGCGGGACTAGTCGGCTCCTGCAGGCGCGGCGACGTTGGAAGATGTCGGCACGCCCTGTGTCACACCATACGCCAGCTCGCGGTCTCTGCGGAACTGACGCGTGTAGAGCTCATAGTAGTGCCCGTGGGCCTGTATCAGCTCCCTGTGCGCGCCCATCTCAGCGATCCTGCCGCTCTCGATAACCAGGATGCGGTCAGCGCTCTTGATGGTTGACAGGCGATGGGCGATGACGAAGCTTGTTCTCCCTTTCATCACAGCCTCCATACCCCGTTGGATATGGGCTTCCGTTAGCGTATCGACCGAGCTCGTGGCCTCATCCAGGATCAGGATATCCGGATCAGCCAGCATCGCACGTGCAATGCTGATCAGCTGCTTCTGCCCAACAGAGAGCAGGCTTCCCCCCTCTCCCACTTCCTCCGCATATCCTTTATCCAGGTCGATGATGAAGTCGTGCGCGTGAGCCATCTTAGCCGCGGTCTCCACCTCTTCGTCTGTAGCACCGAGACGCCCATACCGGATGTTGTCCATAGCGCTTCCTGAGAAGAGGTGCGGCGTCTGAAGCACCATACCGATGCGCGACTGAACCGCGTGCTGCGTAAGGGTTGTGTAGTCGATCCCATCGATGCGGATTGTGCCGTCCGTCGGCTCGTAGAATCGACAGATCAAGTTGACGATCGTCGACTTTCCGCCACCGGTCGGCCCGACCACGGCAATATGCTCGCCCGGGGCAACGTGCAGGCTGAAATCTATGAGAACGTCTTTGTTCTCCTCGTACCTGAACCCCACATGGTCAAACTCAATCTCACCACTGATATCCCCCGGATCAAAGGCGCCCTCGCAGTCCACAACATCAGGAGTGGCATCGATGAGCGCAAAGACGCGTTCTGCCGAAGCGACAGAGCGCTGCATCTCAGCGTAGACACGGGCCATGTCCTGGATGGGCCACATCATGAACATCAAGTAGCTCAAGAAGGCCTGCAGGCCCCCTACCGTGAGGCCGGCGACCTCGATCTGAAGGCCGCCGTACCAGACAACGGCGCCGGTACCCAGCGCACCAACGATCTGCACAATCGGCAAGAACAAGGCGGATAGCCACGCCGCGCGATATGCAGCCCGATACATCCCGGAGGACTTCTCACGGAAGTCACCTAGGTTGCGGCGCTCCCTGCCCAGGGCCTTGACCACCCGCACACCGCTGATGCTCTCGTTGTAGAAGCCGGTGATCACCGAGTTCAGCTTGCGGACCTCACGGTACTGCACAAGAATGCGCTGTCTGAACCAGAATGCCAGGCCGATCATGACCGGGACGATCGAGACCACGATCAGACTCAACCGCCAGTTGATGGTCATCATAAAGATGACCGACGTGGTGATATTCAGAGTAGCCCAGACGATGTCAATCATCCCCCACGTCACCAGCTCCGAGATCCGGCCAGAGTCTGAGGTCACCCGCGACATGATCCAGCCGACCGGCGTCTTGTCGAAATAGGAGAACGACAGCTCTTGGAGATGGTTGAACAGTTTCTTCCTCAAGTCGTACTGCACGCGCTCACCCAGCACACCGGCCAGGTAGATGAAACCGAAGACAGTCACAGCCTGCGCGACGGCGAGTCCGCCATAGCGAGTCAGCAGTTGCACAAGACGTGCCTGATCCCCCTTGAGTATGGCCTCATCGATGATCTGCTTGCCGAGGTAGGTGAAGTAGGAATCAGAGAGCGATGTCCCCGCAATCATGATCAAGAAACCAACGGCCCAATGCCAGTAGGGCCTAACCTGGGCCAGCATCCGCAAAACGATGCGCCCACTTACCCTGGTAGTGAACTCTTCTTCCTCGAACTTGTAACTCACTGTGTCACTCCTCGTGCTCCAGACCACAGACACAGCTGCGGTCTCGGGTAATCCAACGTTGGTGGCAATCGCTCGGGCCAGGCCACGATCGCGATCTACTCGACCTCGTGACGGACCTCTTCCTCAATCCGTGACTGTATATCGAAGATGTCCCGATAGAATCCGTCCTGCTGCACCAGTTCTGCATGGGTGCCGCTCTGCACGATGGTGCCCTTGTCAAGCACCAGAATGAGATCGGCACTCATCACGGTTTGGATGCGATGAGCAACCATGAACGTTGTGCGACCTACCATCAACTGGCCGAGGGCACGCTGGATCTGTTCCTCGGTTTCCGTGTCGACGGAAGACGTCGCATCGTCAAGCACCAAGATCCGTGGGTCCTTGAGCAGTGCGCGTGCGATTGCGACCCTCTGACGCTGCCCACCGGAGAGCGTGACGCCTTTCTCACCTACAATCGTGTTGTACCTCTCAGGGAACGTCAGGATGATGTCGTGAATGGCCGCAGCTTTGGCAGCTTCCTCTATCTCTTCCTGCGATACGTCCCGCTGGGACCCGTAGGCAATGTTCTCACCGATACTTCGCGAGAACAGGAAGGGTTCCTGCTCTACGATCCCAATATTGCCGCGCAGCATCGCGCGCGAATACTCACCCAGCGGGACGCCATCCAGCATAATGCTACCAGACTGGTGATCGTAGAAGCGAAGGAGCAGATTGATGATGCTGGTCTTGCCAGATCCTGTTGATCCCAGCAGCGCGACCGACTGCCCCGGCTCACAACGGAACGTGATGCCGTGCAGCACCTCCACAGGCCCTGCCGGGGCGTCGGCCTGTGCAGACGGTCCCGACTGCTCCAGATCAGTTTTGGACTTCCGTCCTTTTGATCGCGGCTTCATCTCCTTAAGTACCTTCTGCGGCTCATAGGCAAACGTCACATCCTCAAACTCAACAGCACCTCGGATCGCCGTATCCATCGGCACCGAGCCAGACTCGACGTCCTCACGGTCCTCCCGGATCATCTCGGCCACACGCTGATAGGAGACCAGGCCGGTGGACACATTCACGATGAGCCGGCCCATGTTTCTCATGGGCCAGATAATCCATATCACCATACCCATCGCAGCCATATAAGTGCCTGTCGTGATCTCGCCCCGCAGCGCCATCGTGGCGCCAACAGCTATGGCCAGAATCGTCTGCGCCGCGCACATCACATCGGACAGGGGCCAGTAGAGCGAATGCATCGCCGTGAGCCGGCGCCCAAGCCGGTACTTCTCGAGATTCTCGCTCTCAAACTTATCGATCTCATAGGACTGGCGCGCGAATGCACGGACCACGCGAACGCCGGTAAGGTTCTCCTGAAGCACTGTGGAGAGCGTTGCCTCCTGCTTCTGGAACGCTTTGTAGGCCTTGGACACTCGTCCAAAGAAATAGTACGATGTTCCAACGATGAACGGCATCACCGCGATAGACGTCCACGCCAGCCGTGGACTCATACTCATCAACATGGAGAAGTTGACTACAAAGAGCGCCAGAATGCGTCCAATGCCCAATGCTTGGTCGGCATAGAACCGGCGCACTGCGTCGACATCGGAGGTGGCACGCTGAATGAGCTCGCCGGTCTTGACGTAGTCGTGGAAGCTGAATGGCAGCCGCTGGATATGGTCAAGCAGATAGTCGCGCAACCGCAGCGTGATCCCTTCGGCGGTCCGCGCTGACCAGGTGCTTCGAAGATAGGCGAAGAGCCCTTCGGCTACAGCCAGCCCAACGAACGCTGCAGCTGCCAGCGGCAGCCGATTCAGAGCCTCTGAGTTACCGATAACATCATCGACGACATACTGCAGAAGTCGGTAGTAATAGGTGCGAACAAGCGCCCCCAGAGCCACCGCAGCCAGTGCCCCGAAGTACAGCCACCGGAAGCCTTGCATCAGCCTGAACAGACCGACAAACCGGCTGTCTGACAGTGTTGATTTTAGGTCCAGGGACAGTTTCTCTTGTAGACTGTGTGTTTTTCTGTCTGACATCTCTCTATCCTTACTACGTGCAACAGTGCTGTCCGTGAGTTGCCATTTACGTATCCATCGCTTACCCTGTTCATCTCAGACACGCAAAACGAGCGGGTGCTTTTTTCGATACTGTGTGGGATACTCAATTCCCACACCTTCGCTGTTGGTGCCCGCTCGCCGGATGCTCGCTATTTGCCTGTTACCCAGCTCCGTGCTCAAGTAGCTTCTTGAGTTCGGAGTGAGAATCTACAGCAGCGTGCTAGCTAGCCCGGCGACTCCTGGGCGATGCAGTGCTTCGCGTTGCAGAAACGGAGTGCAGCCTCGAAACCCGTGGGAAAGACCCCCGCCAGATTGTCTGTGTTTGCCCGTGTCATAGCATTCTCCTCAACTATCCAGTCAGAACCATTGATGCTCATCAACGACTATCGCCGTCCCAGTCATCGGCCACTGTACACATGTGCGCTATCCGAGACACGTACTCGACCATCCTACCACACTAACACCGACATGTAAATCTCTTTTCGTGTGGAGTTCAGTTTTCTTGGATCAGATCCCAATGTCCAGAAGTAGTAGCCAGGGAACAGGGGAGCTTTCGCTTTGGCCTCTTTCCGCTATACTGTGTCAACGCACATACGCTCAACGGTGAGCTTCGACCGAGACTGCCCTAGAGGCTTGAACAATGAACAGCAACGCTAGACTGTCCAGGGATGGGTCATTTCGACTCCTGGGAATCCTGATTCTTCTATTCATCATCTGTCTCCTCTCGCCCACGTTCGCGCGCTTCTACACAGACTATCTATGGTTTGAGAGCCTCGACCTGGCGCAGGTCTTTGGGAGACGGATCACTGCCTCTCTGGCTTTGGTGGGGGCAGCCACTCTGATCTCGGTGGCCTTCCTGTTGCTGAACTGGAGTCTGGTGGCACACTGGATCGTCCCGACAGAGCGGCTCCGGCGCACGATCCCTCTATCGTCCCAGGCAAGGAGTCCGATCCCAGGTCGCCCCACTCAACGCACTGAGATCGACATCTCGGCGCGCCCTGTCCGCGTCGTTTTCGTCGCTGGAGCGGTGCTGGCAGGCGTGATGGTTGGAGCCTCGCTATCCGGCGAGTGGCAGACGTGGCTGCTGGCGCTGGACGCTGTGCCATTCAACTTCACCGATCCGATCTTTGGCCATGATTTGGGCCTCTACGTGTTCCAGCTTCCCTGGTACAAGGTGCTCCTCAACCGCGGGCAAACCCTATTAGCACTGGCGCTGGGTGGCGTCCTTGCTCGCTATGCACTTTTCGGGAAGATACGCACGAAGGGCGTGACGGCGCACTTATCGCTACTGGGCAGTGCCTGGCTGGCGCTGATGGGATGCCAACGACTGTTGAGCCGGTTGGCGCTTCTGCAAGCTCAGAACGGTGCGATCTTCGGAGGTGGCTATACCGACATCCACGCCCGATTGCCCTTGTACACCGTTGAGGCCATCCTCTTCTTTGCTGCGGCTGCCATCTTGGTCATCAACCTGTTTGCGCGCCAGTGGAAGCTCCTGATAGGCATCGGGTTGTTTTGGGTCGGGCTCACCCTGGTCGGGCCGCTCTATCCGGCCATAGTACAGCAATTCACCGTGGAACCCAACGAGTTCTCGCTCGAGCGCCCATACATCGAGCATAACATCCGCTACACACGGGAAGCTTACCAACTCGACGACATTGTGGAACAGGACTACGCCGCTGACGGCATCCTCAGCCAGAGTGAACTGGCAGCAGACGCCGATGTCTTGCGCAATGTCCGTCTGTGGGACTACCGCCCCTTGCTTCGCACGTACAGTCAGCTGCAGGAGATCCGGCTCTACTACAGTTTCCACAGCGTCGATGTAGATCGGTACCGGTTAGGTGATCAGCTGACCCAGGTGATGCTTGCAGTTCGCGAACTGGATGTCGACGAGCTTGCTGGGCAAGCACAGACCTGGATCAACCGGCACCTCGTTTTCACCCACGGTTACGGATTGTCCCTAAACTCAGTCAACGAAGTAACACCGGAAGGGCTACCGAAGCTACTTGTCCGGGATATTCCTCCGGTGAGCGACGATCCGATCCTCGATATCACACGCCCGGAGATCTATTTCGGCGAACGGACACGTGAATACGCGCTTGTCCAAGCGGTTGATGAGGAGTTCGATTATCCTCAAGGTGATTCCAACGTCTATACGCGGTATGAGGGGGCGGCCGGCGTTCGACTGGACAATGCTCTGCGCCGCACCTTGTTGGCGACTCGCTTCAGCAGCACCCAGCTGTTGCTCTCCTCCGCCCTGTCCAGTGACAGCCGAATCCTGTTCCACCGCGAAATCCGAGATAGAGCCGAGACCATTGCTCCCATGCTGTGGTATGATGACGATCCCTACCCGGTCATCGCTGACGGAAGGATCATCTGGCTGCTGGATGCTTATACGTGGACAGATCAGTTCCCCTATTCGCAGCCGATGGGTGACGACTCGATGGGTCGGCTTAACTACATACGCAACAGCATCAAGGTCACTGTTGACGCGTACAGCGGCGAGATCCATTTCTACATCACAGACCCGGAAGATCCAATCGCAGCGACCTACGCACGCATCTTCCCGACGCTGTTTGAGGACGGCACACGGATGCCCGAAGTCCTGCGCTCCCACTGGCGCTATCCGGAAACTCTGTTCCTCTACCAATCCGAGCTGTTTGCCACATACCATATGCGCGACCCGCAGGTCTTCTACAATCGAGAAGACCTGTGGGACCCACCACAGGAACTCGTCGAGACCGAACAGCAGGTGATGGAGCCATATTACATCACAATGCGACTGCCAGGTTCGGATGAGCCGGAGTTCTTATTGATTCGACCCTACGTCCCGCGCCAGAAACAGAATATGGTGGCCTGGCTCTACGCCAGATGCGACGGCGACGTTTATGGAGAACTGGGAGTCTTCAAGCTGGCCAAGGATCGCTTGGTCTTCGGCCCGCTCCAGATAGAGGGCCGCGTGGACCAGGACCCTGTCATCTCGCAACAGCTGTCCCTCTGGGATCAACGTGGCTCACGCGTTCTTCGCGGTAACCTGTTGGTCCTGCCCATTCAGGACACCTTTCTGTATATCGAGCCGCTCTACTTGGAGGCTGAGTCAGGGCAGCTTCCGGAACTCAAGCGTGTGTTGGTCGCCTATGCCGACCGAGTCGCTATGGCACCGACCCTGGACGAAGCGCTGCTCCAGATCTTCGCCCAAGGTGAGGCCGGCGCCGCTGACTCGGCTGTGTCAGCGGGCTCGGGTATCCCTGAGCCGGCTGAGAGTGAATCGTTGGAGGAGTTGGCAAGTCGTGCTTGGCAGCATTACCAGGCAGCCAAGGCATGTCTTGAAGCTGCTGACTGGTCGTGTTACGGTCGAGAGCAAGCCTTCCTTGAGAGCGCTCTTGAACTGATGGTTGGTCAGCAATGATGTCGAAGGAATCACGAGGTAAACACAGGTGAATGTTCCCAAGCTAATCTTGAGACGCGGTCGGAGCAAATCTGTTCTGCGACGCCATCCGTGGATCTTCTCGGGCGGCATTGCTAAGGTGCTGGGTGCACCGGATCTCGGAAGTCTCGTCGCAGTCTATGACGCACAGGATGAGTTTCTGGCCTGGGGACACTACAGCCCGCATTCCCAGATCCGAGTCAGGCTCTTCTCCTGGAGGGAATCTCCTGTGCCCAAAGGTGAGGATTTCTGGCGCGAACGACTGACTCAGGCAGTCGCTCTCCGGAGCGGAGAGTTGGCGGATGCGGACACCACAGCCTGCCGGCTCATCAACGCGGAATCAGATGGCGTGCCGGGCTTGGTTGTCGACCTGTACGGCTCGACGCTGGCACTGCAGTTCCTCGCCGCCGGGGTTGATGTGCGCCGCGATCTCTTTGTAGACCTGCTGTGGGACATAGTCAGCGACTACCTCGATGTGGAGAGGATCTTCGAGCGCAGTGACGTAAGTGTGCGGAAGCAGGAGGGACTGCGTGAGCGATCCGGTCTCCTGCGGGGAAAGGCGCTTGAGGGCCCTATCACGATTCTGGAAAACGGCCTGGCCTTCGAGGTAGATGTTGGCGGCGGGCAGAAGACGGGCTTCTACCTGGATCAGCGCGACAACCGGCAGATTCTGCGCGGGATTGTCCAAAGATACGTGCGCTTCCAGGCCCCTCCCCGGTTGTTGAACGTATTTTCCTACACGGGCGGCTTCGCCGTCTACGGCCTGTCTGCCGGCGCCGCAGCTGTGATGAATGTGGACACATCAGAAGATGCCCTGGCTGCGGTGTGCCGGAATCTGCAGCTGAACAACCTGGACACCTCCCTCTCGGACGATATCAATGGAAGCGCCTTCCAGGTGCTGCGTGACTTGCGACGGGATGGCGCGCGGTATGATGTCATCGTGCTTGATCCGCCGAAGTTTGCCTTCACACAGCGCGATGTGAAGCATGCGTCCCGCGGTTACAAGGACATCAATCTGCAGGCTTTCCATCTGCTCGAACCCGGCGGACATCTGTTGACCTTCTCCTGTTCCGGGGCGATCTCGGATGATCTCTTCCAGAAGATCGTCTTTGGGGCAGCGCTTGACTCCGGACGTGACATTCGGATCGTCGGGCGCATGATGCAGTCCAGCGACCATCCGGTGGCCCTGACCTTCCCGGAGGGTGCTTATCTGAAGGGCCTCATCTGCAGGGCGTCCAAAGCTTAAAGGCACTCCGGCCGTGCCGGCGCTCAATCCAACCACAGACTCGTGGTCACGGAACTGACACAAGCCCGGGGGATTCGCCCTTTCCGGCCGTAGCACTCGCCTACTCTCACATCAGTTAGGAGCCGTCATATGCGTGTTCTGAAGATCATTGCCAAGGCAGCGGTGGCGTTCTACGAAGAGCTCTTTTTCCATTTCGCGGCGGGATTGGCCCACGCGCTCTGTTGGCTGCTGGTCATCCCTGGGCCGTTCGCCCTTGCCGGCATCTATGCTATTGGCCAGCGCGCGGTGCGCGGAAAAGCCGTCAACTGGCGCCTCATCTGGGACACCATCAAGGAGTTTGGTCTACGCAGCTTTCTCCTCTTCTTGATCATCCTGTCTGGCTTTGCTATCGTGGCGGTCAATATCTGGTTCTACAATACCCCGGGGATCTCACCGTTCCCAGCGTCCGTCAAGGTGTGGACGACGCCGATCTTCATCATCATCGGCATGCTCTGGGCAGGTGTGGCTTTCTATGCACAGGCGTTCTTGATGGAGCTTGAGGATCCGAAGATGCTGGTAGTGTTGAGAAACAGCTTGTTCCTGACGGTCTTGAAGCCGCTTAACACACTGGGTTTCTTGCTGGTGTCGGCGCTGGTGACCGCCCTCTC
>CAZEXX010000111.1:2814-11395 GCA_964516885.1 uncultured Anaerolineales bacterium | reverse complement strand
CTGCCCAAGACGTGTTTCAGTGTGGGCCAAGACTGCTCCCTAGCAGTTGGCGGCGTAGCAGTAGGCAGCTGACGCGATATCAGCGAGTCCGTCCCAACTAAAGCGGCGAGCAACGTCGGCCTTGGCTGCCCGGCCCATGGCGCGCAAAGCCTCCGGATCCGCGAGCAGGGCCAGCACAGCCTCGGCAAAGGCCCGGTCATCGCCCGCGCGGACCAGCCGCCCCGTCTCTCCCGGCACAACTGCTTCAGTGATCTGGCCAACCGCATCCGCAACGACGGGGATCCCCGCGGACAGCATATCCATCAGCTTCATCGGGCACTTCGTGCGGTTGAGCAGTGTATCATCGAAGGGATAGATCCCCAGGGTTGCGCTGCCAAAGCACGCCGCCAGGTTCGCTTCGGTGCCCCACCCGACATACGCAAGGTCCGCATCGGGCACGTCGGCGGCTGACGCGATCACGGAGGTCTCCGACCGAACAACACGCCACCCGGCGCTGCCGGCCAGCGCAAGCAGCCGATCTTCCTCACCCGCGAAACCCTTGCCAACGACCAAGAACCGCACATCGTGCCGGCTGTCGCGCACCATGCGCATCACGCGCCACAACCGGTCAAGATCAAACTCAAAGAAACGAGTGTAGAGCAGCACCGTCGGGTGCTCCGAAATGGGTGACACAACTTCAAACGCCGGGGCACTGGCACCATTGGGAAGATAGAAGACGCGCTCCGGGGCACCTCCCATCGACCAGGCCAACGTCTGCAATGCACGGCTGGCCACCGTCACAGCGGAGGCGGACCTCACTCCCCAACGCTCCTGCCAGGCAAAAATCCGCTGCAGCAACGGTGAGTAATCGCCCATAGAATTCCAGCCCCCAGCCCCCTCCCAGTCGTCTGTGTCGACCACCACCGGGTAGCGCCGTGCCAACGCCAGATGCGCCAACCCGGCATAGGCCTTGGGCTTGAACGTATGGACAATGTCAGGATCAAGGGCGACAGTTCGCCTGACAAGGCGGCGCGTGAGCTCGCCGTGGAACCATCCTGGTATGCCGCGAGGCAGCTCTGCGTTCTCAATGCGGACGCCATGCTCCGTCCAGATACGTCCAGCATCCTCCGGATTCTGCCAAGGCGGGAGCAGCACTGTGACTGCATGCCCCTGGCGCACCAACGCCTTTGCCAAAGGTAGGGCGCGCACGCGCATAGTCATGCGCGGCTGCAGTCCAAAAGGGCCGATCATCACAATACGCTTGGAGGCCGCTGTCGATTCGAGGACCATTGGTCACGCTCCCAGATTGTCACAACAGGGCCGGAGATCAAGACCTCCGTGCCCGGCAAGCCGCATCGCGATCGGTCGGAAACTGCGCCGGTGAAGGGGACAGACACCAAGGCGATCGAGTGCTTCCCGGTGCTGCCGGGTGCCGTAGCCCTTGTGCTGTCCGAAACCGTACCCGGGATACTCGACTTCGGCTATCTCGATCATCCAGTGATCCCGCGCTACCTTGGCAACGATACTCGCTGCTGCCACGGACAGACACAGAGCATCGGCGCGGGGAAACGCGCGTTGCGGCAGCGCGATTTGCGGCAGACGCACTGCATCCAGGACTAGCGCTTGAGGCGGCACATCCAATCGCGCCAATGCTCGCCGCATCGCCAACCGGGTCGCCGGCACAATCCCCAACGCATCCACCTCATCGACGTCGGCTGCGCCAATGCCCACTGTCAGCGCGACGTCCACGATTTGTTCCGAAAGGTGCTCGCGGCGCCTGGCGCTCAGTCTCTTCGAATCACGAACATCGCTGAGTATCTCGAGGTCATCGGGACAGTTGGGAAGAACAACAGCTGCTGCATAGACCGGCCCGGCCCAGGGGCCTCGGCCCACCTCATCAAGCCCCGCAACCCTGGTGAAGCCCTGCTGCCAGAAAGCTTGCTCGACCTCAATCGTCGGGCTCCCGTCGTGAAACGCCTCATTCTTTGTCGGTGTTGCCATATGGCTTATGATTGTGCCACAAAGCACCTGATTGCCAAATTCGAGTTGCCTTTCCCATAACTGACCTTATACTGATTTTAGACTTGTACAGGGCGCATTTGGGATCAACTTAAGTGTTTTTCAAGCTCACTGCTCGGAAGACTTGGTAGGTGCTAGGACGCGTCTATCATGCTCCACACTAGATGAGCCGGGAGGCTGTGATGGAGTTTCTTGACGATTTACTCAATCCGCCGGAGTCAGAAGAAGAGTCAGCTGCGCAACCGACCCGCACGACCTCTGATCGGGCGGGCAGTGCAGTCACACAGCCTGACCGACCAAGCCAACCCGCACCCGTGCAAGATGACGAAGCATGGGCAGATCTGCTTGAGGGCGTGACCCTCGACGATCTGGGCGAGGCTTCGGAGCCCGCCAAGGCCAACAATGCATGGGGACGCCGCGCCCGAGGCATGGGATGGTCAGCATCCCAGAAGATCGTGCTGGGGATCCTAGGGCTTGTGGTCGTGGGGCTCTGGGGCGTCAACATCGTGCTGCTCTCACGGTCACTTGCTGCCGGCGAGACAGATGTCGCACTCTCTCTGGATGGGGCTGAGATCACTACGGTCTCCGATGCAGAGTTGACCCCGGTCTCGCCCAAGCCGAATCAGGGCGATCCCGACGCCAACACTCAAGATGAGGCCGAGGTGGAGCCGGGGCCCGAGGGCACGGCGACCCCTGAGCCGCCGCCCCCCACGGCAACACCGCCCGTCTTCACCGCTCTTGACCGCCAGATCCAGGACAACCCCGACGATATCGAGCTCTTACTGCAGCGTGCCGAGGCCTACATCACGCTGGGCGCATACCAGGCCGCGTCAGCGGATCTCAAGATCGCCAAGGGGTTGGATGAGAGGCGCGCCGAGATCTACGTCGGCGAAGGATGGACCCACTTCTACACGGGACTTTGGCAGCGTGCCGAGGAAGCGTTCGGTACCGCCGTCTCCTTGAATCAGGACTTGCCTGAAGCGCATTTCGGGCTTGGTCAGATGCTCTTCTATCAGGGACGCTACAAAGAAGCCGCGAGCGAGTTTGACTGGGCCGCCGAAATCAACCCACAGAATGCCGAGGCAGAAGCCTGGCTGGGAATCTCGGCTGCCAAGTTGCAGGATGAGAAGGAGGCCTATGGCGCAGTCGGTCGCGCCATCAGCCAGACCAACGCCTTGCCCATCGTCTACATCGCACAATCGTGGGCGCGCCGTACCGAGTCGCCGCCGGACATCGACGGCACCCAAGCTGATCTGCTCTATGCGCAGAACCTAAAAAGCAATGACTTCATGACACTCAACGCCCTGGCTGAGTTCTATGTCGGCTACCGGCCAGAGCGTGTGGCTGAGGCCGAACTGCTCGCTTCTTATGCGTACAACTGGGCCACCAACGATGTGGAACGCGCAGTTGCACTGCAGACTTTGGGCCGTGTCTATCTTCAACAAGACCGCAACGTCGACGCCGAACGCGCGTTTATGGAGGCGGTCGATCTCACATCGCGCGATGGAGAGACGCTCCTGGTTGGACTCGCTGAGGATCTAGCCAAAGCGAAAGAGTGACACTGATCCCCCAAGCCGACCGGCGAAATACGACGAGGCGCTATCTGACGATAGCGCCTCGTATGCATAGTGCGGGGAGAGCCCCTACAGCGGGGTCGTGAGACGTACGCCGGAAAGCCACTGCTTGAGATAGTGCCCGGTGTACGACCGCTCGTTTTCAGCAACGACCTCGGGCGGTCCCTCGGCCACCAACTCGCCCCCGGCATCGCCGCCCTCAGGTCCCAAGTCGATGATCCAATCCGATACCTTGATGACGTCCGGGTTATGCTCGATCACCACCACCGTATTGCCGGTATCGGCCAGCCGCTGCAGTACCTCGATCAGCCTCTCGACATCAGCAGCATGCAAGCCCACCGTTGGTTCGTCGAGCAAGTAGAGCGTGCGACCGGTGGCACGCTTTGAAAGCTCGCGGGACAGCTTCACTCGCTGGGCCTCGCCACCGGACAACGTCGTCGCCGATTGCCCCAACCGAATGTACCCCAACCCCACATCGCACAACGTCTGCATGCGCCGTGTGATCTTGGGGATCGGTCCAAAGAACTCCAGGGCCTCGGTCACGGTTAGATCCAATACCTCGGCGATGTTCAGCCCCTTGTAGCGAACTTGAAGCGTCTCTCGATTGTACCGTGCCCCGCGACAGACGTCACAGGGCACATAGACCTCCGGCAGGAACTGCATATCGATTCGCAGCTCACCTTGGCCGCCACAAGCCTCACAGCGCCCGCCCTTCACGTTGAAAGAGAAGCGCCCGAGGTTGTAGCCGCGGATCTTGGAGTCCGGGAGCTTGGCAAACAGCTCGCGGATCGGGCTGAAGATCCCCGTATAGGTCGCAGGGTTGGAGCGCGGCGTGCGTCCAATCGGCGACTGGTCGATGTTGATGACCTTGTCGATGAACTCATAACCTTCAATCGCATCACATTCACCGGCGGGCTCCCGCGAGCTATTGATCAACTGCGCCAGATTCCGGTGAAGCGTCTCCACCATCAACGAGCTCTTGCCGGAACCGGACACGCCGGTCACACAGACGAAGAGGCCTAAGGGCAACCGGACGGTGATGTTCTTCAGGTTATGCTGGCGGGCGCCACGGATGATCAGAGCTTTGCCGTTGCCGTGGCGGCGCTCAGCAGGCACAGGAATCGATCGACGCCCCGAGAGATAGGCCCCGGTAAGGGACGTGGGGTGCGCCAGAATCGTCTCGAGGGGTCCGGCGACGACAACCTCGCCACCATGCTCACCGGCGCCCGGCCCAAGATCCACAATCCAGTCCGCGGCAGTGACAGTTTGTTCATCGTGCTCGACTACGAGCACCGTGTTACCCAGATCGCGCATCTCCTTCAGCGTATGGATCAAGCGAGCTGTATCACGTTGATGCAACCCGATGCTCGGCTCGTCCAGAACGTAGAGCACCCCCGTCAGACGCGATCCTACCTGCGTGGCCAACCGGATGCGCTGCGCCTCTCCGCCGGACAACGTCCGTGCCGTGCGCGCCATGCTCAAGTAATCCAACCCAACATTCGTCAGGAAAGTCAGCCGGTCCCGAGTCTCTTTCAGTGCTCTTTCTGCGATCGCATAATCTTTCTCGCTGAGCAGCGGCGGCGTTTCCGGATCAGCTGGCGCGTGAGATTCAATCAGGAGATCGATCCAGGCCTGGAGCCGGTTGACCGGCCAACGAGATAGCTCATCGATAGGCTTCTCGGCCACGGTGACGACACGGGCAACGTCGTTGAGCCGGGTACCTTCGCAGGCCTTGCAGGGTGTACGGCTCATAGCTTCTTCGATCTTGCTCCGAACATAGTCAGATCCCGTCTCATCATAACGCCGCTGCAGGTTAGGGATCACACCTTCATAGCGACGCAGCCCCGACCAGAAGCCGCGCGGTGTCTCGTAGGAGACAGGTACCTGCTCACGTCCTGAGCCGTAGAGCACAATCCGCTGCTGAGATTCACTCAATCTATTCCAAGGCTCGTCCATCGCGATGCCGTAGTGCTCGGCGATGCTTTCGAAGACTTTCCAGGATGTGCTATCGCGATCACCCGTCAACCCATAGGCCACAGCTCCCTCTTTCAGAGAGTTGACTTTGTTCGGCACAATCAGATCCGGATCGAGCTCAAGCTTGTATCCCAGGCCCTCACAAACCGGGCAAGCACCGTGCGGCGTGTTGAAGGAAAACGAGCGGGGCTCAATCTCAGGTATGCTGATCCCACAGACTGGACACGACAGCTTCTCGGAAAAGAGCACATCTTCCTCGAGCCAAGCGGTCCCATCAGGTGATCGCACGACCGCGGCAATCATAACCCCTTCACCCAGACGCAGTGAGGTCTCTACAGAGTCGGTCACGCGACTGACAAAGTCGGCGTAGAGATCGGCACTGCTCTCCTCACGCTCCATTATGACCAGTCGATCGACAACCGCTTCGATGTCGTGGAGCTTGTAGCGATCTAGCTCCGGGACCTCTTCCAAGTCGTATACCGCACCATCCACCCTCACGCGAACGAATCCCAGCTTGCGCGCTTCCTCGAAGATGGGGCGATGATGACCTTTGCGCGCGCGCACTAGTGGCGCCAACACCTGTAGACGTGTGCTGGGCAGCATATCCAGAAGCGTATCCACGATTTCCTGGGCACTCTGTTGCGTCACGGGCCGCCCGCATTGTGGACAGTGGGGGATACCGATACGAGCATAGATCAGGCGCAGATAGTCATAGATCTCGGTGACCGTTCCTACGGTAGAACGCGGGTTGTTGGAGACGCCCTTCTGATCAATCGCAATCGCCGGGCTCAGACCCTCGATTGATTCGACATCAGGCTTGCTCAACCGACCCAGAAACTGGCGTGCGTACGCGCTCAGGGACTCAATATACCGCCGCTGCCCCTCCGCGAAGATTGTGTCAAAGGCCAATGAAGACTTCCCAGAGCCGGAAAGTCCGGTAATGACCACCAGTTTGTTCTTGGGAATATTGATGTTGATGTTCTTCAGATTGTGCTGCCGAGCACCCCGGATGATGAGTTCATCGCTCGCCATACTGCCTCTCCTCGTCGCCCTTTACTTCAGACCGCAACCCAGTATTATAGCATAGTCCTCACCGCAAACCACGCACATTTGTTCTAGAAATCCAGGCACGGGGTTAACGATGCGCTTCCTTTTCTCTACTGGCTCCCTCTACACATACGGCCTCGCCAGATGCTTCGCGATGGCTGCTGATGCCGGCTTCGACGGCATAGAGCTTATGGTGGACGATCGGTGGGACACCCGCCAACCAGACTACCTTCAGGCCCTCATTGACCGATATGGACTCCCAATCCACGCCGTGCACTGCCCCTTCCGGCCCGTGCCGGGGTGGCCCGCCGGCAAGGTCGAGACGCTCGAACGCACCGTTCTCCTGGCACGGGCCCTAGACACTTCGATTGTCGTGCACCACCTCCCGATGCGCGTAGGCCTCATCATCTTGCTCATCCAGGGACGTCGGCGGCTCTTGCCCATTCCAGGCTGGCATCCAGACCGAACCTACCGCGATTGGATTGCTGGGGAGGGTTACCGGAAATTGCAGAAGGAAAGCGGTGTCAAGTTGTGCATCGAGAATATGCCGGCATGGCACGCTTTCGGACGCCGCTGGAACGGCTTCCATTGGAATACACCGGACCGTTTGACGCAATTCCCAACGCTGACGCTGGACACCACACATCTGGGGACGTGGGGACTGGAGCCGGCCGAGGTCTACACTCAGTGGCGGCGGCGCGTCGCCCATGTGCATCTGAGCAACTTCAACGGCCGCGAACACCGGCGTCCGGAAGTCGGCCACCTGGACCTCGCGCGGTTCATCGGTGCCTTGGCCACGGACGGCTACCCCGGCAGCGTTACACTGGAGCTCTCACCCGATGCCCTGGGTGCCGGTGATGGTGACGAGCATATCCGCCAGGCCCTATCGGCCAGTCTGCACCGGTGTCGAGCCTGGGCCCGCGTGCCCCAGCTGGATTAGTCAGCAACACCTCTCGCCATACCTCTTGCTGTTGACAGCGCTTTCCTTCATGGTATCATTTTCATGGTGATCTTTAGCACTCGCGATACAGGAGTGCTAAGTTGATGATGGATCCCCACGGCGTGGACCGTGAGAAGACCAATCTGAGCGGGAATGACTGTGCTCAGAGTAAGGCTGAGCCCCCTGCGTCGCGGCGCCAGAAACCAAGCCCAGCGCGCAGGGGGACATTGTCGTGGGTGAGACAGGATCAGTTGATATCGTTTTCGGAGTCGTGCTAGAGCAGGCTGGACGGTGAGAATATGGTAGAAGCAAAGAGCTTGTCACTGCGACAAGAGCTGCTACTGAGGCTGATCGTAAGAGAGCACGTGGAGACCGCGGGGACCGTGGCCTCTCGCACTTTGGTGGATCACTATGACCTCGATGTTAGCCCGGCCACCGTTCGCAACGACATGGCCAAACTGGAGGAGATGGGCTACCTGCTCCAACCGCACACATCGGCCGGACGTATCCCCACGGAGACAGGATTTCGCTACTTCGTCGAGCGGTTGATGACAGAGCGTGCGCTGCCTCGCACCGAACAGCGTATGATCGCACACCAATTCCACCAAGCGCGGGAGCATATTGGGGCGTGGCTGCCTTTGGCCTCGTCAGTCCTGGCCAAAGCGGCACAAGCTGCGGCCATCTTGACAGCGCCGCGCACAACGAGCTCGCTCTTCAAGCATGTGGAGTTGATCGCAACGCACGGGCGTGCCGTCTTGTTGATCTTGGTTCTAGAAGGGGGCACCGTCGAGCAGCAGATACTCGTCCTGTCAGAACCGCTGACGCAAGAGTCGCTGCGTGAGGCTGCCGATCGGCTGAACCAGGTCTGCGCAGGGCTGGGCGCCGAACAGATCAAGAACCAGATGCGCGAGTTTGCGCCCCTTGAGACCGACGTGGCGCAGATCGTACTATCAATCTTGGAGGATGTGAAAGAGTCGCTCTCCGACGAGATCTATTACCATGGTCTGGCGGAACTACTTCAGATGCCGGAGTTCGCTGTTGCAGAAGA
>CAZEXX010000111.1:0-2714 GCA_964516885.1 uncultured Anaerolineales bacterium | reverse complement strand
AGGTTTGTGGCAAGCGTTCTGGGGGAGCTGGTCTATGACATCTACCAGCCCGACCTCAGCTCCGACTATCAACTCAACAGCGCGCACCGCGAGCTCAGCGACAGCTGACGGCGCAGCCGAACAGAACACACCACTGGAGGTGAATACACTATGACAAAAGAGGATTTGAACGAACAGCCCCCCGCCGATGTTGCGGAGGAAGACGCTGGCGCTGAAGAATCCACAACTGACGAACCCACGGCAGCTGAGGAGGAAAGCTCAGCAGTCGGTCTTGAGGCACAGGTGAAGGCCCTCGAGGAAAAACTCGCCGAAACCGAAGAGACTCTGGCCGAAGCAGAGAAAAAGACAGCTGAATACCTGGATGGTTGGCAACGAGCCCAGGCATCATTTGCCAATTTCCGCAAACGCACCACCGCAGAGCAGGCTCAGTGGCGGAGTATGGCCAATGCCACCTTGTTGGCGCGATTGCTCCCGGTCGTTGATGACTTCAAGCGGGCCTTTGATGCTGTCCCGGACACAATCAAGGAAGATCCGTGGCTGAGCGGCGTCCAGCTCGTGGAACGCAAGGTCAAGACGATCCTGGAGACCGAAAATGTACAGCAGATAGAAGCAGAGCCCGGCGACATCTTTGATCCGAATGTCCACGAAGCCGTGCTCTACCAGGAGGTAGACGGCTTCAGCGACGGCGAGATCGTCGCCGTTGTGGAGACAGGTCATATGCTGGCGGACCGCGTGCTGCGGCCCTCGATGGTTGTCATCGCCAAGGGTACAAAGGAAGCCCAGCCTCAGGCCACGGAAGAAGTCCTGGAGCCGGAGGCCGAGGAATCAACAGTCGAGGGGGACGCGTGACCTCTAGGATTACATGCGGATCAACCACGATCCCAACCCCGGCAGTCCTGATGGCGCAGCCCCCGCAGACCATCGTTAAGGGCTAAGTGGAGATTATATGAACGACGATTATTACGCGACTCTTGGGGTGGACCGCAATGCCAGCCCGGAGGAGATCAAGAAAGCCTACCGGCAGTTGGCGCGCAAGTACCACCCGGATGTCAGCTCAGAGCCCGACGCCGAGGAGAGGTTCAAGGAGGTCAACGCGGCCTACGAAGTTCTCTCGGACAGTGACAAGCGCTCGATGTACGATCGATATGGAAGTGATGGTCCGCCGGGTTTTGGTGGCTTTGACTACGGCGGCGTGCGGGATCCCTTCGATATATTTTCTGAGGTCTTTAGCAACCTCGGTGGGTTCGGAGGCTTCGGCCGATCGGGGCGTGCCGGTCCACGTCGCGGGAACGACATCCGTACCGGCCTCAATATCTCCTTTGAGGAAGCGGCCTTCGGTGTTGAGAAAGAGGTCGAAGTCCGGCGGCAAGAAGTATGCCCGGTGTGCAGTGGGTCCGGCGCAGAACCCGGGACCTCACCGGAGACATGCACCGAATGCGGCGGCTCCGGTCAGACCCGCCAGGTCCAGCACACGCTGCTGGGATCATTTGTGAACATCACGACGTGCCGGCGCTGTAATGGCAAGGGAACCGTAGTCCGAACGCCGTGCCACGAATGTCACGGGAGCAGCAGGATCTATGCTAACCAGCGGATCGAGGTCTCGATTCCCGCGGGCGTCGATGACAAGATGACGATCCGCGTCTCCGGTCAGGGAGAGCCCGGTGAGCTCAGCGGGCCCAACGGGAACCTGTATATCACGCTCGACGTCAAGCCGCACCAGTACTTCAAGCGCCGCAACACGGATGTGATCCTGGAACTGAAGATCAACGTGGCCCAAGCTGCGCTTGGCCATACCATCACCGTGCCGACACTGGACGGCGACCGTCAGATCACCGTGCCTGCCGGCACGCAGTCCGGTGCGATCTTCCGCCTGCGCGGACTGGGGATCCCGAAGCTGCGCGGGGTAGGGCGCGGAGATGAGCTCATCGTGACCCAGGTCGCGATTCCCAAGCAGCTCACCGAGGAACAAGAGGAGCTCTTCCAGCAGTTGGGCGACACGCTGGGCACCGAGATCGTAATTGAGGATAAGCAGAGCTTCGTGGACCGTGTCAAGGAAGCCTTGGGGCTCTAGACCTGTGGAATGGCTAGAGGTCAGCATCCAGGTCAACGGAGAGGCAGCGGAAGCCGTCGCCGAAGTCCTAAGCCGGTATGCCCCCCAAGGGGTGGCCTTTGACCTCGGCGTTGATGATAGCGTGCCCGACAGCACCGGTTCGAACCCGGTCACGGTCAAGGCTTACCTGACCGTCGATAAGGACATCAACGAGCGCCGGCACAAGGTCGAAGCAGGCCTGGGGCATCTGCGCCACATCTGGCCCGTGATCCCCGAACCGGCCTTCAAATCAGTGCAGGATCAGGATTGGACCGCCCTATGGAAGGAACAGATTCCCGTCCTCCATCTTGGGCAGCGCATGGTCATCAAGCCTTCCTGGCGCTCTTACACACCGGCGCCGGATGAGCTCATTCTGGAGATGGACCCCGGCATGGCCTTCGGCACCGGGCTTCACCCTAGCACCCAGCTATGCGTGCTGGCCACCGAAGGGCTGGTCAGACCTAATGCTGAGGTGCTCGACCTGGGTACGGGCACCGGGATTCTAGCTATGACAGCGGCCAGGCTCGGAGCAGGACACATCTTGGCACTCGACAATGATGAGGATGCCATCATCGCTGCCCGGCACAATGCAGACGCCAATCAACTCAGCGACCGGATCGACCTT
>CAZEXX010000110.1:0-11422 GCA_964516885.1 uncultured Anaerolineales bacterium | reverse complement strand
GACTTACAGGGCCATCGCCAACGCGGATCTCCCTACAGCAGTCCACGCCGCAGCAGCACCCTTCGCAACGCCGGCTCGACCTGCTCACGGATCGCAGCATTCGCATATCCCACCCAGGCAACATCGGGATCGACCGACAGCGGTGCGTCGAGTGCGCTCCCGTCGGGCGCCGTCACCACAATGCCGAGCGCCTCTGCGATCAACAGCGTGCAGATGTCGTAGGGATGGCAGCACAATCCAAGCGCCATTCCTTTCTCTGCAAGCAGCCTCTCGGTCAACGGCCTCAGGTCTGCCACGAAACGGTCGTGCCCCACCATCAACTCGTAGAGCTGCCCGCCGGTTGAGATGTATTGGTCCTCGAAACACTGGGCCTTCCCCGGCTGAACCGGGCCCAGGATCTCGGCCACCATCTCATCGTCAATGGCTGCCAGGACCTCGCGCGCACCGGGGAAGAACCGGGCCACGGTCACGAACCCGTGCGCGATGGAGGTGGCCGAGGAGGCCGTGAGCGTCAGGGGCGTGCGCTCGCCGGTCACCCGGTTCAGCCGTTCAGCCTCCACCGGCTCCCCGCGCACAGCCCATATCTGGTCCGCAAGATGCTGTTTGACCAGCGGCACCTCCGTCTGTACGGCAAAGACGATATCAGAGAGCGACGTGGCATCGCCCCGATTTGGCGCCACCCCGGTGAGTATCCAGGCGCTGCGCTTCTGGTACATCAGGCCGCGCGTGCCGTCGATGGGATCCACAATGATCCGCCACACCGCATCGGTCTCCGGCGTCCCCCGTGGGAGCACGACCTGTCCTCCCTCGGGCAGTCCTTCAGCAATCAGCACCACCGGTGCGATCCGAGCCACAGTCTCCTCAAAAGCATGCACCAGTGCCTCTTCGCTGACGCGATCGATAGCATAGATCGTGTCCCCTGCTCCATCGTGAACAACACGGGAGAGATCCGCGACGCCATCTGCCCCAGAGGCGTCGGCGGCCGCGGCCGCGGCCGCGGCCTCAGTCGTCGCGAGGACAGCGTCGCGCATCTGCGCGTGAATGTCGCGTATCGCATCTACCAGTTCCTGAATCTTGTGCATGTCACACACCCTCCGTTTCTTGACAACGTCTTGGCAGGATATAAGATATGCAAACTGATGTCAATAACCAAAGGAGTGATTTATGAAGAAAATCGTGGCTTTCGGTGAGATTATGCTGCGCCTGGCCCCCCCGGGATTCCAGCGCTTCACACAAGCCCGTAGCTTTGACGTCATCTATGGCGGCGGCGAGGCCAACGTGGCCGTCTCGGCCGCCAACTACGGCCTGCCCGTCGAATACATCACCCGGTTACCCACAAACGACATCGGCGATGCCTGCCTCAACTTCATTCGCCAGTACGGTGTCGGCACAAGCCACATCGTGCGCGGCGGCGACCGTCTGGGCATTTACTTCCTGGAGACCGGCGCCGTGCAGCGCGGCAGCAAAGTCATCTATGACCGCGCCCGATCAGCACTAGCGACCATTGAGACCGGCATGGTGGACTGGGATGCAGCCTTCGAGGGGGCGGGCTGGTTCCACTGGACCGGAATCACACCGGCCATCTCAGAAAGCGCAGCAGCTGTCTGTCTGGAGGGTGTGAAAGCCGCCAAGAAAGCCGGCGTCACCATCTCCTGCGACCTTAACTACCGCAGCAAACTGTGGAAGTGGGGCAAGCAGCCCGGCGAGGTGATGGAGGAACTGGTCAGCTACACCGACATCGCCATCGGCAACGAGGAGGACGCCGCCAAGGTCTTCGGCATTCACGCCCCCAAGGTAGATGTTACCAAGGGCAACGTCGAAGCCGAAGCCTATGTCCATGTCTGCAATGAGCTTAAGAAGCGCTTCCCCAACCTGAAGACCATTGCCATCACCCTGCGTGGCTCGCTCTCGGCAAGCCACAACACCTGGAGCGCCATCCTGTGGGACAATGGCGAGGTCTTCACGAGCCCGACCTACGATATCACCCACATCGTCGACCGCGTCGGCGGTGGCGACAGCTTTATGGGTGGGCTGATCCACGGTCTGTTGACCTACGAGAACAAGCAAGACGCCATCAACTTCGCCGTGGCGGCGTCGGCACTGAAACACACCATCAAGGGCGACTTCAACCTGGTCAGTGTGGCCGAGGTTGAGAAACTTATGGGCGGTGACGCGTCCGGTCGCGTCAGCCGCTAAATTCATTCGGCAAACAGCGGGGCGTTGTCCAGATCGGCTATGCCCCGCACTTGACCTGAGACCTTTAGGAGGTTCACCATGGCACGACACGATCGACTTAACGTACTGACCACGATGATTGACGTGGGGCTGGTCCCCCTCTTCTACAATGACGATGCGGACGTCTGCAAGAAAGTTATCCACGCCCTGGCCAAGGGCGGCGCCCGCGTGATTGAGTTCACCAACCGCGGCGATCAGGCGCTGGAAGTCTTCAAGGTCCTGGTACCCTACTTCGCGCAGGCGGAGCCGGATCTCATCATGGGCGTCGGCTCCATCGCTGACGGCCCGACCGCAGCCCTCGCCATCTCCTACGGTGCGGAGTTCGTCGTCGGCCCCATGCTCAATCCCGAAGTTGCCAGGATCTGCAACCGCCGCAAGATCGCCTATATGCCCGGCTGTGGCACGGTGAGCGAGATCTCGACAGCCGAGGAGCTGGGCTGTGAGATCTGCAAAGTCTTCCCCGGCACCCAGGTGGGTGGCCCTGGCTTCATCAAGGCCGTCACCGCACCGATGCCCTGGTCCAGACTGATGCCCACAGGCGGCGTCTCCGCTGAGGAGGACAATATCAAGGGCTGGATCACGGCGGGGGCCGTATGCGTGGGTATGGGCAGCAAGATGGTCCGGAAGGACTGGCTTGCCGCTGGAGAATACGACAAGATGACCGAGCTTGCGCGCCAAGTCCTGCAGTGGATCCGCGAAGCACGCGCTTAAGGAGAGCCAAAATGCCAAAGATTTCGTTCCTTGGTGCCGGAAGCACCATTTTCGCCAAGAATATGATGGGCGATATCCTCAGCTTCCCCGAGCTTGCGGACTGCACCATCAGTCTTCACGATATCGACGACGTCCGCCTCAAGACATCCGAGGCTGTAGCTCGCCAGATCGCTGCGACGCTGGGGGCCAACCCCACCATCGAGGCAACCACAGATCGCCGGGCGTCCCTTGAGGGCGCTGACTACGCCATCGGCATGTTCCAGATCGGAGGGTACAAGCCATCGACCGTTATCGACTTCGAGGTCCCCAAGAAATACGGGCTGCGCCAGACCATCGCCGACACCTTGGGCGTCGGCGGCATTATGCGAGCGCTCCGCACGATTCCTGTCATGCTCGACATGTGCAAGGATATGGAGGAAGTGGGGCAGCCCGATATCGCCTTCCTCAACTACGTCAACCCTATGGCGATGAACTGCTGGGCCGTCTTCCGTGACTCGCCCGTCAACACCATCGGGCTGTGTCACAGCGTGCAAGGTACCGCGGAGCAGCTGGCCCACGACATCGGTGTGCCCATTGAGGAGATCAACTACCTCTCCGCCGGGATCAACCACATGGCCTTCTACCTGCGCTTCGAGCGGAAGACCGGCGACGGTGTCGAGGATCTCTATCCCCGCATCCGCCAGGTCGTGGCCGAGGGCCGCATTCCCGACTGGAACCGCGTGCGCTACGAGATGCTCACGCGGTTGGGCTACTTCGTCACAGAGTCGAGCGAACACTTCGCCGAGTACACGCCGTGGTTCATCAAGCGCGATCGCCCCGACCTGATCGAGAAATACCACATCCCACTGGACGAATATCCGCGGCGCTGCGAGAACCAAATCGCCGGGTGGGAGAGTCTGCGCAAGGATCTGGAACAAGGTGGTGATATCGAGGTCCGCCGCAGCAAGGAGTACGGCTCGCTCATCATCCACAGTATGGAGACGGGAACACCTCGCGTGGTCTACGGAAGCGTTCCCAACCACGGCATCATCGACAACCTGCCTCAGGGTTGCGCGGTGGAGGTCCCCATCCTGGTGGACAAGAACGGAATGCAGCCCACGCGTATCGGGGCCCTGCCCCCGCAGCTCGCCGCGATGATGCGCACCAACATCAACGTCCAGGAACTGACCGTCGAGGCAGCCCTCACCCGCAAGCGTGAGCACATCTACCACGCCGCGATGCTCGATCCGCACACTGCTGCCGAACTCGACCTCGACCAGATCTACGCCCTGGTGGACGATCTGATTGAGGCGCATGGGGAGTGGTTGCCGGAGTACACATAGAGCACAACCGACCGTCTGATACACCGTGCTACACTACGGACACGATTCACGATTCACCATTCATTCTCATCTGAAGCAGTTGAATCGTGAATTGTGAATCGTGATCTGTAATGCGGCGACCAATCCCAAGGAGCACTCGTTTTATGACCGAACTCACCACCCACGAGCGCATGCGCCGCATGTACGCGCATCAGGAAGCCGACCGCGTGCCGGTCACGGACTCTCCATGGAACGCCACGGTCGAGCGCTGGCAGCGAGAGGGTATGCCGGCCGACGTGAGCTATGTCGATTTCTTCGGACTCGACAAGATCGCGCGCATCGGCGTGGACAACAGCCCGCGCTACCCCACACGCATCGTGGAAGAGACTGACGAGTACATCACCAACACCACTGCGTGGGGAGCCACGCTGAAGAACTGGAAGCATATCGCATCGACGCCTGAGTTTCTCGACTTCACTATCAAGACCCCGGAAGCCTGGTTGGAGGCCAAAGCCAGGATGACACCCAGTGAGGATCGCATCCCCTGGGAGTACCTGAAGGCCAACTACCCCATATGGCGCAAAGAGGGACATTGGATCGAGGCCGGACTCTGGTTCGGTTTCGACGTCACCCATTCCTGGACCGTCGGTACAGAACGCCTGCTGATGGCTCTGCTGGATCAGCCGGAGTGGTGCGTGGATATGTTCAACCACTTCCTCGATGTGGACATCGCCCTCCTCGACAGAGTCTGGGAGGCGGGGTACACCTTCGACGCGATCAACTGGCCGGACGATATGGGCTACAAACAGAACCAGTTCTTCTCACTGCGCACCTACCGCAAGCTCCTGAAACCGGTCCACAAACGTGCCGTCGACTGGGCCCACGCCAAAGGGGTCAAGGTCCGGCTCCACTCGTGTGGGGACGTTCGGCCCTTCATCCCTGAGCTAGTTGAGATTGGCGTCGATGGGCTCAACCCCCTGGAGGTAAAAGCGGGGATGGATCCCATTGCCATCAAGAAGACCTACGGCAACGATCTGCTGCTGCACGGTGGCATCAACGCCGTGCTGTGGGATGACAAGGATGCCATTGCCGCGGAGATGAGCCGGGTCATCCCCGTCGTCAAGGAAAACGGTGGCTACATCTTCTCCTCGGACCACTCCGTCCCCTCGGCAGTGAGTCTGGAGAATTTCCGCTACATCGTGGATCTGGCCAAGGAACTCGGCAGCTACGAATAAGACAGGCAGCTATGGACACACCCATGCATAACGGGGCCACCACGCGGTGGCCCCGTTGTCGTTTGGCGAGCCGGCACGCAAGCTGGATCAGGGCCCCTTGACAAGCACCTCGGCGGCTACAGCCGCACCAATAATACCCGCCTCATTGAGCAGTTGAGCTGGAACGACTTCTGCGTCGACGGTCAGCACATCGCGGAATTTGTTCATCTTCCCGCTTGCCCCGCCCCCCAGGATGAAGAGATCCGGCCAGAACAGTGCATCCAATCGATTCAGGTAGCGATCGAACCTGACGGCCCACTGCTTCCACTTCAGGCCATCCCGTTTGCGAGCCGCATCGGAGGCCTGAAACTCCGCCTCTTCACCATCCATCTCGATATGGCCCAGCTCCGTGTTTGGGACCAACACGCCATCAGTGAAGACCGCCGTGCCCAATCCGGTTCCGATCGTGATGATGAACACCACGCCATCGCGGTCTTTTCCGGCGCCGAAGCGCATCTCGGCGATCCCGGCGGCATCCGCATCGTTAAGCACCCTCACCGGGCAGCCTGTAGCGACTGAGAGGAGCTTGACGGCATTTGTCCCGATCCACTTCTTGTCGACATTCGCAGCGGTCCGCGCCACGCCGCGTTGGATGACGGCGGGGAAACCCACACCAATAGGGCCTTTCCACTCAAAGTGGCGCGCCACTTTGGCAACGACCGCCGCCACATCCTTCGGTTTGGCGCCCTCTGGCGTGGGAATCCGGAATCGTTCTGTAAGCATCTTCCCATTCACCGTGTCAACAGGAGCCCCCTTGACACCGGAGCCACCGATATCGATCCCCAATATCTCCATGGATTGCACCTCCTCCTAACAGTCCCGCGCGGGGCATGCCCAACAAGCACGCTTGAATTCCCAAACAGTATAGCATCGCAGCATCTGGGTCAAAGCACTACCCCCCGGGCCATCGAGGGTCCGGGGGGTAGTGCTTGGTCAAACTAGATAAGGTCTGGCAGGATGCCGACAGCTACCAAGCGTCGCGTCCGCCACCACCACCACCACCACCGCGAGGGCCCGAATCACGTCGATCCTGCCGACGCGGCTGTGCCTCATTGACACGTAGCGTCCGCCCATCGGTTTCCTTCTGGTCCAAAGCCTCGATTGCGGCTCGTGCTTCCGCCTCATTGGGCATCTCAACAAAGGCAAAGCCGCGCGAGCGCCCGGTATCCCGATCGGTGATAACCCGGACCTCAGTAACTTCGCCATACTGCTTGAAGAGCTCAGTTAAGGTTTCCTCTGTTGCCTGATACGACAAATTCCCGACATAGATTCTCATCTCGATGCGTCCTTTCGCACTCCCTGGATCCTGTGAGCCGCACTACAGGCGACGGCTCTCCCTTCTATTGTACACGGACATCCGCCAAGTGCAAGTGGCGGCATCCGGCACCCGATAACCTCCGTTGACTTGGCATATAGCCAACATAGGGTAGAATCATATACCCGTGAGGAGGTGACCCATGGCAATGCGTTATATATTCATTACTGGTGGCGTGGTCAGTTCTCTCGGGAAAGGCATTATGGCTGCCTCGCTCGGGCGTCTGCTTAAAGCGCGTGGACTTCGTGTCTCAATCCAGAAACTCGACCCCTATCTCAACGTGGATCCTGGCACAATGGCGCCCTACCAACACGGTGAGGTCTTTGTGACCGACGACGGAGCGGAGACCGACCTGGATCTGGGACACTACGAGCGCTTCATTGACGAAAACTTGAACCAGATGAGCAACGTGACGACCGGTCAGGTCTACAGTGAAGTGATCGCTCGCGAACGGCGTGGAGATTTCCTGGGGGGCACGATCCAGGTGGTCCCACACGTCACAGACGAGATCAAGCGCCGCATTATCCGCGCAGCGCGAGAGCTGGATGCGCAAGTCGCCATTACCGAGATAGGCGGTACCGTCGGCGACATCGAGGGCCAGCCATTCCTGGAAGCCATTCGGCAGATGCGCAACGACGTTGGTCGCAACAAGGTACTCTACATTCACATCACCTTGCTGCCGTACTTGGCTACCAGTGGAGAACTGAAGACCAAGCCGACGCAGCACAGTGTGCGCGAACTGCGCGGGATCGGCATCCAACCGGACATCATCGCCCTGCGCTCCGACTTCCCCATCGATGACGACATTCGTAACAAGGTAGCCCTCTTCTGCGATGTGGAACGCCGGGCTGTCGTGTCACTCCTGACAGTAAGCAGCATCTACAAAGTGCCGCTTATGCTCGAAGAAGCCGGGGTCGGTGATCTGGTCGTCAAGAAGCTCCATCTCAAGAAGCGCGTCAAGCAGCCTGACCTCGAGGAGTGGCGCAGCGTCGTCGACAAGCTCGACCAGGACCGTCCCAAGGTGCAGATCGCCCTGGTAGGCAAGTACGTCGAGCTCCACGACGCCTACATCAGCGTCCGGGAGTCTCTCGTCCATGCAGGCCTCTGGCACAATCACGAAATCGAGATCGATTGGATCCACAGCGAGGACCTCGAACATGGAAGGAGTGTCGATAGGCTCCTGGCAGCCGACGGCATCGTCGTGCCGGGCGGCTTTGGGTACCGAGGTATTGAGGGCAAGATCGTTGCCGCTAAAATCGCCCGCGAAAACAAGATTCCTTATCTGGGGCTATGCCTCGGTATGCAGGTGATGTGTATCGAGTTAGCCCGGCACGCGCTGAACAATGACACCGCAAACAGCACCGAATTCAGACCGGGGACCGAGCACCCCGTCATCGCGCTGATGCCGGATCAGGAGACCGTTGTCGACATGGGTGGCACAATGCGCCTGGGTAGCTATCCATGTGACCTCAAGCCCGGCACCAAGGCTATGCAGGCGTACGGTGTCGACAACGTGTCCGAACGGCACCGGCATCGGTTTGAGTTCAACAACGCCTATCGGGAAAGACTGGCCGAGGCAGGCATGATCTTCAGTGGGTTATCTCCTGATGAAAGACTCGTCGAGATCGCCGAACTCCGCGATCATCCCTGGATGTTGGGCAGCCAGTTCCACCCGGAGTTCAAATCCCGCCCGCAGCGGCCCCACCCGTTGTTTAGAGATTTCGTCGGAGCAGCGATTGACCGGCACAACGAAGAGTCTCCCGCGCCCGCCGAGACCGTACCGCCGGAACTCGACTGAACAGAACGAGAGACCGGGAGTCCGTATGTGGATTCCCGGTCTCTTTTTGTTCCGACCTCAGCGCTACCCATTGCCTGATCCGCCCACCATCAGATCTCGGTATCAGGCCAAGGTGATCTCGAACTTCTCTGACAGGTGATCGGGGTAATATGACTTCTTGGCCCGCCGCAACCCCGGCTCGCCCAGATCCTGTTCCAGGTTGGCATGTGTCGTGGCATCTTCCCAACGCTCAGTATAAGCCTGCGTCATCTTGACATAGATGCCTTTGAACTCCGGATTGGCCTTCTCAATGTGAATCACGACGGTCGATTCATTCAGTAGCTCTCCCAGGGCAAACGCCTGCACCTTGCCCTGGACCAGGATCGCACCGCCATCGACCTTCAACGTCTCGAAGTTGCCCAGCATATCCTGAATGCCGCATAGCTCATGCTGGAGGCTCAGATCCTCTTCGCACAACCGTTGCTCACACCAGATCTCAGCCAGCGCCAGGCAGTCATCGACGAGAGAGGGCGTGATAGGGAGATACTCGAAATCGTAGTAGCGCTTGAACTGGTTGATATGATTGCGCTTTGAGCTGTACTTGCGCCCGGCAAGCCGTGAGAGATGCTCCGTCAAGTAGACATAGTCAAAGTGATCTCGCGTCTCGGTAACGGCAAACCGCACATCGTCGCCAATGTCGTCCACCAACCGCTGGCTCGCGCGGGATATCTTGGGCACATCAACGCCACGCTCATCGCGCATCCAGGACAACAACCGGTACGTCACATCAGCCCGGTTGCCTGGCCCAATAGGTGGCAGCACAAACGTGGCGCCCTCACGATCGTGTCCCAAGAGCACCAGGAACTCATCTAACACCGACCACTCGAAGTTGTAATAAGACCGCCAAATATAGAGGTTCCCAAACGTCAGTTCCGAAGTCTGTGGCTGAAAAGCCCAGATACGAGGATGAAGAACGTCGCGATCACTGAGCTCCAGCTGCTTGAACTCCGGAAAGTTCACCACAGTATCCATTGAATCTCCTCCTGTGCGCATACGCGCGCTACCACTTGTGTTACAGAAAGCAGACCCACCGCGAACTCGCCAGATCTACTGCGTTGTCGGCCTTAGTCTGCGATGGATCGGCATCCCCTCGCCGCTGTTCCAGCTTCAGCCAATCGAGGAGCCGGTCACTTCAAGGCCAACCGGTATAGCGTGTCCATCACCCCCATAGAGGCGGATCTTCAGACCGGCACGCAAGTCGGCCTACACATCCAAGTCACGGTCACCGACGACGGGACAACGGGCTGGGTGAAGCTGACAGCGATCCACGAGCGCCTGCAGTGAAACAGATTCCGGCTCTCGGGGATAGGGATCAGTCTCCGTAATGCAATGCGTGAAGCACTGCGCCACCTCGTGGGCGTCCAGCAGCCGGGCCGAAGAGACCACACCTCGATGCGTGACGATGAAGCTACTTCCCCCGATTTCGATGGCCCACCGGCACGTCTCAATAGCATAGGGAAACGGCGCCTGGCTGGCGGAGCTCAGCCTCATCGAGGCCCAACGCCCTGGCCAAACCACGATACGCGTGGTTGGTGGACCTGCGAAACAGCGAGAGCACCCTGGGTCGACCTCCTGACCTAGAAGCCCTCCAGCCGGCCAAGGTCGACGATCCCGGTCGCCAGAGCAGCCACACGCTGCAGCAGTGCCAGACGCGCTTCACGAAGCGCCTCGTCCTGCGCCATCACCAACACCTTGTCGAAGAAACTCTGGATCGCGGGAACCATAGGAACGAAAGCCGCCATCAGTTGATCCACACCGCTTTCACCCAAGTCTTTGGATTCGGCAGAAACCTGGAGTTCAGCCGTCAGCAGCGCCTGGTACAGGGCCTTCTCCGCATCCTCAACGAGATTGCCGGGAACCAGCTCAAAACGTGGCTGGCTACGCGTGATGCGCACACAACGCGCGTAGTTATCCAGAAGGTAACTCCAGTCATCGCGGGTGATCCAAGCTGTGAGCTCCTGAGCCGCCCGCAGGGCCAATGTCGGATTATCGCCTCGCTCGGTAAGTGCAGCCGCCACGACATCGTAGGCCAGCCCCATATCGCGCAATGCCACCTCAAGACGTCCGGCGACAAAGTTCAGCACCGTGTCGAGCGTGTCGTCAGGGGGTGTCACCGGCAGCTGAGCCAGCGCCTTGGCTATGACACCACGTAGCGACACATCGATCTGCTTCTCCAGCAGGATCTGCACAATGCCGGCAGCCGCGCGGCGGAGTCCGTAGGGATCCGCAGAACCGGTCGGCGCCATCCCAACCGAGAACAATCCCGCCAAGCTATCGGCGCGATCGGCCAGGGCCAACACCGTGCCCAGAGCACGGGTCGGCACGCTGTCGCCGGCCGAGCGCGGCAGATAGTGCTCAGCAATTGCCGCCGCAACAGCCGGATCCTCGCCCGAAAGCAGGGCGTATTCGCGCCCCATAATACCCTGGAGGCTGGTCATCTCTACGACCATGTTTGTCGCCAGGTCCGCCTTTGCCAGGGATGCAGCGCGCTTGAGCGCCGTCAGCTCATCAGCGGAGAGCCCAAGCTGCTCACCCAGCCACGGAGCCAAGGTCTCAAGACGTTCGGACTTGTCCAGCATGGAACCGATCTCGGCCTGGAACGTCAACTTCGCCAGGCCACCGCGATAAGCCTCCAGGGGCTGCTGCTGATCCTTGGTATAGAAGAACTCGGCATCGGCATAGCGCGCGCGAATAACATCCTCATTGCCCTGCTGGATATAGCCGCCCCCTCCTTGCCTGCCAGCTTCCT
>CAZEXX010000109.1:0-11620 GCA_964516885.1 uncultured Anaerolineales bacterium | reverse complement strand
CAGCAGTCCAAGCAGGCATGCTCGCCTGCGCGGCACCGATCTTCGAATCGCGGCATCACTCTTCGTCGGCATTGTATCCTTCCGATGTCCCTGCAGCGGCATGAAGTATAGCATCTGCGAACTGCACGTCAAGTTGAGAGGCGCCGGCACTTGGTCCAAGTGTCACTGTGGGGAATCCCACAATGGCTGTGCAGGCCATCGACCACGCCAACAACGATACCGCAACTGGTCCCAGATTTGTCACCCATCTCCCGCATGCTATAATCCTCTCCACGTATTGGCAAGTCGCAGCGCGAAAGGAACTAACCATGACCCTGGCTGTCGTGATCCTGGCCGCGGGTAAGAGCACTCGATTCAAGTCCGCCACCCCGAAAGTCCTGCACGAGTTCGGCGAGCGTCCCATGATCGAATCAAGTCTCGATCTGGCGACACAGCTCTCGGACGCCCCACCCGTCCTCGTTGTCGGTGCTGAGACCGAGGCACCGTTGCGCGAGTGGGCAGGTGACCGCGCGCGGTTTGTGTTTCAGGCCGAGCGATTGGGCACCGGGCACGCTGTGCTGCAGGCCAGGTCGCTCCTTGAGGGCACCGCAGACCGCGTCCTCGTGCTCTATGGCGACATGCCCCTTCTGCAGCTGGCGACGCTGCAACGGCTCGTGGCACTTCAAGAGGAACACAGTGCCGCGATGGCCATGGTGACCATCATCCGGGACAAGTCCCAGGGCTTTGGGCGCGTATTGAGGGATGCGGACGGCAACGTCGTGCAGGTTGTTGAGGAACCCGAGGCCACACCGGAGCAGCTCAAGATTCGAGAACTCAACGCCGGCCTCTATGTCTATGACGCGGACTTCCTCTGGAAGCACCTACCCAAAGTCACCCCCAGTGCCAAGAAGGGTGAGATCTACCTGACCGATATGGCCGAACTGGCAGCGTCCGCCGGTCTCAAGGCAGTGCCGCTGGTTCTGGAAGATCCCACAGAAGCTATGGGCATCAACACCCGGGTGAACTTCGCCTCGGCGCAGGCCGTGCTTCGCCGGCGCATCAACGAAGCCTGTATGCTGGCCGGTGCCACGCTGGTGGATCCGGCAACGACCTACATTGGGCCTGACGTGGCGCTGGGTCGGGATACAGTGGTGTTGCCCAACACGCACCTGTGTGGCACCACGCAGATCGGGGAAGGCTGTGAGATCGGTCCCAACACGATCATCGTGGATTCGGTGATCGGCGACCGCTGCCGTGTCACCGCCTCGGTCATAGAGAGTTCCGAGATGGAACACGACAGCGATATCGGGCCCTTCAGTCACCTGCGCCCCGGCGCGCACGTCTGCACCGGCGCGCACATCGGCAACTTCGCCGAAATGAAGAAGAGCACGCTGGGCCCTGCATCGCATATGGGGCATTTCAGCTACCTGGGGGATGCCACCATCGGTGAGCACGTCAACATCGGCGCGGGGACCATCACCTGCAACTACGACGGCAAACAGAAGCACCCGACCGTCATCGAGGGACACGCTTTCATTGGGTCTAGTTCGCTGTTGATTGCCCCCGTACACGTCGGGGAACACGCCAAGACCGGGGCAGGATCAGTCGTCACTCACGATGTCCCGGCGCGTACGATCGTCTACGGCGTGCCGGCGCGTCCCCACGGAACCGTTGAGCAAGAGCCATCATCCGACGTCTCGGCCGACGGTGAAGGCTAGGCAGACTTTCCGAGGAAACGCTGTGGAGGCAGCATTATGCCTGAACAACTATCGGCAAACATGGCACCACCGGATGCCGTTGGCCCGCAAGACCTGATCAAGGCCGCGCAGAGCGTCTATGACAACGCCTATGCGCCTTACTCTCACTACCGCGTGGCGGCAGCGGTCCTGGCTGATGACGGCACGGTCTATACCGGCTGCAATGTTGAGAACGCCGTTTATCCTCTGACGATCTGCGCAGAACGGGCCGCTATCTTCAAGGCGATTTCGAATGGCGCCCGCAAGATCGTAGCCCTGACCGTTGTCACTGCCAACGGCGGCTCACCGTGCGGTGCCTGCCGCCAAGTGATGCGTGAGTTCGGTACAGATGAGATGCCGATCTATGTGGCCGATGTCACCGGGGCCTATCGCACGCACACGCTGGGTGAACTACTGCCTGAGAGTTTCTCGGGCGATGACCTTCAAGCGACGGAGGCTGAGTAAGGCCTCGGTCGCGAACCAGGCGGGCGACAAGCCGCCTGCTACGACCTCCACGAATGCAAGGTACCCCTTCTATGATTCCTGATGGTGTCGTCACGTGGGCCGAGATAGATCTGGATGCGATCGCGTCCAACGTTGAGGCGATCAAGTCGTTTGTTGGCGCCCAAACTGAGGTCATTGCCAGCGTCAAGGCCAATGCCTACGGCCACGGACTCTTGCCCGTGGCCCGCACCGCGCTGGATGCGGGAGCCACCTGGCTCGCCGTGCACCGCATCCAAGCCGCCATTACGCTGCGCGAAGCCGGCATCGAGTCACCTGTGCTCCTTTTGGGACACGTGCTCCCCTCTGCCGTCGACTTGGTGCTCGGACACCGCATCACCCCTACGCTGGTCGATTGGGAGACCGCCCGGCTGCTCTCAGCGCGCGCCGACCATCCTGTACCCGTGCATATCAAGATTGACACCGGTATGAGCCGCTATGGGCTGGAGCCGGACAGAGCTGTGGACTTCGTGCGCGACGTGGCGACACTTCCCAACATCATCATCAATGGGATCTTCTCGCACTTTGCCGCGGCCGATGAGCCTAATCTGGACTTCGCCCAGCGCCAGTGGACTCAGTTCCAGGAGATCCTGCAGGCAATCAATGATGCCGGCCATACCATCCCTATGCCGCACATCTGCAATAGCGCCGGCATCATCACAATGCCCGAGGCACACCTGGCAGCAGTCCGTCCCGGGCTGCTCATCTACGGTATGGCCCCCTCCCCTGAGAGTATGCCGGACTTCCCGCTGCGCCGCGCCCTGACGCTCAAGAGCACCGTGATCAAGGTGCGCGACCTTGCGCCGGCCACCACGATCAGCTACGGGCGCACCTTCGTCACACGGCACGCCACCCGCGTCGCACTGGTCTCGCTGGGCTACGGCGACGGCTACCCACGCCTGGCCTCCAACCGCGGCAGCCTCCTGGTTCACGGCCAACGCGCCCCCATCCGCGGGCGCATCTGTATGGATCAGCTCGTCGTCGAGGTCACCGACATCCCGAACGTGACCGTCGGTGACGAGGTCGTCGCCATCGGGTGCCAGGGCGACGGGGAGATCACGCCCGAAGAGGTGGGCGCCTGGGCGCAGACGATCAACTACGAGGTTACGACGGGACTCCTCCCGCAGGTCGTGCGGGTCTACCGCCAGAACGGTTGCTATCCTGCCCCAGGAGAGGGCCTCGAACAGTGGGCGGGGTATCTGCGCGCCGTCTAGGCTGACGCCCCCTAGCTCCCACAAGATCAGGAGACCATCCGTATGTGGTCTCGTTCCAAATGCGATCTGCGTGTGTGGTCGCGACCCCTATCAGCGCCCGTCAAGCCGCCACAGCCCGGCGGCGCGGGCCTGCCGCACTGCCGCGGCGACCTCGTCCCGCGTGACGCGCCGATCCAGCGGCATCGCCCGCGAAGCACACTCGTAAGCTCGGAACGCCGGTCGGTATTGGCCCATCACGTTGACGTAGGTATCGGCGCTGATCTCCTCCCCCAGAAAGCCCGCCACCTCCGCAGTGCCGGCCAATCCCCCAGGGAGCACCAAGTGCCGCACCAACAGCCCATGCCGAGCAACCCCGTGATCGTCAATCTCCAGATCCCCCACCTGACAGTGCATCTCGCGCACTGCGGCCCAATTGACTGCCGGGTAGTCACACACGGCTGAGAGCGCCTCGCCGACGGCAGAGTCGGCATACTTCATGTCGGGCATATAGATGTCGACAAGGCCGTCCATTAGCGTAAGGGCCTGCGGAGCATCGTAGCCTCCGGTGTTGTAGACGATGGGGATCGCCAATCCTGCCTCTGCTGCCAGCGCCAGCGCCGGCACCAACAATGAGGCAACGTGTGTAGGTGAGACAAGGTTGATGTTGTGGCAGCCCTGAGCCTGCAGGGCCAGCATGACCTTGGCCAAACCCGGCGCGTCGACGGCGAACCCTGTGACCTGTTGGCTGATATCGTAGTTCTGGCAATAGACGCAGTGCAGGTTACAGCTGGAGAAGAAGATGGTACCCGAGCCACGATGTCCTCGCAGCACACGCTCTTCACCGTGGTGTGGGCCGTAGCTGGCGACATAGAGCGTGTCCGCCAGACCGCACGGTCCAGCCTGGCGCGTCCGGTCGATGCCGCAGTCATTGCCGCAGAGATGGCAATCGCACAGCGCTGCCTCGGCAGCTACAAGCCGTGCCGGCAGCTCACTGGTGCCCACCAACGATCGGTAGACCGGCCACGACTTCGATTTGTTCGTCCTCACGACCTTACCTCACTTGGTTCGCGATGCTCAGGTGGTATAATGTGACCTAAGTCCTAATGGTGAAAGAGGAAACGTTGCATTGGATCTGTTTGAAGCCTACCCGGAACTGACAGAAAAGGGAAACTCAGCGCTGCAGGGACGATCCGTGCGGCTGATTTCGCTGACCGGCATTGTGTACGACGCTGACAACTTCTACTTCGAGCTAGGCGAACAGCGTAACTGGGGCCACCTGCCTGACGGTGGTGTCGCTATGGGCGTGAGCACGCCCAAAGTCCTGCCAGATGACACCTACCCGCGCCATCGCACCTTGATCCGGCACATTCAGAAGCAGTGGCGACTGCGAACAGATCTCTTCCCGGCCGGGCACGGCTACGTCCTGGACGAGCAGCACAAAGTCCACGTTCTCCAGGACACACCTGCCAACGTCCCCTATCTCTTTATCCTAACCCCGCCGCGCCTGGGCGGAGGAGACATCCCGGACGCGCTGGCACAGGCCGTCTACTTGCTGCCTGTCGCCCACGGACATACCGACAACGCTCGGGCTTCGATGCTCAAGGTCTCCAGAGAGGCACTGCCACAGTTCCTGGCCCCCGAGTCTTGGTCCCTTGATCGGATACGTCAAGAGCCCTGGGCTGTGCTGCGGACAGAGCGAGCGCTCCCTATGACCGCACGCCTCCGTCCTATCTTGGCATTACGTGGACTCCGCCATCTGATTGAAGCTGAGGCCGTGCCTGGGCTGCTGGGTTTCTGACACCGGCGTGCTGGCCGGCACGCTGTCATCGTATGGCCCCTTTGCTGAGACGCCAGGGGGTTCGCGCTTTGATGTCGCCGGGATTCCAGCGTCCCCAGCGTCCCTGACCTTCTGAGACCCTCGGTATTTGGGGGTACGCTGCGTTCCAACGTCGGCGGCTATCTTTTGTCCCTAGGAGGCACCGTGCTACCTAATCTCATTACCTTGCTACGTATCCCACTGCTGGCTATCATAATCAGGATGCTCTACAGCGCCGCCGCAGAGATGCGCTTTGTCGCAGCTGGACTGATCATTGTGCTGATTCTCATGGATACGCTGGATGGCGTGGTCGCGCGTGCCAAGAAACAAACCTCGCTGCTGGGAAGTATACTTGACATCGCCGCAGACCGTGCGGTGGAGTTGGTCCTTTGGGTGGTCGCGGCCGACCTGGATCTCATTCCAGTCATCGTCCCGCTGATCGTCATCACCAGGGGCGTCTTCGTGGATGCTCTGCGGGCGGTGGCCCCGGCCTACGGGATGGCGCCCTTTGATCTTGTGCAATCGCGGCTGGGCAAACTCCTGGTCGGATCCCCGTGGCTGCGGGCCCCCTACGGGTTGGTCAAGGCAATCGCCTTCTTCCTGCTCGCGCTGGGGTACGCCTTCGCAGCACAGACGACCGTGACCGCAGGGCAGCTGTCAAGCAGCATCGCCGTTGTTGCCCAGGTAGCTACATGGCTTGCCGTGGCGCTCTGCCTGGCCCGTGGTATTCCCGTCTTCATAGAAGCGCCTCGCCAACTCAAGGCCCGGGGCACGCGTGCCGCGGAAGACGGCCCGGCCAAGTAGGCCGGATACCTAGCTCAGAGAAGAGGTCAGCAACGATGGCAGATAGGAACGATGAAACCTTCTTCAAGCGCGTCGGTCCCACGCGCGCGGCGTTAGCGCTCAGTAAGTGGCTTCCGCCGGTGGCAGCGGAGGCGCTGATCCGCGTCTTCGTGCGCGTGGTGGTGACGGTCAGACCCGCCAACTACCGCGGCGCGTCGGACAACCTGCGCCGCATCCTACCGAACGGTACCAGTGAGCGTGAACACCGGCGCACCCTGTACCGGCTCTTCTACCACGCCGCCAAGAGCTACTACCATCTCTTCCATAATCTGGCGTATAGTAATGATCCACGTACGTTCCGACCACCCGTCCGTCTGACAGATGACACCCACCGCTTTATTGACCAGGCGGTCAAAACGGGACGGGGCCTGTTCCTCGTGGGATCCCACACATCCAATTTCGATCTGGCCGGCATTGCGATGATGCAGTATCTGCCCAAACCAGTTCAGGTGCTGTCCATTGCCAACCCCACCTCCGGTTACGAGTTCATGAACCAGATGCGGACGAACGACAACGGATTCGTGACACCGATCACACCCGCGTCCTTGAGAGACGCTATTCAGCGGCTAAGAGATGGTGGCATCGTGATGACCGGTGGAGATCACCCAGTTGCCGGAGGGAACAACCCGGTGACATTCTTCGGCCGGACGGCCTATCTGCCGACAGGCTACATGAAGATCCCCCTGATGACGGATGCCCTGGTGATCACCCTGGCCAACTACTATGATGGGGAAGCTTACACGATCGTCGGCAACCGCCCGATGGAATTGGAGCACACAAGCGACCGCGCCCACGACATCAAGACCCACGCGCAGCGCGTGCTGTCGCAGATGGAAGCATTCATCCGGCGCGCGCCGGACCAATGGATGGTGTTCGACCCGATCTTCGCCAACGACGGAGCCGATCACACCACACACACGGCGGAGGTCTGATGCCGAAACTGAAGCAACTCGAACTCCAGGGGTTCAAATCATTCGCTGACCCCTTCGCCTTCCTGTACCCGACCGGCATCACAGCGATCGTCGGTCCCAACGGCAGCGGCAAGAGCAACGTCGCCGACGCCATTCGCTGGGTGCTGGGCGAGCAGCGCCTTACATCCATTCGCGGGCGGACAGGTGAGGATATGATCTTCTCCGGCAGTTCGAGGCGCTCGCGATTGGGTATGGCCCGCGCTGCGATCACTTTCGACAACACCGACGGCTGGCTTCCCGTGGACTTCGCAGAGGTGACGGTCGAGCGCCGCACCTACCGCGATGGGACAAGCGAATACCTGCTCAACGGGAACAAGGTCCGGCTTATGGACCTACGCGACCTGCTGGACCGCTCCGGACTGGGGCGCGACGCCTATCTGGTCATCGGGCAGGGCCTGGTGGATCAGGTGCTGTCGCTCCGGCCCAAAGAACGCCTGGCACTCTTCGAACAGGCCGCCGGTATCACCCCCTACCGAACTCGACGGGAAGACGCTGTCAGGCATCTGGAAGAGACCAAAGGTAACCTCCAGCGAGTGTACGACATTGTCGGAGAGCTCGAACCGCGCCTGCGTCGGCTCCAGCGTCAGGCGGTCAAAGCCGATGAACACGCCCGTCTGAAGCAGGAATTGAGTGAGACCCTGCGTGTCTGGTACGGATACCGGTGGGATAGGCATCTCTCGAACCTGGAGCAGGCACGCCAGCGCGTCGCCTACCGCGAGGACAAGGCACTGTCCCTGCTGGAGCGAACCGAGACGCTGGGGACCCAGGTCGGAGAGCAGCGCAGGCGGATCAGCCAATACCGCGAGGAGCTGGCCCAGCTCCACCGCGAGAGCAGCAATCAGCATGACAAAGCCAGCAAACGCCAACAGGAGCTGGCCGTGGCACGCGAGCGACAGCGGCAGTTGCACGAACGCATTGAAGAGAGCAAGAGCAACCTCGTCCCCCTGCACTCGGCGCTGGCATCCCAGCGAGAGGACATCGATACGCTGAGAGCCAACCTGGCAGAAGCCGAGACACAGCTGCGCCAGGCACAGGACTATCTCACTGAAGCGCAGACCAAACACCAGAAGCTCACGCAGCGGCGCAACGCGGTCTTGCGCAAACAAGCAGGGGTCCAGGCACATGCTCTGGAGACTCGCCACCGGCTCGTGAACCGGCAGAGCCGGCTGGAACAGGCAGAGGGACGCCTTCAGGAACTTGATAGCCAGCTGCAGGAGTTGCAGCTCTTGGTCGAGAGCGGTACGGAACGCCGCCGGGCGCAGCAGCGTGTGGTCGAGCTCGCGCGCCGAAAACTGGAAGACGCCGAGGCCAAGTTGAGCGAAGCCCGGGTCGAAGCCGCGCAGGCCGACGAAGCGTTGGAGACCACACGGGGCAAGACTGAGGGTGTTCGCAAAGACCTGACGCGTCTGCAGGCCAATCTGCAGCGCACCTCGGCGCGTCTTGAGGCGCTGGACCGCCTCGCGGCAGAGGGCGCCGGCATGTATGCCGGTGTGCGCGCCGCCCTCCAGGCCGCGGAGCACGGCGATCTCCAGGGGCTTCCCGGTCCTATTTCGAGCCTGGTGCACGTTCCCGCTGAACTGGAGCGCGCGCTTGAGGCCGCCCTGGGTTCCCAGTTGCAGAACGTGGTTGCAGAGTCCTGGAACGATGCACAGGCAGCGATCCAATGGCTAAAGCGCAAGCGTGCCGGACGCGCCACCTTCCTCCCGCTGGATACCCTGCGTCCCCCACGTCCGCTGGAAATCCCGTCCGTGCCCGGCGTCATAGGCCTGGGATCAGACCTCGTGGATTACGATCCTACCTACAAGCCGGCTGTGCATCTACTGCTGGCACGCACCGTCATCGCCCAAAGCCTGGACGCGGCCCGGCGCCTGCACCGCGAGCTGCACGGGAGCTTCAGAATTGTGACACTGGATGGTGAGATCGTCCGATCCGGTGGTTCGATCACCGGAGGCGAGGACCGCAACTCCCGCGGTCCTGGGCTGCTGTCTCGAGAGCGCGAACGCCGGGAACTGCGTCAACAAGTCGGTAAGACGCGGCAGGATGTGAAAGAGACACAGACTCGGTTGGCAGCGATCGAGGAACAGGTAAAGTCGCTCACCCAGACGCGGAGCGCTCTGCGGCGCTCCTATCAGGAGGCCGAGAAGCTCACGCGCCGGCTGGATCGGGAAGTCGAGGAAGCTACGCGCCAGTTGGAGCGAGTGCTGCAACAGACACAGTGGCAGGAATCCCGTCTGGCAGATGCCCGCCAGGAAGAAGACAAGACCAAAGCCACGCTGGAGAAACTCGGGCAGGAAACGCAACAGGCGCAGGTCGAACTGGACCAGCTCGTGACCCAAGAAAAGGACTTGGCCACCCAACTGAGCGACCTCGACGACGACACTGCCCGCTTAGTCGCCGAGCGCCGGACCAGGGTTGCCGTGTTGGCCCAGGAGCGCGAAAGCCGCAGCGTGCTGCTGGACAGCCGCCTGCGCGAGATCACACGGCTCGAACGCCAGATCGAGGCGCAGGAGCACCGCATCCGTTCGCTCCAGGGAGAACTTGAGGCCCTGAAGAACGATCTCGACGTGCTCGCGGTGACCTATGAGACGGCACGGTCCAAGGCCAACGCCCTGGCGGCCCAGATCGCACCGTTGGAGTCCCGGTTAGCAGAGATGGAAACCTCTCTCGCAAAGCTGGAGCAAGGCGAAGATAGGGCGCGCAAGACCCTAAGAGAGGCGGAGCAGCGTTTGAACCAGGCCGAGGTCGACGCCGGACACCGAGAAGATCGAGTTCGGGCGCTGCGCCGTGAGATTGAGGAAACGTTGGAGATCGTGATCAGCAACCTCCCGGATACCATCTCCACCCAGCAGCCGCTGCCCCTAGGCGACATCGTCAGTCACCTCCCAACCATCACCGAGCTGCCCCGCGGATTGGAGAACCAGATCCGCGATCTCAGGACCCAAATCCGAAGACTGGAACCCATCAATACGGTCGCCAAGGAGGAGTATGCCGAACTCTCGAAGCGCCACGGGTTCCTGCGCGAACAGATGGAGGATCTGGAGCGAGCGTCGGCACATCTTCGCGAGATCATCGGCGAGCTGGACAACATGATGGACACGATGTTCAGCACCACATTCTCGTCCATCGCCACGGAGTTCTCGCGGGGCTTCGAGCTTCTCTTCAACGGCGGCAGCGCCAAGCTGGTCCTCGTGGAGGAGGAGGATATGCGCACCGGGGTCGAGATCACGGCCCGGCCGCCGGGTAAACGCACGGCCAGCCTGGACGTGCTGTCGGGCGGCGAACGGAGTCTGACCGCGGTGGCATTGATCTTTGCGGTGATGCGCATCAGCCCCACGCCCTTCTGTGTTCTCGACGAGGTCGATGCTATGCTGGACGAGGCCAACGTCGGTCGCTTCCGTCGCTTCCTGCAGAGGCTGGCTCGGGACACGCAGTTTGTCATCATCACCCATAATCGAGCTACGCTGGAGGTGGCGGACACCATTTACGGTGTCTCGATGGGCGAGGATGGTGTCTCGAATGTCCTCTCGCTTAGCCTGGAGGACTTTCCGGAGTCCGAGGTTATCTAGAGGATTCAATGGTCATCCTGGATCTGCAATGGGTGCTGTTTGTAGCCCTCTGCGCCGCCCTCCTTGCGATCGGCAGCGTGGTGTGGGCCCTGCGTCGCACCGCATCGGGCGATGGCAGCAAGACAGACGACACAGCCGACGAGCTACAGCGTGCGCGGCGAGCGAGCCGCTCACTGATCAGCAACCTGGGACACGAGTTGCGCACGCCCATCGCGACACTGCTGACCCATATCGAGATTCTCGGATTGGACGACGTCGGCGATGATGTTCACACGCAGTCCCTGCAGCTCGCCAAGCGAGAGGCCCAGCGCATGTCGCGCCTGGTCAATGATATGCTTGAACTTGGACGGCTGGAGATGACGGAGACACTGACCCGCCGACCCCTGAGCCTGCTGGTGCTCGTGGAGGACGTGGTCGCCCAGACGATGCCACGGGCCGTGGCGGAAAACGTCACCGTGGACATTGTCAGCCCTCCCGCCCTGCCGTTGGTGCTGGGCAACCCAGATCGTCTGCGCCAAGTCCTGCTCAACCTGTTGGACAACGCCTTCAAGTATGCGGGATCTGGGTCCCGGGCCACAGTCGAGCTTCGCGCCGTGACCGGCGGGGTCGCCTGCACCGTCTGCGACACGGGATCGGGCATTTCTCCGGAACACCTCCCATTTGTCACACAGCGTTTCTACCGGGCCGCGCCGGAAACCATTGAAGGCAGCGGGTTGGGTCTAGCGTTGGTGGCAGAGATACTGCGTCACCACGGTAGCGAGCTTGAGATGACGAGCTCGGTCACCGAGGAGACCGGCACCTGCGCGCGCTTCGTGCTGCCGCCGGCTGCACCAACAGGAGGAGAATGACGATGATCGGCCCAGGATCTCGCCACAGCATCCTGCGTGTTGCCAAATGGCTCCTCCCCCTCGCCGCGATCCTGATTGGCTACTGGGCCCTCCCCATCTCAGGCCGGATGACCATCACCACCGGCGATCAAACGACGGGACTCTGGCCCCGCTTCTCGCTTGAAACA
>CAZEXX010000108.1:0-11767 GCA_964516885.1 uncultured Anaerolineales bacterium | reverse complement strand
TGATGCCGCCCTCGGCGAAGTGCTCGAAGACCAGATCGGCGGAGCTCAGACCTGAATGTGGACGCACCTCCGGTGAGTTGGATACCTTGATGGCGACAGGGATGCGGTCAAGCTGCGCTTCATCAGCCACCTGCAGTCCGGTGAATGGGTTGACGTCCGGTGGAAAGGGTGTGACCACGACTTCGTCAGGAGTCGGGGCTTCCGTTGGTGTTGGCGTGACTGTTGAGTGAGGCGTCGGGGTCGCTGTGGGGGGGGCCTGGGTGACGGCCAGAGCCGGTGCCGGTGTCCGGGTTACGGTGGGGGTCGCCACGGGGGTGGCGGCAGTGCCGCAGCCGGTTGTGCTGACAATGAGGCCTGCAAGCATAGACAGAACCAGAGCAAATGCGCGTTTGGACATCGTGCCTCCGCAGAACAAGCGACCCAGGGATGTCCTGGGCGTGACTCAAGTGTACTGGAAGCACATTATAGCGGAGGGGTGGATGTGTCAAGTAGGGAATGTCTCAGCAAGCATGCGAAGGACCGTGTGTTCGGATGCCGTGGCGGTATTGTACTACAGTCCAGGTATCCCGCTCACTGCCTGTCCAGTGCATACTGCAGCACCAGGGCGTGTGTCATCTGCTCGACAGGGGCGCGGTCATCGGTGAAGATGCGGGTGCTTGCATTGGGTTCTCGCAGATTCGCAAGTGCCTGTTGCGCCAGGGTCTGCAGGCGGGCATCCACCAGAAGCGGGATGCTGGCCGCCAGGTCGTCAGGGGATGATGGCTGGACGGTGGCGACTACGATGGCGTTGAAACTGTCCGGAATGGCGATGATGTGCGTGGACGGGTAGACCTGGCGCATCGTGTTGACCATAGCGTCGACAAGTTGCCAATTGCCGCCGCCGTCTGATCCGGGCGTGTAGCCCACGTTGATGGCGACCACGCCATCGTCGGTCAGGTGGTCGCGCACCTCCCGGAAGAACTCAACCGTTGTCAGGTGCCAGGGGATGTAGGGCAACCGGTATGCGTCGACGGCCACGAGGTCGTAGTGGGTGTCGGTCTGCAGCAAATACGTGCGCCCATCCATGATATGTGCTTTGATGTTGGGCTGTGTCAGCCCGAAGTACTCCCGGCCAAGTTCAACGATCTCACCATCGATCTCGACACCATCGATAGGGATTGCTCCGTAGACCTCGGTGAGTTGAGTCGGTGTGGTGCCGGCAGCCAGCCCGATCACCAGGGCATTGTCCAGCTCCTCCGGCGCATAGGGTGCCGGGCTGAAGAAGGGTGCGACCAAGAAGAAGTCCCACGGTCCGCCGGTCAACAGGGCCAATGGATCGCCTCCCTCCGTGTAGAGCTCCGGCGGTGTGTAGATCGAATGGATTCCCTGCCCCTCGTTGAGCAGCAGATAGTGGCGGCCGGAACCATCCCTGATGACCTGGATGAAGTTGTAGGTAGATTCCGCCTCATGGACCAAGGTTGCGGTGGAAAGGAAGGTCCCGGGAGCGTCGGGCAGCGGTTTGATGGTGCCGGGCTGCGACAGGAAGAGAGCCAGAAGCACCAAGAAGGTCCATGCCAGCACCCAGAAGCGGCGCCGGGCCGCGCGCCACAGTCCCCAAAGACCTGTGCCCAGGGCCAGCATCGCCAGCAGCAGGAAAGTGCGGCGGGTGCCCAGGTTGGGGATCAGCACGAGGTTCGGGAGGAAAGTGCCGATGAAACTTCCCAATGTTGAGACGGCTGAGAACCAGCCAATGGTGCTGCCGCTATTGGCGACATCGCCCACTGCCAGGCGGACGGCAAAGGGGGATACGCAGGCCAGCAGGATCACCGGCACCGCGAAGAGGGCCAGAATAACGATGAAGGGGCCGGCAAGGAGCCCCAGATTGAACGAAAGCATTCCCCGCGCAGCAAGGGTCAGCAGTGGACGTGCGGCCAGGGGAATCACGGCGATGGTCACGCCCGCGGCGGCCAACAGCGTGTAGAGCGTGGCCGCGTTCGGTGCGCGATCAGCCAGCCGACCGCCGACAGCGTAGCCAACCGACATATAGAGCAATATCATACCGATGATGGCCGACCACACGAGTTCGGTGGTGCCGAAGGCCGGCGCGAGCAGGCGCCCTGCGGCGAGTTCAAGGGCCAGCGAGACCAGCCCCCCGAGGAAGGTGGTGATCAGGAGTTGTCTACGGAAGCCGCTAGGTTCTGCCATACTGGATGAGTCTCCGTTCAAGGTGCTGTCGGGAAGAGCCCGGACAATCACAGCTATGACAAGGCTGCCAACGCCAGGCTATCGTCGTAGGGCCGGATGTAGGCCAGGTCCGGTATCTCGCTCAGCGCTGATGTGTGGTAGGTCAGTGTGGTCAGTGACGCCGTGGCAGGATAGCTGTCCGTGATCCCGAAGCGGTCGAGGGCGCGCTTCTGTGCGACCTCGATGGGCTGTTTCATCGCCCACAGGACGAGGAACGCGATCACGTCACCGTGGCTGACGGCAGCAATGTGTTGTCCGCTGTACAGCCGGCGAACGTGCAGCAGGAAACTGGACGCCCGGGCCGCGATATCTTCAGGTGTCTCGTGCCCGTCGCTGACGCCGGTGTAGAGATCCCAGCCACGAGCCTCCACCTCCTCAGCGGGCTTGCCCTCGAAGTAGCAGTCAATCTCGTCGAGCAACGGTGCATCAGTTGCCGAGAGGCCGGGATGGTGCTGAAGCAGGTGCTCTGCGGTCTCCCGCGCGCGCAGCTGGGGGCTGCAGAAGAGCGCTGCCAAAGGGATAGTGCTCAGGTGGCCTGCGGCCGATGCAGCCTGTTTGCGTCCTACAGTGCTGAGTCGGAAGCCAGGCAGTCTTCCGTAGACCAGATTGTCAGGGTTGTGCACGTGGCCGTGGCGCACGAGTGTGATGCGAGTTGTCGATTCTGTCATCGGTTTGCAGTGTCCCTCTGGGTTGTGCGATAGTTGGTGATTGTCCACAGATCGCATGTGGCAGATTACAGATTCCAGGTTGTGAATGATTGACTACCAGATAACGCCCACCTCAGCACCGGTGCAGCGGGCGATGCTGCTCTAGGTCTCGCGGCCCAGAGTTGCTGAGAGCAGGATGCCGGCGCCCTGGGCGGTCAGAAACTCGACGAAGCTGAAGAGCTGCTTGACTGTACGTTCGGGGGTCCCGATTGAGGACATGGGTCCCTTGATGTGCAGCAGGTAGAGTATCCCGATGGTGATGACGCTCAAGGCCGTTGCGGCGATCAGTCCCGCCGTCTGCTCAACGCCGTTGCGTCCCCGTCCCAGGTATCGCTCAGAGATGATTCCGACGATCAGGCCCCCGGTGGCTGTGATGGCGATACCTATGAAGGTCTGCTCGGCTGTCGATGCCAGAATCCAGCCCAGAGAGTGAGCAGCCAGGAGCAACGTCGGCGGCACGGTCAGTAGAGAGACGGCGAGGACGAGTCGACTCCGACGGTTCACTGGGTAGATCCTTCACCCGATGTGGTATGATCCGGCTTGTCGGTGGCTGTCTCCAGTTCCCTGATCCTGAGAACTCTCTGAACGATGATGCTGATACCCAGGAGAATCCAGAGGATGCGACCCCACCAGCGCGTCTCGGTGGCTGCCATACCGGAGATGAAGAGCAGCAGTCCAAGGTCCACGACCAGCGCATACTTCGGTTCGTTGAGCTTGTCCCGCGTCTTCACGTGTGTCTCATATGCAGTGTAGCGCGCATACGACCATGCGGCCAGGAGGATGGAGAGCCCCAAGATCCACAGACCGTTCTTGACCACCAGCCAGACTTCTGTCATTGTCATCGGTGACACGGGAATAGCTCCTTGACCGACCTTACGGGCGCCACAGCTCGTAGTTGTCGAAGATGAAGACTGCGTCGCCATCCGTGGCGGCAGTCGAGACTGATAGGCCGACTTCGCCTTCGGGTAACTGGTCGTCCTCGGCCTTGTCTGCGAACTCGTCGTTGATATAGAATTCGAACCGGTCTCCTTCGACGATGACGGCCAGGCGGTTGGCCTCTCCGGAGACGAGGAGTGTGGTCCGAGTCCAGTCAACCACGGGCTCCCAGGCATAACCTAGCCAGAGGCTGAATTGATAGTAGCCATCATCGCGCACACTGAACAGGTAGTAGCGGCCCTCAGTAAGGCGTAGGATCAGCCCGTATGCTGCTGTCTCCGGACCTGATAGGCGCTGGGCGTCCACGCTGACGTAGAAGTCGCTCACCGCGCTATCCTCGCCGTTCAGTTCCGGTGTGCACCAGCGGCCGACGGCTTGATCTGCGTTTATCACCCAGCGATAGGTGCCGCCAGTTACCTGCCGGCTGACGCTGCCCCAATCATCCTCGTGCTCACTGATGAGCCATTGATTGCTGTTGTCGTCGAAGGCATCCGCGACCAGCTGTTCCCAGTCTAGTGGCGCGGTGGGGGCCAGTGTATCAAAGACTGTGGTTGGGCTGGGGGACGCAGCTGCCGTAGCTATGGGTGTCCCAGTTACGGGTGTTACCTGCGGCTGTGAGGCAGCTGCTGGATCGGGTGTTGCGGTTGCGATGATCTCGGTGACTGTGATAGTGGTGATGGCAGGCGTGGCTGTGCTTGCATCCGCGATGACGGCCAGCGGCTGCACGGATCGATCGTCACCCCACGCCGTGCGCAGTTGCAGACCTCCGACACCGGCTGCCAGGATGACCAGCACAGATCCTAGCCAGGCAAGTGGGCTCAGACCTGCTCGTTGTCTGCGCTGAGGCCGCGGCAGAAAGATAGGCGGTGGCGGTGCCTGGCCCGTAGAGATCACCGTCCGACTGTCGTCCCGCAAGGCTTCGGCCATCTCGGTGGCTGACTGGAAACGTCTGTCCTGCGGCAGCTCCATCGCTTTGAGGATCACGTCCTTGGTTCGATCGCTCACTCGGGGGCTCAGTGCCTTGACCTGCAGGAAGCGGTAGGGGTTGGAGGTCCGCTCTCCAGCGGTGAGAGGTTGTTCGCCGGTGAGCGCGTGGTACAGGGTGGCCCCCAAGCTGTAGATATCGCTTCGTGGATCCACCTTGGTGTGGCGCATGCCCCAACGCTCGGGGGGCGTGTACTCCGGGGTTCCCATAACGCGTTTGGCCGTCCAGGTTCGCGGATCGCTGGAATCCCACAGGGCGAGGATCTCGAAATCGGTGAGCACAGCCCGGTCGTCCGGCATAATCAGGATGTTGTCGGGGTTGACATCGCGATGGCGCACGCCGCGGTTGTGGGCGTGGGAGAGTGCGTCCAGGATCTGGATAGCCCAGGCGACGACACGGCTCTCGGTCGCGGAGCCTTCCTGCTTGAGCAACTCGGTCAGAGCTTGACCCGCAAGCGCCGGTAGGATGAGATAGGCATTCAGGTCGGGCGCGTGACCGTTTCCCTCCTGTTCCGGCGCGCAGAAGTAATCCAGCACAGCAGCGACGCCTGGGTGATGCAGTTCAGCCAGCGCAGCGGCGTCCTGCTCAAAGGTTTCCTGCAGCGCCTGGAGGGTCTCGGCCTCAAGACCCGGCTGCGGCATCAGCTCTTTTATCGTGACCGGGATGTTCGTCTCCAGGTCCCAGCCCACATACCGTGCCTCAAGTGCGCCGATCTCCAACATGCGGTCGACGCGGTAGCGGTTGTTGAGGATTGTGCCTAGGCTGAGCATGGGGAAGAATGAGAGAATGCAGAATGGGGGAATGGCGAGAGAGCGAGCAAGCGAGCAAGCGATAGAGCGATAGAGCGAGAGAGCGATATGGTGGCCCGGTGATGGAGGCGCCAGTGCACAGATGTCATAGGTGTTCTGCTAGGCATTGAAGAGCCGTCCTTGCTCCACGCGATCGTCTGCGATACCTAGATGCTCGTAGGCGAGCCGGGTTGCCGTACGCCCACGCGGCGTGCGCTCGATAAAGCCAAGCTGAAGCAAATAGGGTTCAACGACGTCCATAATCGTGTCGGCTTCCTCTCCGATTGACGCGGCAATGGTGTCCAGCCCGACAGGGCCGCCACCGAACTTGCCTATGATGGCGTGGAGCACGCGGCGGTCCAGGTCATCCAGCCCACGTCCATCAATCTCAAGGAGCGTGAGCGCTTCATTGGCTATCGCCGCCGTAATAACGCCATCGCCGCGCACTTGTGCATAGTCGCGCACGCGCCGTAAGACCCTCAGGGCTACGCGGGGAGTGCCGCGTCCGCGGCGCGCAATCTCCTCGCACCCTTCAGGTTGGAGGGGGACCTTCAACGCGCGTGCCGCACGCCTCACGATCTCCTCAAGCGATGCCTGGTCGTAGAAGTCCAAACGGTGAATGGCGCCAAAGCGCGTCCGTAAGGGCGCCGACAGCAGCGCCAGCCGCGTCGTCGCGCCGACCACGGTGAAATGCGGCAGGTTCAGGCGCACGGAACGGGCCCCGGGACCCTGGCCGATGATCAGGTCCAAGGCAAACTCCTCCATGGCCGGGTACAGGATCTCCTCGACAGCGTTGCCCAGACGGTGGCATTCATCGATGAAGAGCACTTCATTCTCGTGCAGGTTGCTCAGAATAGCGGCGAGATCTCCCGCGCGCTCAATTGAGGGGCCGGCTGTGATGCGGATATTTGCGCCCATCTCCCGTGCGAGAATGTGTGCAAGCGTGGTCTTGCCCAGCCCAGGGGGGCCATATAGTAGCACGTGCTCCAACGCCTCATCGCGTCCCAGGCTTGCCTCAATGAGGATTCGCAGATTCTCGCGCACGCGTTCCTGCCCGATCATGTCATCCAGTCGCTGCGGACGGAGGGAACGATCCAGCACGGTTTCCTCGGGTTCGGCTTCCGGTGAGATGGTTCGACGCGTGTTCATTCCTTGGTGCGCTCCTCAGATCCTGGGTACATACGGTAGTGTTATGCCACGTTTTGGGGATTTGGCAATCTCACGGCGCGTGCATACCTTCGTGCACGAAGGCCTACCGCAGTTCCGGTGGCGCGGCTCCCAGACGTGACAAAGGAAAGAGAATTCCTATCACCGCTCGTGGCGTGAGGGATGAGGTCCGTCAGGGCTCCAGCACGCCGGTTACGCCATTGATGCTGATGACGACACCATCGACGGTGGAGAACTGTGTGAGCGTGGCCTCGATCTGCTCCCGAATCAGCGTGGTCAGCAGGGCGCCTCCCGCATGGGCGCTCAGCTCCAGAGAAAAGTCGGCGTAGGCGATCCCGTCCTCAATTGTAAGGTCTCTGAGTCTGGGTCGTTCACCCCATTCGGGGGATCTGCCCCCGTAGGCCAGGACTTGCTCCGGACCGGGGATCAGTGTTGTGTACCCTTTGTCATTCTGTGGCGCCGGTCCCCATAGGAGGACTTCGAGCGAGGCCCTGCCGATGCCCAGCGTCCGGGGGATGCGGACCTGCTGCACAACCACGGTCTCGTCGACCACCCAGTAGACGTTTGTGCCCACAGTTCCGGGGTCGTCAGGAGCAAGAATGCGCACCGGGTGGCGGGCAAGCGGGATGCCCTCGATCGTGTGGATCTGTATCGTGCCATTCTGGGTTGCCGGATGTCTGAACCCTGGGTCGACAACATCGAGCGGCACGATGAGCAATCCCCGTCCGTCCAGCCCGGCCAGGGCAGTGAACACGTGCGAAAACTGAGTTCCATCATCCCAAGTCACGCTGACGTTGAGGTCCTGACCCGGTGTGCCCGCACGGGCCAAGAGCCTGATGGGCAGTGTCACGTCAGCCCCCGGCGGAGGCTGCTCAACATAGCCGACGACCGGAAGTCCGGCCAAGGTCACCTGGGCAGTCGCCTTGGCAATGATACTGCCGTCCTTGGCGCTGATGTCCAAGACCTCCACGCGTCCCGGTCCGGGGATCCCGCCGTAGGCCACGGACGCCTCAAACGTGGCTGGCCCACCGATCGTGCCATCGGCGATAATCGGCATCTCCGCAATGATCTGCCCGGTGCTATCAATGATGCGGATCACTAACGTCCCTTCGAAGGGCAGGATCTTGACGTGTCCACGCATTTGGATCGGATTCTCGACGGTTTGCCCCGGCGCCGGCGCCTCAAGGGTGATTACTTGATCAGCCGGTGCGGGTGTATCTGTCGGACGTGGCGTCGGTGTAGACGTGGGCGTGATGTTTGGCGGTGTGGGTGTGGCGGTCTCTGCCGGCGCGGCTGCGACGGGAGTCGCTGTTGCAGCCGTCTGGGGGCCGACACTGGAGGCTGGGGTCTCGGTCGGAATCCACGGCAAGGGCGTTGGCTTGTCCCCCAGTATCCCACACCCGGAAGCCAAGGAGACCAGCAGCACTATCCCTATCCATCGCGCTAACGCGGTGCTTGCGGTTGACCTCATGTGCACTCCTTTTGATGTGATGTTACCGGAAACCACCTGCCCCGCAAGCCCGGATGTTGGGGAAGATCAGTCAGATGTGCAAGCTAGACGAAAGGGGGAGATGTGCGAGTTCTGGCTCCAACAGCTGGCGCTTGAGAGCCGGCGCCAGTCTCAGTATAGCACGATCGTGGAAGGTGGGGCGCCCACGTGGGCGCTTCTGCCTAGCTTGCCTTCAGAGCGTCCAGTCCTAGGGCTATGCCGCCGAGCACGCCGGCACGGTCGCCCAGCACCGGGGGCACGATGTAGTCGTTGATTCTCTCCATCATCAGCGGGGATTGGATGTAGCCGTTCATCAGACGCTGAACTTCAGCGCGGATAAGCGGGAAGAGATGCATCTGGCTCATCACGCCGCCGCCGAGGATGATGCGTTGCGGAGAGAGCGTGACGATGTAGGCGGTCAGCCCCAGGGCGATGTAGTGCGCTTCCAGCTCCCAAGCCGGGTGATCCGGCGGGAGGGTCTCCGCTCTCTTCCCCCAGCGGGCTTCAATGGCGGGGCCACAGGCAAGGCCCTCCAGACAGTCTCCGTGGTAAGGGCACGCGCCGGGGTAGGGGTCCGCCGCGAGGTCGTGTGGGACGCGTATGTGGCCCATCTCCGGGTGCATCATGCCGTGGATCAGTCTGCCTTCCACAACGGCACCGCCGCCGATCCCGGTGCCAACGGTCAGATAGAGACAGGAGTCCAGCCCCTTGGCTGCGCCCCACCGGTATTCCGCCAGTGCCGCTGCGTTGACATCGGTGTCAAAGCCGACGGGGACGTTCAGTTCTCTCTGGACCACCCCTGCGAACTCGGTGTTTGCCCAGCCGGGCTTGGGAGTCGTGGTGACGTAGCCAAAGGTTTCCGACTTGGGATTGGGGTCGAGTGGGCCGAAACAGGCGATACCCACTGCGCGCACGCCGTCAAGGTTTCTGAAGAAGGCCAAAGCTTTGCCGATGGATTCCTCGGGCGTGCTGGTGGGATAGCGAATCTCCTCACGGATATCGTCCGGGCCGGTGCCCACTGCGCAGACAAACTTAGTGCCTCCGCCCTCAATGCCGCCAATCAGGTTCACGGGATCTCGCTTTCCGACCGCAGGCCGTTCGTGGGGCCCCGCCGTGTTTTGAATTCTCACGATGCCATTCTAGCATCCTCTGAGCTGGATGCAACGCGGCCAGGTATGGTGATCTTGGTTGCCACCTCGGCTGACCTGCCTATACTAGTTGTTGAGGGGTGACCATCAAGTATGGGAGAAGAGAATGGCAACTCGAACTGAATTGGATAAGGCGCTGAACGAACTGCGGGACATGCTGTTCCGTATGGAGGCGTTGGTGAGTGAAGCTCTGCACCGTGGCATGGAATCGCTAAAGAACCGCGACGCCGAGTTGGCCAGGGACGTCATCCGTTCGGATGATCCCATCAACGTACTGCGCTATGAGATAGAGCAGTTCTGTGTCGATATGATCGCAACTCAGCAGCCGGTTGCGTCTGACCTGCGTGCGATCATTGGCATGATGCACTCAGCTGTGGAGATGGAGCGTATGGGTGATCACGCGGCAGGTGTGGCCAAGGTCACGCTGGCTGTCTACACCGAACCGCTGTTGAAGCCGTTGATCGATCTGCCGCGCATGGTGGTGATCGCGACCGAGATGCTCCACGAGGCAGTTCGTGCGCTGGCCAGCTTGGATGCCGAGGCTGCTCGTGAGATCATCAGCCGTGATGACGAGGTGGATGGTCTGCACAACCAGGTCTTCCGCGAACTGATCACCTATATGCTGGAAGACCCCTCGACGATCCGGCGTGCCACCAACCTGATCCGGGCCTCTCACGCAGTGGAGCGCTTCGCTGACCGGGCGACCAATATTGCCGAGCGTACGCTTTTCATCGCCAGCGGCAAGCTCGAGGACCTCACCTCTGAGGCGTCTGGCTTGCCAGAGGTCCCGGCTGCTGGTGACCGCGAGGTGGCTGCCTAGTTCGTCTCGCGAGTTCCGGGACGCTGATGGTGCTGTCGATGCTGGATGATGAGAGAAGCCCCTCCGCACTGCGGGGGGGCTTCTGCGTGCACTGGGATGGATGTCTGCCGGTTGCTACAGCGGGGTCAGGGGCGGCGCAGCCAGATCTGCAGCGCGCCGGGTTTTCGATTGGCCCACGCGAAGTAGGGAATCGCTGTGAGCTCCAGCGTTGACGCCGCACCCTCGGGCGGTTCAACCGCTGGATAGGGAGAGGCTGTCCACGCGGCATCGATGGTGACGGCTGATGCAATTCCCTGGATCACCTGAACTCCCCCCAATAGATCGGTGTGGAAGGTGCTTGTGAGAGCTCCGCTGGGGGGTAGGATGATGTCGCGGAGGTCGTGTTGGAGGTGATCCACCCCCTCCAGGCAGTAGAGTAGGGGGCCACGGAAGAGCGCTGTGCGACCGGTATTCTCCAGAAGGTGAGGGTGTGCGCCAATCCGGCGGATGGGCATTGGCATCCGGATGCAAACAGCATCTCCCACGGACCACGAGCGCTCTATTGTGACGTAGTGGCTCGGTTGCACTTCGCCGGTGTAGGGCACGCTGTTGATGTTGATGGTGGGCTGGAAGCGCTCTTCCTGCGCGGCGCACCACCCGGGGATGCGCACCTTGAGGGTGAACGTGCCTTCGCTGAGTATCTCGATTGTGACCAGCCCATCCCAGGGATAACGTGTCCGCTGGATGATGTGCAACTGTGTGCCGTCGGGCAGTGTTAGTTGGGCCTCATTGGCTGCGTAGTGGTGGACCCACACTGTTCCGTCGGTGACGCTGTACAGCATTCCGGGGAACGCCGCCAGGGATCTTGAGATATTGGTGGGGCAGCAGGCAGTGCCGAACCAGGGCTGACGCTGGGTGATCTCGCCACCGGGCTCAGCCTGCCCGTCGGTGGCGAGCGGGTTCACATAGAAGTAAGTTGTGCCGGCTAACGAGATGCCCGGCAGGACGGCATTGTAGAGCGCGCGCTCCATGAGATCCGCGTAGCCGGCGTTACCGTGCAGCTGGAGCATTCGCCACGCCCACATGACGTTGGCGATGCCGGCGCATGTCTCCGCATAGGCAAGGGCGTTGGGGAGTTCGTGGTCTGCGCCAATGGCCTCGCCTCGGTGGCGGCTGCCGAGCCCGCCGGTAACGTACATCTGCCGAGCGTGCATGTGCTGCCACAGCCGATCTAGGGCTTCGCCCAACGCCGCCTCACCGGTCTCCGCCAGAACGTCCGCGGCGCCGGCGACGAGATACGCGGCGCGCACGGCGTGTCCTGTGAGGCGTTCTGTCTCGCGCAGTGGTTGGTGATCCTGGTGGTAGGCGCTGTTGCCAAGCAGCCCGTGCCCGCGAGCATCCACGAAGTAGGCGGCTTGTTCAAGATAGCGCACATCGGCTGTGGTTCGAGCCAATTCGACGAGTGCCATTTCTATCTCTGGATGTCCGGGAGCCCCCGGCCTCTGGGCTTGCCCTGACCCGAAAG
>CAZEXX010000107.1:0-11768 GCA_964516885.1 uncultured Anaerolineales bacterium | reverse complement strand
TTTACGGCAACGATGGCGGTGACCTGACGGAGTTCATCACGCGCGGGTGGCAGACCACAGTGGACAACGCGCTTTACCTACTCATCCGTTTCTGGGACGGGCGCCCCACCCTGCGATTGGCCGACTTGATGACACCGGTGGAGCGCGTCGAACTGCTCACAACCGGGCAGCCCCTTGCCTTCGAACAGCAGGGAGAGGAGCTCTTCATCCACGGCCTCCCGCGCACCCGGCCGACACCGCTCTTCCCCGTCATCAAGATCACGTGCGCTGGCCGCCCGGCAGCCAACCAATGGGGCAGAGAACGTCTCTGGAGTGGTGACCCCACGCGCGTCGCAGAGTGGGCGCGGAGACGCGGGGAAACGGTCTTTGCGACGAAATGATCAGTCAAGCACACGATTCACGATTCACGATTCAGGACTGCGGAGGGTGGGTGAATCGTGAATCGTGACATCCAGAATCCAGCAGAATACCCAAAAAGGAGCCTCCTATGACCCGCATTCCGATCGCTTTGCAGCTGTACTCCGTCCGTGAGAATTGTCAGAAGGATTTCCCCGGCACGCTGAAGGCCGTAGCCGAGATGGGCTACGAAGGCGTAGATTTCGCCGGCTACTATGACTACGACGCCAAGGCCATCCGAAAGATGCTGGACGATCTAGGTCTGGGCGTGGCCGGCTGCCACACCGGCCTCAATACGCTCTTGGGCGATGAGTTGGCCAAGACTGTCGAATTCAACCGGATCTTGAGCAACAAGTACCTGGTTGTCCCCGGGATGGCCGAGGAGTACCGAGATTCGGCTGCTGCCTGGTTACGGACTGCCGGCATTTTCGAGGAGATCGCGGCCAAGCTGGCGCCTGAGGGGATGGTCACAGGATACCACAACCACGCCGTCGAGTTCCTGACGCACGAGACCGGGCAGACCGGCTGGGACATCCTCTTCAGCAACACCGGACCCGGCGTCGTGATGCAGATTGACCTGGGCAACGCGCTCCACGGGGGCGCTGACCCGGTGGACATCCTCAAGCGCTTCCCCAAACGCGCGCTTACCGTCCACCTCAAGGAATACGCCGCGGATAAGGACCTGGTCCTCATCGGCGACGGTGACGTGGCCTGGCACGAGGTCTTCGACATCGTCGAGAGCCAGGGCGTCACCGATTGGTACATCGTCGAGCAGGAAAACTACCCCTACCCGCCCATGGAATCAGCAAAGCGTAGTCTCGACAACCTGAAAGCGATGGGGAAATAACAGTTGCAGGTTGCAGGTTACGAGTTTCAGATTCGGCGCCAGGCTGCCTGACTGTGAACGTGCAACCTTCCAACGTGCAACTTTCAAACTGTGTCGTACCGTCGCCCACGTGCTGGACCCGCCGGAGCATCTGATCTGAAGCGCACCTATTCACAGTGAAGAGGAGAATCATGACAATCTACAAGTATCCTCCCATCAATCCCAAGGCACCACTCTTCCTCCACGGTGGGGATTACAACCCCGACCAGTGGCCGGAGGACGTATGGCAACAGGACATGCGCCTGATGACCTTGTCGCACTGCAATGCGATGACGGTCGGCATCTTCGCTTGGACCGCATTGGAGCCCGCAGAAGGCGAATTCAACTTCGGCTGGCTCGATCGCGTGATGGATATGCTGGCAGAGAACGACAGCTACGCCGTTCTGGCCACCCCCAGCGGCGCGCGCCCTATCTGGATGGCTCAGAAATATCCTGAGGTGCTGCGCGTGCGCCCTGACCGGGGCCGCAATCTCTTCGGACGGCGCCACAACCACTGCTTCACCTCGCCGGTCTATCGCGAGAAAACCTACACTATCAATGCCAAGTTGGCTGAGCGATATCAGGATCATCCTGCTCTGTTGGTCTGGCACCTCTCCAACGAATACAACGGGGCCTGTCACTGTGACCTGTGCCGCGCCGCCTTCCGGGACTGGATCAAGGCCAAGTACGGGACGCTTGACGCGCTGAACCAGGCGTGGTGGACCGCGTTTTGGAGCCACACCTACACCGACTGGTCACAGATCGAGCCTCCCAGCGAGATCGGCGAGACCTCAGTGCACGGGCTGAATCTTGACTGGAAGCGATTCACCACCGATCAGACCATCGACTTCATGGAGAACGAGATCACGGCCCTGCGCCAGTTCTCACCCGATACACCCATCACCACCAACTTCATGGGCACCTTCCCAGGGCTGAACTACTGGAAGATGGCCAAGCACCTCGACGTGATCTCGTGGGACAGCTATCCCATGTGGCACAAGGGCGACAATGTGAAACTGGCCGCCGACATCGCCTTCGTCCACGACATCAACCGCTGCCTCAAGGGCGGCAAGCCCTTTATGCTGATGGAGAGCGTCCCCAGTGCCACGAACTGGGTGCCGTCGGCCAAAGTCAAACGGCCGGGAATGCACGCGCTCAGCTCCCTGCAGGCTGTTGCCCACGGATCGGACACGGTCCAGTACTTCCAGTGGCGCAAGAGCCAGGGCTCTTCAGAGAAGTTCCACGGTGCCGTCGTCGACCACGTCGGCCATGAGAAGACCCGCGTCTTCCGCGACGTCGCTGACCTCGGCCAGAAGCTGGAGAAGCTCCAGGATGTCATCGGCACCACGGTTCGTCCCGATGTCGCCATCATCTACGACTGGGAGAACGCCTGGGCGATGAACGACGCTCAAGGCCCCCGCCGCGGGGACAAAGGGTACCTGGACGCCTGCAAACATCACTACCGCGCTTTTTGGGCTCAGGGCATTCCCGTCGATATCATCGATATGGAGCAGGACTTCTCAAGCTACAAGATGCTCATCGCCCCAATGCTCTATATGATCCGCCCGGGCGTTGACGAACGCATTGCTGAATTCGTGAAGAACGGCGGCACGCTCGTGATCACCTACTGGTCCGGCATCGTCAACGATAGCGACCTCGTCTTCCTCGGCGGTTGGCCGGGCGGGAAGCTGCGCGAGGTCCAGGGCATCTGGGCGGAGGAGATTGACGCGCTGTACGAGGGAGATACCAACACAGTCGTGCCCACCACCGACAACGGCCTGGGTCTCAAGGGCGAATACACCGCCCGCGACTACTGCGACCTGATCCACCCCGAGACCGCACAGGTGCTCGCCACCTACAAGTCAGACTTCTATGCCGGTCGCGCCGCACTGACGGTCAACGCGTACGGCGAAGGTAGTGCCTACACCATCAGCTCCAACAATGACGACCGTTTCCTGGGTGACTTCTATGGCGCCTTGACCAAGGAGCTAGACATGCTCCGCAGCCTCGACGCACACCTACCCCACGGCGTCAGCGCACAGCTGCGCACCGACGGTGAGCGCCCCTTCATCTTCCTGATGAACTACAACGACGCCGTCCGCGGCATCGACCTTGGCAACACTGTGTATACCGATCTGCTGACAGGCGAGACGAACACTGGCGTCATCAAGCTCGGCGTGTACGACGTGAAGGTGTTGACGAAATAGCGGTCACCCACAGCACAGGAGTAAGGAGTAGGAAGTAAGCAGTAACTGGACCGAGCTTACTCCCTACTTCTTACTCCTTACTGCCTTCAGCTGAGAGCTGACAGCTACTCAAGGAGACCAACCCATGAAGAAAACCGCCCTAATCACCGGCGCCGGCCGGGGTATCGGCCTTGGCATCGCAATCGCACTGGCCGCAGAGGAATTCGACATCACCGTGATGGACATCCATCCGGACGACGTCGTGATGCCGGCATTGAACGAGCTCCGCGCGCTGGGCGCCGGTGTGCTCTACTGCCGCGCCGACGTGACCGATCCTGCAGCACGCGCTGAAACGCTGGCCGAAATCAAGAAGAGATTCGGCCATCTCAACGTATTGGTCAACAACGCTGGGGTCGCCCCCAGAGTTCGTGCCGATATACTCGAGGCCACTGAGGAAAGCTACGACTGGGTGATGGGGATCAATCTGAAGGGTCCGTATTTCCTGACTCAGGCCGTGGCCAATTGGATGATCGAACAGAGAGGAGAGCATGTAGACTTCGAGGGTTGCATCATCAACATCTCATCCATCTCATCCACCGTAATATCGCCCAGCCGTGGCGAATACTGCTTGTCCAAAGCGGGTGTGAGTATGGCCACCCAACTCTGGGCCGCGCGTTTGGGTGAGTTCGACATCCCCGTCTACGAAATCCGCCCCGGCGTCATCAAGACGGATATGACCGCCACAGTCCAGGAGAAGTACGACAAGCTCATCGCCGAAGGACTGATGGTCCAGTCGCGCTGGGGCTTCCCCCAGGATATCGCCAAGGCGGCTGCGGCGCTGGTGCGCGGGGACTTCGCCTACTCCACCGGGCAGGTGATCATGGTGGATGGAGGCATGACGATTCCGCGTCTGTGACAGAGTGCGCCTGCCTGTCACGCTCGCGCGGGACCCTAGTCCCGCGCTCCGGGAAACGCCCAGACACCGCAATCAGCCGACGCGCAGAGGCGGACTGGGGCCCGCCTGGAGCGGGTCAAGCGAGTGGGTGCCCCAAATAACTAGAATTGAACGTGTCCACAGTGGTGAGAACATACATGATCAAAGACCTACACGCCCTACCCAAGTGGGCTCCACGCGTCAGGCCCGAGAAGATCCGCCGGCTCTACCAGCTTGATGCGCAGGGCATCTACGATGACGAATTGATCGTGGATGTCGGCTACAGTTTGCTCGCACGTTGCGAGAGCTTCATCCAGGCGATGGAGGCCGTCCGTGGGCGCGCGAGATGCCCGCTCTGTGGGACCATCGTCGCCCATCATAAGCAGAAGGAAGAACTCCTGCAATGCGCATGCGGCTGGTCTCTCTCCTGGGCCGACTACTTCGCGACGATTCAGCACAAGCAACTGAGCGGCGTAGAACCCGTGATCACGCTGTTCCAGGATTTCGTCGACCGATTTCCCAGAGCTCGGACGGCTCAGCAGCGCATGATTCTCATTGACACGCTTCTCCACGGTTTCCACTGGTTCCTCAACACAGGCAAGCCCACGCGCCCGGTGGCCGTGAACCTGATTGCCCTGCGTCTGCGGGACGTTATCATCTTCCTCGACGAGCTTACATATGGCAAGAATAGCACGCTGGGTGCGCAAGACCGCAAGGCTGAGTGGGATCGCCGCATCGAAAACGCGCGGAGCTGGCAGAAACACTGGTCCTCGAGGCCCGCTCGGCCACGCCATTCTGAGTGAGTAAGAATGACACACTTGTCATCCTGAGTAGATCCACAAGGCTTCCTCATCGAGCCGGCAAGAAAGCGAAGGATCTTGTCTCTGGGCGGGTGCCTCGTTCGCAGACAAGACCCTCGCTAGCGTAGCCGCCCACTGTCGGCGCTTGACCAACCCCCTCAGAATGACTCCACTCCACGCTTGTGGCGGATCACAATCCGCTGCTCCGGGGTTTCCGCGCCCATCTCCTGGATCAGGGATGCAGTATCGACAGACCCCCCATCTTCACACTTCGCCATATCAAGGTATGATAGAGCCCTGGAAATCAAACACACCAAACGAGGAGTCTTTCTCGATGAGAGCTGCCGTATATGAAGCATTCCAAGCACCACTATCTATCCAGAACGTCCCGGATCCAGACCCCGCCAGTGACGGCGTCGTCATCCGCGTCGAGGCCACCGGCATCTGCCGCAGTGACTGGCACGGATGGATGGGTCACGATTCGGACATCCACCTCCCCCACGTGCCGGGCCACGAGCTGGCGGGCCTGGTGGAAGCAATTGGCCCCGAGGTCAAGCGCTGGCAGGTGGGCGATCGCGTCACAGTCCCCTTCGCCGTGGGCTGCGGCCACTGCCCGGAATGCCTGGCGGGCAACCAACACATCTGCGACGATTACTTCCAGCCTGGCTTCACCGCCTGGGGCTCCTTTGCCGAGTATGTGGCGATTCCCCACGCCGACGTGAATCTGGTCGAGCTACCGGAAGAGCTGGACTTCGTCACCGCAGCCAGCCTCGGGTGCAGGTTCATCACCTCGTTCCGTGCCGTCATCGCGCAGGGCCGCACGCAGCCCGGCGACTGGGTCGTCGTGCACGGCTGCGGCGGCGTCGGCCTCTCAGCCGTTATGATCGCCCAGGCGATGGGGGCGCGGGTCATCGGCGTCGACATCAAGCCGGCGGCGCTGGCACTGGCGAAGAGTGTGGGCGCCACACACGTGCTGAACTCAAGAGCCGTACCGAACGTCGTCGAGGCCATCCAGGAGCTCACCGGCGGTGGTGCGCACGTCTCGATCGACGCATTGGGAAGCAGTGAGACCTGCCGCAACTCCGTGCTCTGTTTGCGCAAGCGCGGGCGTCACGTCCAGGTCGGACTGATGGTGGCCGATTACAAGGATGCCCTGATCCCGATGAACCTTGTGATCGCCAAAGAGCTGGAGCTCCTCGGCAGCCACGGGATGCAGGCGCACCAATATCCGGGAATGCTCGATATGATCATGAGCGGCAGACTGCAGCCCAAACGGCTGATCGGTGGCACGGTGTCGCTGGAGGAGAGCCTCACCGCGCTGACCTCGATGACCGACTTCGCCCTCACCGGGGTGACTGTCATCGACCGGTTCTAGGGCGCGCGACGATGGATCTAGCCGTAAACTACTCGGCCGCGCTGGCCGACCTGGTGAATCGCGGCCTCGCAACGGTCGATAGATACAAGTGCCCCGCCTGGCCTGACCTCATCGCGGGGCTGACAGACGACCGTGCCTGGGGACAGCCCCCTGTCTACATCCATTTCCCGTTACGGGTCGGGATGGGCACCGGAATACCGATCAACACGGAGACTGGCAAGGCCCCGGACTGGGCTCAATTCGAGGAACTCCGCGCAAAGACCGGCACGCCGTGGTTCAGCGCCCATATGGGCGCGCAGCCTGAGGACCATCCCGAGCTGGTCGATCGACCCTGGAACGACCAGGTCAGGGTCATCACAGAGGCGCTGATTCGCGACATCGAGCCCCTCGTCGAGCGTTTCGGGTCGGATCACGTCGTCGGGGAGAACATCTTCGAGTACTACGGCATGCACCTGCGCGCATCCGTTATGCCCGACGTCCTTTGCACCGTCGTTGAGACCACTGGCTGCGGGCTGCTGCTCGATCTCTCGCACGCGCGCATCGCCGCACGGGATCTGGGGATGGCCCCGCGTGACTACGTCAATGCCCTGCCCGTCTCACACCTCTGCGAGATGCACGTCACCGGAGTCCAGACCTTTGGCGACGTCTGGGTCACCCGGCTGCAGGACGCCGGCATCGATCCGGAGCACATCGAACGGATACAGGGCCGATGGATCGACCACCTGCCGATGACCGATGATGACTGGATCTTCTTCGACTGGGCCCTCGGGCGCATTCGGGAGGGTGCTTGGCGCGAACCGGAGATCATCGCCTTCGAATACGGTGGCGTTGGCCCCGAGTTCGGCGCACTCACGGTGCCGGAGATATTGGCGGAACAGGTACCGCGGCTGTACGAAATGGTGCACCGAACCGTCTAGCACTTCGATCCACAGCTCACGCACGTTTCACAGATTTATATCCACCACTACTATGGGACATCAATCACTCTCAACAGAAGGTCGGTTGTCGTTCCCGGAGCCAAGGAAGCGCATCCCGCTAGTGGGATGCGCTTCCTTCCTATCTGTGAAATCTGAGAGATCTGTGGATAGCCGTTGTCTACCCTCGTCGCAACCGCCGGTACTTGCCGCTGCCGGCCTGCTTGCCGAGCCGCTCTCGCTTGCTGGCCTCGTAGTCAGACCAGTTGCCGAGGAAGAAGCGCACGTGGCCGTCATCCTCGAAGGCCAAGATGTGTGTCGCAACGCGGTCGAGGAACCAGCGATCGTGGCTGACGACTATGGCACAGCCGGCAAAAGCCCCCAAGGCATCTTCCAGCGCCCGCAGTGTGTTCACGTCCAGATCGTTGGTGGGCTCGTCGAGCATGATGACGTTGGCCCCGGCTTTGAGCGTCTTAGCGAGATGCACGCGGTTGCGCTCACCACCGGACAGTGCGTTGGTTCGCTTCTGCTGGTCTGAGCCGGCGAAGTTGAACGAAGCGACATAGGCACGCGAGTTGACCTTCCGGTTGCCCAGGGTCAGATGGTCGGCACCCTCCGAGATCTCCTCCCACACCGTCTTCTCATCATCCAGTGCCCGGAACTGGTCGGCATAGGCCAATTGGACCGTCTCACCGATCCGGATCGTACCCCCGTCGGGCGCCACCTGTCCCGTGACCATCCCCAACATCGTGGATTTTCCGGCGCCGTTCGGGCCGATGACGCCTACGATGCTGCCCGGCGGGATCAGGGCATCCATATTGTCGATCAACACGCGATCCCCGTAGCTCTTGCACACGCCCTTGAACTCGAGCACGATGTCACCCAGTCTGGGGCCAGGCGGAATGTAGATCTCCAGATCCTGACGTTGCTGCTCAAACTCCTGGCTCAGCAGCTGCTCATAGGCTGTCACACGTGCCCTACCCTTGGCCTGCCGCGCCCTGGGCGACATATGGATCCACTCTAGCTCGCGCGCCAGCGTCTTCTGCCGTTTGGATTCAGTCCGCTCCTCCAACCGCAACCGCTCCTCTTTCTGCTCCAGCCACGATGAGTAGTTGCCCTTCCAGGGAATGCCGTAGCCGCGATCCAGCTCCAGGATCCAGCCGGCCACGTTGTCGAGGAAATAGCGGTCGTGCGTCACAGCGATGACCGTGCCTTTGTAGTCACGCAGGTGTCGCTCCAACCAGGCCGTTGACTCGGCGTCCAAATGGTTGGTCGGCTCGTCCAACAACAGGATATCCGGTTCCTGCAGCAGCAGACGGGTCAGCGCAACACGCCGTCGCTCTCCACCCGAGATCACCTTGATTTTCATCTCCGCCGGCGGACAGCCCAGGGCTTCCATTGCGATCTCCAGGTGATTCTCCAGGTTCCATCCGTCCACCCGGTCAATCTCCTCCTGAATCTCGGCCTGTTCGGCAATGAGCGCATCGAAATCCGCATCGGCCTCGGCGAAGGCATCACCGATGGCATCATAGCGAGCCATTAGGTCCACAATGGGCTGAATCCCCTCTTGCACGATCTCCAGCACTGTCTTCTCGTCATCGAGGCGGGGCTCCTGCTCCAGTAGGCCCACGGAATAGCCCTTGGATATGGCGATCTCGCCGAGGTAGTCGGGATCGACACCGGCCATGATCCGCAGCAACGTGGACTTGCCGGACCCGTTCAGGCCCAAAACACCGATCTTCGCCCCATAGAAGAAGCCCAACGAGATATCGCGCAACACCTGCCGGTTGGGTGGGTAAACCCGCCCCACGCGGTTCATCGAATAGATAACTTGATCTTCTGCCATAGCCTTCTTTCCTCAATGAGCTCAATGCCCTGGTCTGATCTACCCCACAGGCTACCAGATGCCGCAACTTACGCAAGCCCCCGCAGCGTCAAATCCTGCCTGTGCCAAGAGCAAAGATTGTCTCGCGCAAAACCGCCAAGAACAGCAGAACAGAATGGCGGAGACCCGGTGGCTCAGAGTCCTGTACAGAGAATCAGCATTCGCTGATTCTCCATTCTCCATTCTTCTCTCCCTTGCGGCTCACCACAGCGAACATACCCCCGACGAAGGTTAGCCAGTGATCCCATCCGCCGGGCTCAGCATCCCCCAAGGGCCGGAAATGATAGGACGCCTCCTGGACCTCAAGGATCGACAGGCCGGCCCCGACAAGACCGTTGAAGATATCGCTCAGGAAGTGCCGGTAATCCGCGCGGTCATCGTCCTCCAGACGACGGACAGCATAGGGCACGGTAACGCGATACCCCTCGCCGTCCCAGGCATCCATATCCAGAAACTGGGTGGCGGGATTCCCGAATTCCGCGCGGTAAACACCACCGCTGCGCAGCACCCGGTAGACCTCGGCGAAGACCGGTTGCAGATCGGGAACATAGGATAGCGAAGGCGCCTGCCACACCATATCAAACGTCTCGTCACCCAGACAGGAGAGATCACGCATATCTGCCTGGATCGCGGTGACCGGATATCCGTAATGCTCAGCTGCCTGCCGATCCCCGGCCAATTGGCCCTCTGTCAAATCCACCACGGTCACGCGCGAACCCAGCAGCCCGAACACCGCCGACTGTTGGCCACCGCCGGATGCCAGACAGAGCACGTCCCGGTCGCGTACCTCTGCCAGCAAGTGCGCCGGATACATCTCCTGAAGCGATTCGGGGACCGGGTCCAGTTCACCGCTCGCCAGCTGCCGGATGATGTTCCGATCCATGTCAAGCCACGGCAGCGTGAATCCGCAGCCCTCGTCTACCAAACGGTCCCACAGACCTTGGTTGACCTGTGTGACCTCATCCATCTTCATAGCATCAGGTCCTCGCCATCTTGGGGTATGAGAAGCCGGTCAGCCTCAATGCCGTGGCTTGAAGCGTAGGCTCGCAGCTCTCGGCGCGACACGGTCAGATGGTCGAGAGACTCCATGTGCACCGCGACCACGATGCTCTCCGGTGCTGCGCGGCAGACCTCGACGGTCTGAGCGGCATCCATGATGATCAACACGTGATCACCCCACATCGCCCCACCCGAGTGGGTGATGACGACCTCGGGCCGATAGAGCCGCAGCGTGTCGGCTACGGCCTCGGTCCAGACAGTATCGCCAACCCAGTAGACCGTGGGCGCATCGTTGGCCTGAAACACAAATCCCGACGCCTCACCCATCTCTCTGAGAACGTCCCCCGAGCCGTGCTGCCCTGCCACGCGCCGTATCGTGATGCCTTGCCACATCCTCACGTCGTCCACCGGCAGCAGGTTGGCGAAGCCCTGCTTCCCGAGCGCTGCTGCGTCACCCGGCTGGCACAGAATAGGAAGCTCCTTGGGCAGCAAGCGCCGGGCTGCAGGATCGAAGTGATCGGAATGCAAGTGCGATATCAGGGCCATTTCGATCCCATCAATGACCGCTTCCGGAGCACAGGGCAGATCCATCAATGGATTGGGTGAAGCCCCTGTATAGGACGGCATCGCATGCTTGGCAGCGAGGTAAGGGTCGATGATGAAGGTCCGGCCCGCGTACTCAATGCGCAACGTCGCGCTTCGAATCAGTCGTATCTGTATGTCAACTCCCGAACTGCAGCCTAAAGCCGGTCGCTCAGTGGCTCAGTCACCGGTATAGGTCGCGACGCTGCCCCACAAACCAGGGGTTGGTCTCCCTCTGGGCCAGAGCATCCTCCGGATCAACATCGTGCACGATGATCCCCTCTTGGTCCCAGATCTCGGCGAGCAATTGCCCCGATGGTCCTGTGATGTTGCTACCGCCACTGCACATGTGTCCTTGTTCATCTGGCCCACAGCAGCACGACACGGCCATGATCATCGAATTCCCCGATGCAAGCCGTCTGACCTCAGTATGTCCACGACTGTTGCGGTTGTTCAACCAGAAGAGGACCGAACAGCCCAGGTGAGCATAGGAGCGGGTCATCTCCGGGAAATCGCCATCGTAGCAGATCATAATCCCGCAGGTGTGACCTCTGAAGTCGAACGTGACGAGCCGATCGCCAGGCTTGTAGAACCCGGGCTCATAGCGCAGGCCTTTCGCATTCCACCACAGATGCGTCTTTCGGTAATTCGCAATCACGCCGTTCTGCGACACCACCGGCGCTGATATGTACAGGTCGTCCCCATCACGTTCGGTCAAGCCGTAGATGATCAGGGACTCAGTTCCCTGTAGAAGGTCCGCGAAAGCCCGGGTCGTGCGGCCGTTCAGCGGCTCTGCAAGCTCCCTCAGGTTGTCGACATACCCTATGAGCAG